>DCAB01000015.1:2319-2808 GCA_002311855.1 Candidatus Dadabacteria bacterium UBA1144 | reverse complement strand
AAGTTTTGCAATTTTTGCAAAGAGTCTTTTATATAACACTCTATTTCGGCATTACTCTTTTTAGGGAGAGATTGTTGCTTTAAGAAAGAGATTTTTTCAAAAATTTTTCGTTCCTCAATTTCAAATTCTTTTATTTTATTTCTTAAAATTGAAGAATTACGGCAATTTTTAGATATCTCACGCCCTTTAACTGCCAGGTGATTAATCATATTTAGAAAATGTATATTTTGCTCAAAATTATCTCTTCTCCCATTAGGCTTAATATTTTTATCTATTACATGTACTTCTGCGACAGTCCAGGAATTAAAACGAGTTTCAGTAAATATTTCATCTAAAAGATTGTCCTCACCAACTTGAATATTACCGCAGCGAACCCTAAATCCCTTTAGACCTGTTTTAGGAGAAATAGCACCTAAATAGTTGTGATGTAAAATCCATCCAACAGCACCCACCTCACCAGAAACATTTGGAATAGTGAAACATTCTAAT
>DCAB01000015.1:957-2152 GCA_002311855.1 Candidatus Dadabacteria bacterium UBA1144 | reverse complement strand
TCCTTTTTATGTTTAATAATGTTTCTAAGCTCTACTTCAAAGAAATGATCTGGATAATTTTCGGCTGGAATTAATGAGATTGAAACTACATCTCTTACAACGTTAGATAAGTCACCTTTATAATTTGGGTCAAGCAGAATAGATTTCAAAACTACGCAATCCCAAGTAAGTTCTAGTATTTCAGTCTCTTCTTTTGACTTTGTTCTAAAAATTAGCTCACGGCAATAAGCTAGACCAGCTAATCTTCCAACTCCCCTGAAGCCTCTTGCATCGGTATCCCTTTTATTACTTGCTCCAAATGCCGTCATCCTTTTTTCAAAATCTTTTTTTGAAATCCCAACACCATTATCTCTAATTGTAACTTTTCTATTAATCGAGTCTACTTTTATATCTACTCTTCCCTCATCTTCGTTTTCTAACAGTCCATCATTTAATGCTTCATCGATTGAATCCGCACTATTTTGAAGGTATTCTCTGTATATAGTCAGCGGATCGACATACATAGCATTGCTAAGCAATTCAAGAATATCCTTACCAATAATTATTGAATCCTTAGGCTGGTAAGATGTTTTATTTGCTTTAATCAGACCACTTCTTTCTTTCAAACTTACTCTATTACTCATATTACATTTTCGGATTGAATTTTGTTTCCTGCATCTTGAACTGATTTAAAAGTAACATCGTTATATCCTGCATCTTCTACTTTTTCATCATCTGGAATATAAATTATCTCTTCAGCCTTGTTCTTATTAAATTTTTGTTTTTGGCTCCAGATCTCTTCTGCTTCTTCGGAAGTAAGAGGCAAATAAAAACTAAGGATTCTTTGTAATTTATGATTAGAAAATTTTATCTCATGAAAATTCCCTGGAGTTGTTTTAGATAGTTCAACGTTTAATTCTTCTTTTTCTGAATTTGATAAGCTCTTCATTTGAATTGTATAATCATCAAATTCGGGCTTCCCTTCACAGTTTTCGTAATATTCTCTGTTAAAAATGAAATGTTGAGGTCTTGTTAATAATTCTTTAAAATCTTCTGAAGATTCTCCAAAAGCTCTGTAGAAAAATTCTGGATTACCGCTGACGATGCCATGGGTTGCTTGAAGTATCACTTGCATTGATCTTAAAGAATATTTACTCCATTTTTCCCCAACAAAACCTCTGTCTGGCCTATCAGTAGGTTGGTACCTCATTGGGAA
>DCAB01000015.1:398-759 GCA_002311855.1 Candidatus Dadabacteria bacterium UBA1144 | reverse complement strand
TTCTTTAGTCCTAAATGATCAAATGCTATTCTCAGCGGTTTGATACAAATTGTACTTAATTCTTTTAAATACATTTTGCTCTTACACAGAATTCTTGCATCCACACCTTGATTAAAATCAACTCTGCGTATGAGGCTTCGATTTTTCCTAGTTAATTTAGCATTTTTTCCAAAGCCTAAATCTCTTATTTCTGCCATGATCTCTTTAAATCGAGGAGATGCTACAACATTATTGTCCATAAAAATAAGATCTTTTTTTGCTCCATATTTTTTCTCAATCCCTTTTACAATATTTGTTATTGAATCTGTATCCCAAAAATCTCCTTCCAATTTAGGAACTCCACAAAAACTGCATTTTCTAA
>DCAB01000015.1:0-311 GCA_002311855.1 Candidatus Dadabacteria bacterium UBA1144 | reverse complement strand
ACAGCCACGAGAAGCATAAACAAAATATGCATCTCTTACGGGATATTCATACTCTATTTGCTCCAGGATGCTGTAATCTGGAATTAGCTGTTCAATAGGAGTAGAAGTAATATCATCAGAATAAAACTCTTCGGAAAAATCATCTAATTGAAGTGATTTGGCGGGAGCTTTATTTAAGAGTCCATTAATGAAGCGGATACCACTCCATTTAGACTGGTCTAAAAACTTTTTATGCATCAATGACGCAGCAATACCACCTACAAAAATACGGTCTGCTTGGTCATTCGCAACTTGGAGAGCAAAATCAATAG
>DCAB01000003.1 GCA_002311855.1 Candidatus Dadabacteria bacterium UBA1144 | reverse complement strand
TTTCTATTAATTACTCTTCTATAAAGATCATTAAGATCTGAAGTAGCGAACCTGCCTCCATCTAATGGAACTAACGGCCGCAAATCAGGTGGAAGAACTGGCAATCTCGTTAGAATCATCCACTCAGGTTTGTTTGTAGAACCTCTAAATGCTTCGACGGTCCTAAGTCTCTTGGAGAACTTGACCTTTTTTAGAGGAGAGGGAGTTCTTTTTAATTCGTCTTTGAGTTCCCTTGATAATTCTTCTAAATCTATTGCTTGGAGCATTGTCCTTACAGTTTCAGCTCCCATGCCAACTAAAAGAAAATAATTCTCATCAATAAGTTCTCTATACGTGTCTTCAGAAATTACTTGTCCCGTTTTAAGACCAGTATCACCTGGATCAGTTATTACGTATGATTCAAAATAAAGAACTTTTTCAAGATCTTTCAAAGAAATATCGAGCAAACCGCCTATTCTGCTTGGAACACTTTTTAAAAACCATATGTGTGCAACCGGGGATGCCAATTCTATATGGGCCATTCTAGTCCTTCTCGATTTGCTAGAGATGACTTCAACTCCGCATTTCTCACAAACATGATTTCTATGCTTTAATCTCTTATATTTTCCACAAAGGCATTCAAAATCTTTAACTGGTCCGAAAGTTTTTGCACAAAAGAGGCCGTATTTTTCGGGTCTAAAAGTTCTATAGTTGATAGTTTCTGGTTTTTTGATTTCACCATAGGACCATTCTTTGATTTGTTCTGGTGAAGCAATACCAATTTTTATTGCACTATAATCCTGTGGGTTCTTTGGCTTATTGAACAGTACGCCCATATCAATCATTTGTAGGACCTCCTGAAGGTAACGATTTTTTTGTTTTATCTTCTTTCTCAATCATTTCTATATTTAGTCCAAGAGATTTTAATTCATTTTGTAAGACATTAAATGATTCAGGTACGCCTGGTTCAAACTTCACCTTATTTTTAACTATAGAATCAAAAATCCTAGTCCTACCCATTACATCATCAGATTTAACCGTGAGAAATTCCTGTAAAGTATTAGCAGCACCATAAGCTTCCAATGCCCAAACTTCCATTTCGCCTAATCTTTGACCCCCAAAATGAGATTTTCCGCCTAAAGGTTGTTGAGTTACTAGAGAATAAGGACCTATGGCTCTAGCATGAATTTTTTCCTCAACCAAGTGATGCAGCTTAATCATATACATAGTACCAACAGTTACTTTCTGATCAAATGGTTCGCCAGTTAGACCATTAAAAAGAATCAACTTTCCATCCTCGGGTAAGTGATTTTCTAAGAACAAAGATCTTATTTCAGATTCTTTCACTCCTTCAAAAATTGGTGTTTCTACTGGAATACCATCACATAATCTTTTTGATAGATCGAGTAAGTCTTCTTCTGGAAGTCTATCTAAATCCTTTAAATATTCTGAATCATTGGGATAAATCTTAGCTAATAAATCTTTTATGCCATTTATATTAGATATATTTTCGTCTAAATAATTTTGAATTTGCATTCCCAGAGCTCTTGCTGCTAAGCCCAGGTGGGTTTCAAGAATCTGACCAACATTCATTCTTGATGGGACACCAAGAGGATTAAGAACCATATCGATAGGAGTACCATCAGCTAAATAAGGCATATCTTCTTCAGGTAAAACTCTTGAAACTACACCCTTATTACCATGTCTTCCTGCCATCTTGTCACCGACCTGATGTTTTCTTTTTACAGCAACATATACTTTGATAATTCTTAATACAGCTGGTGGAAGATCATCAGGTTTAGATAGTTCTTCAATTTCTTTAGCATATTTGTTCAATACAGCACTGGTTTTTTCTTCTGCAATTTTCATAATTGATTCAATTGTTTCTTCGTAATCTTTTTTGCCTTCAAAATCAATTGTCGAAATTTTTTCAAATGGAACCAAATCAAATTGCGACTCCTCTATAATTAAACCTTTCTTTAAAATAATTTTTCTGCCAGATCTTATATGGCTTGTAGGAATCTTTGCAATAAAGATTTTTTTAAGTTTTAATATTACTTCATTTGTAATAATATCTATTTCTTTATTCCTTTCATTGATCAGTTCTACAACTTCAGGAGAACCAGATCTCGATTGGTCTTGTTTGTCTCCAATTCGTGATATCAAATTTTTAACATCTAGGACAATACCGTTAACTCCGGGAGGCACTCTCAAGGATGTATCTTTAACGTCTCCAGCTTTGTCACCAAATATCGCTCTCAGAAGTCTTTCTTCAGCTGAAAGTTGAGTTTCTCCCTTAGGAGAGATTTTACCTACTAGAATATCGTTAGATTTTACTTCAGCTCCGATTTGAATTACTCCATCTTTATCAAGGTATGCAAGATGTTCTTCGTTCACATTTGGTATATCTTTAGTAATTTCTTCTTTGCCTAATTTGGTTTCTCTAGAAATGCATTCAAATTCTTCAATGTGTAACGACGTAAAAGTATCATCCTTGGACAATCTTTCACTAATCAATATAGCATCCTCGAAGTTGTACCCGCCCCATGACATAAAAGCTACAGCAACATTCTTTCCTAATGCTAACTCCCCGTATTCGGTGGAAGGCCCATCGGCTATAATATCTCCTCTATTTACTCTTTTGCCCTTTTTTACTATGGGCTTTTGATTCCAACAAGTGTTTTGATTAGATCTTTCAAATTTAATTAAATTGTAAATATCAGAAACTTCTCCATTTTCAGATAGTTTGTCTTTTTTTATAACAATTTTAGAAGAATCTACATAATCAACTATTCCAGAATTTTTTGCTATAACGTTAACACCAGAGTCTCTAGAGATGTTCTTTTCAAAACCAGTTCCAACCAAGGGTGCCGACGTTCTTAAAAGAGGTACCGCTTGTCTTTGCATATTAGATCCCATCAAGGCCCTATTCGCATCATCATGTTCTAAAAAGGGGATTAGTGAAGCAGAAACAGAAACCAATTGGGCGGGAGATACATCCATGAAGTCAATTTTTAGTCGTGGAACTACCTGAAACTCTCCTTTGGTTCTTGCTGAAACCAAATCATTCGCAAATGAATTATCATCGTTTAAAACCGCACTTGCTTGGGCAATAATGAAATCTTCCTCTTCTAAAGCATTCAAAAATTTAATTTTATCAGAAACAATCCCATTCGATACTTCTTTATATGGGGTCAAAAGAAATCCATGCTCACTTATTTTTGCATAAGTACTTAAACTAGATATTAATCCAATATTAGGTCCTTCGGGGGTTTCTATGGGACAAATCCTTCCATAGTGGGAAGAATGGACATCTCTTACCTCAAAACCGGCTCTTTCTCTCGTTAAGCCTCCTGGTCCTAAAGCACTCAATCTCCTTTTATGAGTGATTTCTGATAAAGGATTAGTTTGGTCCATAAATTGTGACAGCTGACCAGTAGCAAAAAATTCCTTAACAACCGAAGTAACACTTTTAGGAATAACTACGTCAGAAGGCATTAAATCCTCAACCACATTATAGTTCATCTTTTCTCTAATTGTTCTTGATAATCTTTCGACACCTACAAAGAAACGGTCCTCAATTAATTCACCAACAGTTCTTACCCTCCTGTTGCCAAGATGATCGATGTCGTCGATAACACCTCTTCCGGATTTTAACAACAATAAATATTTAAATGTCTCAACTATGTCTTTTGGATCTAGTGAAAATTTAGAGTCTGAAACGCCGTGGTTTAGTTTGTAGTTAATTTTCATTCTTCCAACTTTAGAAAGCCTATAAGTATCTTCATTGAAAAACATATTTTCAAAAAAAGTTGAAGCAATTTTATCAGTTGGAGGATCGGTTGGTCTAAATTTTTTATAGATTTCGGCAATTGCATGATCTTTGGAGTGGACTTTAGATTTATTAATCATGTCATTCATGGTTACAACCAAAGAACTGGTAAAAGAACTTTCATCGATATAATAAATTTGAAAATTACTGATTTTGTTTTCTTTGATATATTCAATAGTTTCGTCTGTGATTTCTTCAATTAAAAATTCTTCTACCGATTCTGTTGAATCAACTTTTTTATTCGTTGTTTTCTTTGTAGATGGGGATTTTAAGGGTTTTTCTCTCTTGAACCTAGAAACTAAATACATACCAACCAAGTCTTCTTGATTAATTTCCAAAGTAGAGATTTTAGAAGATTGAATTGTTTCTATTATTCTATCCGAGAGTCTTCTGTCTTCTCTCACAATTAATTCTTTTTTTGAATTAAATATATCCTTTGAGGCTCTTTGAAAAGGAAGCAAATCAAAATTGATATCTTTTGTAAAGTTCTCACCATCAAAATAAATATTTTCTTTTAAATAAAAAGAGTCTAGAATCGCTTCTATTGATTCTCCCAAAGCAAGAAGCAATAATGTTGAATGAAATTTCTTTTTTCTATCAATTCTGACATGCATTATATCTTTGGAATCAAATTCGAAATCCAGCCATCTTCCATCTTGAGGAACGATTCTGGCAGTAAAAGTACTTTTACCAGAGGAATCTAAATCCTTAGAGCCCTTTTGAGAATCAAAAAAGACACCAGGGGATCGATGCAGTTGATTTACGATGACTCTTTCCGTTCCATTGATTATAAATGCACCATTAGTTGTCATAATGGGAATTTCACCAAAATAAACTTCTTGTTGTTTAATATCTTTAACTTTCTTAGTCGATATTATTTGATTCTCATCTTCATCTAAGTCGTATTCCCAGGTATACAAGTCAAATTTGACGTAAATCGAAGACTGATAATTGTAACCTTTCAATTTACACTCTGATGTAGAATGTTTTGGTTCTTCTAATCTATAAGATACGTAATTTAAAGTGGCTTTATGATTATAATCATCTATAGGGAACGAAGATTTAAAAACTTTTTGAAGCCCTATATCTTCTCTCTGGTTGGAATCTTTGTCGGCTTGTATAAGTAAATCAAAAGATTCTTTTTGAACACTCAACAAATCAGGAATCTCAGTATTTCTAACTGATTTTCTACTGAAAGTTTTTCTTTTTTTTGTTAAAAGTATATTTTCTTTATACAAACATTACTCCTTGGACTAAAAGATTTAGAGACAGGGGCTAGCTCAATGTTACTTTTGCGCCAACTGATTCAAGCTTTTTCTTTAGTTCATCTGCTTCCTCTTTCTTGACACCTTCTTTTAAGGGTTTGGGGGCAGATTCTACAAGTTCTTTAGCTTCCTTCAATCCAAGAGCAGTGACTTCTCTTACTATCTTAATAACCTTAATTCTTTCAGGTCCCGAATCATCTAAAACAACATCGAATTGTGTTTTTTCAGCAACGGAATCAGCATTAGTATCAGATGGAGCAGGTGTTACAGCAACCGCAGCAACAGGGGCAGAGGCCTGTACTCCAAATTTTTCCTCTACATCTTTAACCAGTTCAGATATTTCTAAGAGAGTGGCTTTCTCTAAATAATTAATAACATCTTCTTTTGAAAGTTCGGGCATAAGACTCCTCCGGAATATTGAACTCGTATTATATACGTTTATTTTTTATCTTTCAAGTTATTTAATAAATTAACTAATTGTCTGGGAATTGCCTTAGAGATATTTAGAAAATCAATCAAGGATTGGTTTAAGACTGACAATAGTTGCGCAATAAGAACTTCTCTAGCTGGCAATTTCGATATTACTTCAAGTTCATTCTTGTTTAAATGTTTTCCTTCTATAAAGCCCAGCTTAATCGCTAACGAGGGGTAACCTTTCTCGATTTCAACAAAAGTTTTGGTAGCTTCTATGTAATTCTCTCCTAAAAAAGCTATAGCAGTCTCTCCTCTTGTATCACTGAATAACATTTCCAAGTCGGTATCTTTAGATGCTTTTTTTAATAAATTATTTTTAACCACTGATAGCTTGGTATTACTATTGCGCAATTTAGTTCTAAGTTGTTCCAGCTCCAATACTTTTGCTCCTTTAAAATTAATCAGAAGAAAAGACGGTGTTTGAGAGAAAGATTTTCTATAATTATTTACTATTTCTTCTTTCTGTAATTTGTTAAGCATTTTTAAGCAACCACTCCTGTATGTTTTTTCAACTCTTCTTTTAATAAGTTTAAATCAAGCTTAAAGCCGGGGCCCATGGTGCTAGAAACACTAATCTTCCTAAGATAATTGCCCTTAGATGAAGATGGCTTAGCCTTGTTCAGCAAGTTTAATAAGTGAAAAAGATTATCAAGAATTTTATCAATATCAAATGATTTTTTTGCAATAGGGAAATTTACGAGACCCATTTTATCATTCTTAAGTTCTACTCTTCCAGTTTTTGCATCTTTTATTGCTTTTTCTATATCTGTAGTTACAGTTCCCATTTTTGGACTAGGCATTAAGCCTTTAGGTCCAAGAATTTGTCCAAGTTTTGCAACCTTTGGCATAAGCTCAGGAACGGATATAACCAAATCGTAATTCAACCATTTTTCCTTAAGAATTTTTTCTATAATTTCTTCACCACCAACAAAGTCAGATCCTGCATTTTCTGCTTCTTTTACATAATTCTTATTGCAAATGGTAAGTATTTTGATTTTCTTTCCTAATGGATTTGGAGGGACAGTTACGCATTTAATTTGGTGATCAGATTTTTTAGAATCAATTCCAAGTTGAACAGACAAATCTATAGTTTCATCAAATTTTGAGGTATTTAGAGCTTTTAATATTTCTAAAGCCTCCTTGGGTCCATAAAATTTAGACTTATCTATTTCCTCATTGACTTGATCAATTTTTCTTTTTTTTGCCATTGTATCACCTAGTCGAGAATTTCGATTCCCATGCTTCTTGCAGTACCTTCAATAATTTTTTTTGCAGAATTCACGTCATTTGCATTCAAATCTGTCATTTTAGTTTTAGCAATTTCTTCAAGTTGGATTTGTGAAATCTGACCAACTTTTATCATAGGTGTAGCGCTTGAGCCTTTCTCTATTTTTGCAGCTTTTTTAATCAAGTAAGATACAGGTGATGTTTTAATTTTAAAAGAATATGATTTATCTTCGTAAAGGGTCACAACACATGGAAGAAGTCCTTCCATTTTTTCTGTTTCCGCATTAAAGGCTTTGCAGAATTCCATAATATTGATACCTTTTTGACCAAGGGCCGGACCAATAGGTGGTGCTGGAGATGCTTTTCCAGCTTCACATAATAATTTCAGTGAGCCTGATATTTTTTTCATTTAAATCTTCTCCACTTGATTAAAATCTAAATCTATCGGTGTACTTCTTCCAAAAATCTCAACTAGAACCTGTATTTTTCCTTTGTCCATCTTAACTTCATCTACTGTACCTGTAAAATTTTGAAATGGTCCCTCAATGACCTTGATCGACTCTCCTTTATCAAACACAATTTTTGGAGTTGGTTTCAATGTACCTTCTTCAATTTTATTTCTCATTTTGTTTATTTCAGATTCATCAACAGAAGGGATAGAGTTAGGTTCTAATTTTCCATCATTTATTTTTCCACCAACGAATCCTATAATTTTAGGTATCCCTTTCAAGAAATGCCAAGAGCGTTCATTGAGTTCTGTTTTTATAAGAATATATCCAGGAAAAAATTTTTTCTCTGATATCTTCTTCTTTCCACCCTTTAATTGTTCTTCGATAGTTTCAGTGGGAACGAGGATATCCTTAATCAGATCAGGACAATTATCCATTTTCATCTGGTCGTATATATATTTGCTAACAACATCTTCAGAGCCTGTGTTAACATGAATTACATACCATTTATCTGTCATTTCATTATCCACCTAATAAAAATTCCGTAATCGAAGAAAAAATAAAATCAACTAGCATTACAAATAAACCTAAAATAATTGTTACCAGCACGACACCTATTGTTGATTTGACATTATCTCTTTTGTTTATCCAAGAGATTTTACCTAATTCTGATTTTATGTCATCAAAAAACTTCATTGTTACCAATATGTCTCCGAAACAGGGGTGGAGAGTCTCGAACTCCCGACCTACGGTTTTGGAGACCGTCGCTCTACCAACTGAGCTACACCCCTATTTTGTCTCCTTGTGAATATTGTGTTTCCTACAAAACTTACAATATTTTTTTAATTCCAATTTTTCACGTTGAGTCTTTTTGTTCTTTCTGTAGTGATATCTGCTTTTTCCAGGATTATCACAACCAACACACTCAAGTGAAACTACAATTACATTATCTCCCATAATCTTTACACCTTAGAACAAAGAATCATACTCCTTTTCTGGCCAATTAAAAAGCCCAAGAGCGGGGTTGAACCGCCGACCTCATCCTTACCAAGGATGCGCTCTACCACTGAGCTACCAAGGCTTCTAAAAACGGCTCGGTGGTGGGGAGGGAGAGATTCGAACTCCCTAAGCCTCAGGCGCCAGATTTACAGTCTGGTGCGACTCGCCATCGTCGCCGCCTCCCCCCATGGAGCTGGCAAGGGGACTCGAACCCGTAACCTGCTGATTACAAATCAGCCGCTCTGCCAGCTGAGCTAATCCGGCGCCTAGAGGCAAAGCCTGTTCTATAGAAAATCTACAAACACCGGCGTCTCCGTCGCGTCTGGCATTCAGGAGGCAGAAACGAAGTCGGGAGTCGAACAGCACACCACAAAGACCTCGTTCTTATATGTCATACAAGCAAGATAGCTAGCACAAAAATGCATGTCGACCTACCAATCACGAAAAACTAGGTGGTGTATGGTCTCGATCTAATCAGTCTAGGAAGCTGTTTTGGCCCAATTCCAAAAATAGTAGTGTTGATACCAAGAAGAGATGCACAAATAAAGCGGCCTTGTGCTTAGGTAAGGAATAGAAGGATTGATTTTCCGCGAGCTACCGAGTTTCTTCAGGACCTCCATCGGCTCGACACAGTTCATAGAGTGCAATAGCGGCGGTCGCGGAAACGTTTAGGCTCGGAAGTGCCGGCGCGATTGAAATTCGCGCCAACCCGTCGCATTTATCACGTGTCAGGCGACGCAATCCTTTTCCCTCACCGCCTAGCACTAAGGCGGTGGGGTCTGTGGTTATTGCTGTCCTAAGACGTTGTGACCCCTTGCTATCCAAGCCAATGCGCCAGAAACCGTGCTCGCCAATTTGTTTGAGTGCACGAGCCAGGTTAGGGACGCGAACCATTGGCACAAGATCGAGAGCGCCGGACGCAGATTTTGCCATTGCCCCAGATTCGTTTGGAGAATGGCGATC
>DCAB01000012.1:527772-577528 GCA_002311855.1 Candidatus Dadabacteria bacterium UBA1144 | reverse complement strand
TTATTTTTCAATCATGAAATCAGCAGAAAAAAAGAAATTCATCCGAATATCTAAATATGTAATCAATAATAGCTACAGTGAAGCTTTATCTCTAATCGATAAAATTGAACTCAGAAAAAGTCCAAACAAATTGGGAATCAGCAAAAGGGCTTCAAAGACTACCAATTTATAGAAAATCTTCTATTATTTTAAGCAATGTCTACGTTTACTTCCTCAAGAGTCTTTAATTGTTCGGTTGATGAAATCTTCAGTTGGCATACAGGGCTCATGGCCCTCGAGAGAATTACTCCACCTTGGGACAACATAGAAGTCCTTAATAAAATTTCATCGGATAAAATTTTTCTCAAAGGAGGGGAGCTAACCCTAAAGCAGCGGATACTACCATTTCTTTATTTAAACTGGACAGTTGTTCACAAGAACTATCAACAAAATAAAATATTTGAAGATCATTTAACTAAAGGCCCGTTAAAACTGTGGGAACACAAACATCACTTTAAGAAACTTGGTTTGAAAAAAACAAGAATCATCGATGAAATTAATTTCTCTCATTGGATTAATCTTAAAAGTTTAAATGAATATACTCTTCGTAGGTTAAAAAAATCTTTTGATTATAGATATGACATCCTTTCATACGACCTTTCAATGTTAAAAAAGAATCTTAACAAAGAAATTGTATTAATAACTGGGGGGACGGGGAATATAGGCTCCCATCTTGTTCCACATCTTAATTCACTGGGGTATAAAATTATTTTATTGAAATACAACAAAGAATCTTCAAATGAATACGAATTTAAAAAATTACCATTAGAGACTCATGATATTTTAAAAATAGAATGGAATCCATACTCGAAAAAGACCATAGTATTGCCTAATGAGATTTCTAAGAGAATTAAATTTTTAATTAATTTATCCGGTGAAAATATTTTTGGTCTTTGGACTAAAGCTAAGATGAAGAAAATTATTGAAAGCAGATTAATTAGTACCAATTCAATTTTGGAGATTATAAAAAAAAATAAAATAAATTTAAATTGCTGTATCCATTCATCGGCTGTGGGGATTTATGGAAGCAAACCGGGCAGAGAAATTGATGAGTATGAATCTAAGGGAAAAGGCTTTCTTGCTGATACAACAAATAAATGGGAGATAGAACAAAATAAGTTTTTAAAATATTCAAAGAGAAATATCAATTTGAGAACTGGAGTTGTCTTATCTTTAAATGGAGGAATTTTAGGCAAAATCAAAATCCCATTCAGCTTAGGTGTTGGAGCATATTTTGGTTCAGGATCGAATCATTTAAGTTGGATTGGAATTGAGGACCTAGTGAGAATTATAGGATTCGCTTTATCCAATACCATGCTAGATGGTCCGGTCAATGCCGTTAGTCCAACACCGTTAACCAATATTGATTTTTTTTCTAGATTAGCAAAGAAATTAAAAAGTAAAATACTCTTAAGAATTCCGTCATATATTCCTAAGTCTATATCAAAAGAATTGACTGAAGAGATTTTATTGTCCGATCAAATCGTAAAACCATCAAAATTAATAACGAGTAAATACAATTTTTTCACTCGCAGTTTAGATAAGGCATTGGACAATACTTTTGGTTTTTAGTACTTTAATAAAATATGAAGATTAGTTTACAAAGGAAAGAATACAAAAATTCCAAATCAATTTTTGATCAAGAAAGCAATCCTCTAAAGAAATTTAAAAACTGGTACAAGGAAGCTGAGAAGAAAGTGTTAGAACCAAATGCATTCACACTATCAACTTCATACAAAAATAAACCATCTTCCAGAATGATGCTTCTAAAAGGAATTGACGAGAAATTAATTTTTTTTACTAACAAGATAAGCAGGAAAGGAAAAGATATTGCAAGTAATAAATTTGCATCTATGGTTTTCTGGTGGAAAGAAATAGACAAACAAGTGAGAATAGAAGGTAAATTAAAAGAGTTGCCCAAAAAAGATACAAGTAAATATTTCTATTCCAGACCAAGACAAAGTCAGATAGCTGCATTAGTATCAATCCAAAGTTCGAAATTGCATTCGTATAATGATTTAATTTTAGAATTTAAAAGAATAGAAAAAAAATATTCTAAAAATAATGAAAAAATTCCCCTACCTAAATTTTGGACTGGTTACACACTAGATCCCAAATTGATAGAATTCTGGCAAGGAGGGAATTGCAGACTTCATCAAAGACTTGAATTCAAGAAAAATAAAAATAGGTGGATTAAATCGGTCCTAGCACCATGAAAGAAAAAATATTTAGATTTTATGTTGATAAGAATTGCAATTGGTTTCAAGATACCAAGCCTATAACACATAAAGGTATTTGTAATTTTAATTATCAGAATCTACATTCTGATAAAGATGGTGACTTCTATATCAAAGAAGGTAAATTAAAAGTCTATGTCAAATTTGAAGATCAGCCTTTCCTAGTGAAATCTGTTGATATTGTAGATATAGAAAAAAATAAAATACTAATTTTCTTGAATGACACCACCCGAGAAACGTTGAATGTAAAATCATTATTTTTTAAAGATAATATTCCCTACTGTAAAGTTAAAGAAAAAAAGTTTATGGCGAAATTTGCAAGACCCGCTCTTTTCCAATTAAGCAAAGCAATAACAATTAAAAATGGTAATTTTTATATCGGATCACGCCTAGTTAAGCAACTTTAAAATTAATACTTTCAATAAGCTTAAAGATAATATAATCCGCAATATTAAATCCTTTTTGAGTAAGTTTGATATTTGACAAATTAGAGAGAATAAGGTCCTCATCATTTAATTCGTCTAATGTTCCCTGATTTAGGCTGAATTCTCTAATCTTCTTTAGTTGTTTAATATTAATCCCATTTGTTAATCTTAGACCCATCATAAACGAATCTTTTACATATTCTCTTGTATCAAAACTATTCAAAACTTTATCCTCGCTCACAGAATTTTCATTGAGAAAATTGAAGTATGCTTTAGGTGATCTAGGATTAGTCCATCTCTGATAAATTTTATTTTCAATATCTACATATGAAGAATAAGCACCAGGTCCAATTCCTAGATAAGAACCATTGCTCCAGTAAGTCATATTATGTTTTGATTCAAAAGATTCTCTACAAAAATTTGATATCTCATATCTATAAATTTTATTTTTTCTCAAAATATTAATTGTCGATTCTACCATCTTTATATATAAGTCCTCGGAAAAATCTATTATTTCTCCTCTCAATTTCTTGTTCCAAAACGGAGTAGATTCTTCAATCGTTAAAAAATATGTTGAGACATGGTTGATATCAAAATTTGATACAAACTTTATATCTCTTTCCCAAGTATCGAGAGTTTCATCTTGTATCCCAAATATCAAATCAAAGTTAATATTTTTTATTTTTGAATTAGATATTTTTTCTGCGAAAAGAATATTGCTTCTTCGTGACGAGTCTCTTCCCAAATATTTTAATTTTACATCATCAAACGATTGGATCCCGATGCTAAATCTGTTAAAACCTAAGTCGTACAAAGAATCAACATCCTGCATCTCGTATTCGTATGGATTGATTTCAATCGTGATTTCGCAGTCGTGAGATGCAATAGAGTTTTTTAAAATCATAGTTAAGATTTTTTCCATGTATTTTATTGGTAAAAGAGATGGTGTTCCACCTCCAAAGTGAATACTGGCTAGCTCCTTATTTCCAAAATATGTAAGATTTTTTTCTAGCTCAGATAATAGGCAATTTGCAAGAACATCATATTGTGCTATTTTTTGTGGATAAACATTAAAATTACAATAAGGGCATATTGTGGTGCAAAAAGGGATATGGATATATATACCAAATTTATTAGTCATGCTATAATTATTTTACAAAAATGATACGTTTTTTTCATTTTTTTTTTATTTTTTATTTATTGACCGCGGGAGTGGTTTGGTCCTATGATTTTACCAAACTTTCACTTGATGATGCGATAAAAATTGCTGAACAAAATAATTTTGAAATATTTTCCCAAGATCAAGAGCTAAAATCTAGAAAATACGCGAAAGGACATCATACAGCAAATTATTATCCTCAAGTAAATCTTACGGCAATCTATCCTTTTTATGGAAGAAGTTCGTCATTTACAGTAGATCAAATGATTTTTGATTTTGGCAAATTAGGTCAAAGAATTAATGCTGGAAAGTATGCCATAAAGGCAATGGAATATGCACATGCACAAAGAAGAGATACGATAATGAATGAACTAGTTATGACATTTTACGAGATTCTGAAAACTAAAAATTCAATATCACAACAAGAAAAAGAAATACTACTCAACAATGATCTTCTTAAGCAAGCTAAAGCTTTTTTCGATGCGGGAAGAGTTTCATCGTTGGATATTACTAAACAAAGAATAACCTTAAATGAAAGTGAATTAAGATTGGTGATACATCAAGGCCGACTGTTAAAATTAGAGGAAGAATTATTTAATCATTTAGGGGTAGCGAAACCACCTAAGGTAGCATATATACCTGATTATGGATATGAGAAAATGGATTTGAATGCTGATCTAATAATCGATTCCAATATTCATTATATTCACTCTGTTAAAGCTATGGAGATGAAGATATTAGGAATAAAAGCTCAAATCTCTGCGTATAAACGCGATTTTCTTCCCTCTATAATGGCTAGAGCTGCATATCGATTTGAAGGTAGAGGTGTCCCAGACTCAGACAAGGACAATGATTATATCGCGGGTATTGGAATGACATGGCAAATTTTTAATGGTGGAAGAACTTACTATCAAATTCAAGAACACAAAGCCATACTCAATTCTCTTTATGCAAAGCTAGCCGTACTAAAAAGAAAAGCTAGTTCTAAAATAAGATATGGCATTATCGATGCGGATACTGCTTATCATAAAATTAATGTACGCAAAGAGGGCGTTAACGCAGCTAAAGTATATTACGAATACACCAAGACAAAATTAAATGTTGGCGAGGCTTCAGAAATAGAATTTTTTCAAGCAAGTGACCTCTTAGGTAAGCAAGAAAGAGATTATAAGAATGCAATATATAATTACAAAATAAAAATTGCCCGACTGGAAAAACTTGCAGGACTTATAATAACAAAATGAAAGAAACAAAATGGTACCACATGCTTCAAATTTTTATAAAGAGAATGAAGCATTTTTTTCTTTCTATTCCAAAATCTTTACAATTTAAAAAAACAGGCTTGTCTTTCGTCCTTAAACTTGTAAGGAAAGTTTTTTCTTTTATATGGTCTCGCAGGAAATTGATAGGAGTATTATTACTTATATTTCTAGTTTATAGAATGAGTGGTAATTTCTGGACTACCGCGCCACAACCCATGGAGATCTTCAAAAATGATTATGATTTGATTACAACAAAAATTTCTGTAGGTGAGATAAGCGACTTTGTCAAAGCTTCAGGCAAAATTATCCCTCAAAACGAAATGAGAATACGTTCAAGATTGGAAGCCTCACCTGTTTTAAAAATTTATGTTAAATATGGAGACATAGTTGAGTCAGGCCAAATTCTAATACAGTTGAATACGGAAAAATTTGAAAAAGAACTCGCCTTAAGGGAGAACTCTCTAAAAGTCAAAACGAGGGAACTGTTACAAATAGAAGAAGAAATAGAAAACAATAAGGACCTATTCGAAAAGGGCTACATTTCCAAAAGGAATTATGAGCAAAGTGAAAATAAATATGCAGCAACAAGTCTTACCGTCGCGGATATGCAAGGGAGAACAAATTGGTTAAAGGATCAAATAACAAAAGGTAAAATTGTTTCTCCAATAAGAGGTAGAGTTGACTATGTAGAGAAAAATCTTGTTGAAAACTATGTGGTCGAACACAATTGGTGGGTTTTTACTGTTGCTTCAAATGGACTCAAGTTAAGTCTTAGCATAGATGGAAGGGATGTAATTAAAGTCAAAGAAGGACAAGATGTATCATTTAAAATTGATTTCAATCCTAATAAAGAATTTTTCGGAACAGTGGTGAAGATCCTTGAGCCAACCAACTTGAATCCACATAGAGATAAAGCTCCTGTTTTTTACGAGGTTCTTGCAACCGTTGAGGGGGATGATACAGAATTGAGATCAGGATTGAGTGTTGATGCAACAATTAAAATACAAACAAAAATGGATATCAAGAGAATTCCAAGAACTGCTTTAAGGTTCGTTCCTCCAAGAATTGTAAAGATAAAAGTTGAACCTCCTCGAAACACAACAACTCCTGTAATTTGGATTGCAAACAAGGATAATTCAATTTCCGCACTCCCAATTGAAACTGGAATAAGAGATAATGAATTTATTGAAATTCTTCAGCCCACTACTTTATCAGAAAAAGACAACGTTGTTGTTAATGTACACGTCAATGTTCAACAAAGAAAGAAAAGTAAATTTACTTTACCACAGCCCAAAAGATATTAAATGAATGAGCATAAAACAATTATTGAATTATCCAATATCAATAAAATTTACAATTTAGGGAATACGAAACTTCAGGTTCTTTTCGATATCTGTCTTCAAATTTATGAGAAAGATTTCATTGCAATAGTAGGGCCTTCGGGCTCCGGAAAAACTACCATATTAAATATTATTGCCTGCCTTGATAGACCAACCTCGGGACAATATATTTTAAATGACATAGACGTAAATTCTAAATCTAATGACGATTTATCAGAAATAAGGAATAAGTCAATCGGCGTTATCTTTCAAAATTTTAATTTGATATCGCGTCATTCGGCGCTAGAAAACGTTCAAATGCCTCTACTTTATTCCGATATTACTGATAAAAAAACAAGGACAAGAAAAGCTAGAGAATGTCTAGAAATGGTCGATTTAACCGACAGGGCATCGCACTACCCTAATGAATTATCTGGTGGTCAGCAACAAAGAGTAGCTATCGCGAGGTCATTAATTAATGATCCTGATATAATATTAGCAGATGAACCAACCGGAAATCTAGACTCACAAACTAGTAGAGACATAATAACACTTTTGAAGAAACTTCATGAAGCAGGAAAAACCATAATCGTCATCACTCATAATGATGAAATCGCTAAAGAAACAATGGATACAATTAATTTAAAAGATGGGAAAATAGTTTAATTTATGATTTCAAGATATTTAATAGACAACATTATAGAAGCAGCATCGAATTTACTGCGAAATAAACCTAGAACATTGCTCACGTCTTTGGGAATTATTATTGGTATATCTTCTGTAATTATCCTCGTTGCAATTACGAATGGAGCAAAAACGATAATTGAGGAGCAACTAGTAAGTTTGGGAGCTAAAACTATAGTTCTAAAACCTATAGGACGAACGAGAAGTGGTGTCTACAGAGGAATGGCTCAAGACTTTAATCAAAATGAATTATCACTAATGAAAGCAATGCCGACTGTTGAGTCTGTTTCCCCAATCGTTAAAACGTCTAATCAAGTTTCTTATAGAAATAAATCTCAAGTTGTTGCCGTAGTCGGAAGCAACGAAGACTTCGCACGGATTAATGATTGGCCAACCGAATCGGGAGATTTCATCAACGAAATGGACGTTCAAGATGGCGCTAGGGTATGTGTTTTGGGAGCATCTGTCCAAAAAAGATTTTTCGGTGCAGAGGATGCTACTAGTCAGTCAATAAGAATCGATGGTATCTCCTTTAAAGTAATAGGCACGTTAACCGAAAAAGGTCTTACACCTGGGGGACGTGATCAAGACGACTTTATACTTATACCATTCACTTCACTAAACCGGTGGGATTATAAGGGGCAATTGTATGGCATCAGCAATATAATCGTTTCTTCGACAACTACTGAAGATTTAGAGTTTACCAAATTCTCTATAAGAAAGATGCTCAGAGAAACAAGGGGTTTACTTAAAGATGAGTTCGATAATTTTGAAATGGTTACATATGAGAAGATTACTAGGAAAATTCTCCAAACAACTAATATTTTAAAGATTTTGCTATCTGCAATTGCATCGATATCTCTCGTTGTTGGAGGAATAGGAATTATGAATATAATGCTGGTTTCTGTAACTGAAAGAACAAAAGAAATTGGTATAAGAATAACAATAGGAGCAAAAAGTAGGGACATAGTATTCCAATTTTTATCAGAATCAGCACTTATAGCGCTTTTTGGGGGAGCAGTAGGAATAGCTTTGGGTTATTTCCTCAGTCAATTAGTTTCAAATTTCGTTGGGTGGCCCGCAATAATAAGTACCGAATCCATTATAATAGCTTGTTTGTTCTCAGGTTTCATTGGAATCTTTTTCGGAATTTATCCCGCTTTTAAAGCATCCAGGATGGATCCAATAAAGGCTATAAGGAACGAGCAATAAACGAAAAACTATGATGGACATATTTGAAATTATAAAAAGATTCTTCGAAGGATTTGATCACCTTACAGGGAAATTGCTAAAACTAAATTTCTTAAAAAAAATATCTTTATTAATATTTACTACCACTATATATCCACTATCTCTTTTTGTTCTTCTTTGTCTATATTTTATTAGTTTTCTCACAATAATTGTATTCAAATCTTTTAATTGGATTAAATCCTAATGAAAAATACTACTCCAGAGCATATTGCAATTATCATGGATGGCAACAGAAGATGGGCAAAGGCAAATAATTTTAAAAGCATTATCGGCCACGAAAAAGGACTGAGTACCGCAGAAGAAATATGCATATATTCTAACGAGATTGGAATTAAATATCTAACGCTGTACGCATTCTCCGTACAAAATTGGTCAAGATCTAGAATGGAAATTGATTCATTGTTTGTTTTGTTCTCGGAATTTTTCAACACAAGAGGTGATTTTTTTATCAAATATGGAATGAAATTTAATCCAATAGGTAGAATCGAAGAGCTCGATGCACCCATAAAGAATAAAATTAAAACATTAGCAGATAAAACAGAAAAGAATAAGGGAACTTGTGTTAATGTCGCAATTAATTATGGAGGCAGAGAAGAAATAATAGATGCCATAAAAAAACTCAATGAAAATAATTTTGACTTTACAAATATCGATGAGCACATTCTTAGAAAAAATACATATCTATCTCATTGTCCAGATCCTGAACTAATAATTAGAACAGGTGGTGTTTCAAGATTATCAAATTATTTATTATGGCATATCGCATACTCTGAGATTATTGTTCACAAAAAATTATGGCCAGAATTTACAAAATCCGATTTTCAAGATTGCATCGATGAATATTCTCTGATTGATAGAAAATTTGGCGGTTCAAATAATGCATAAAGAAATGAGTCGTATAGGAATAATTGGCTCTACAGGCTCTATAGGGACTCAGGCTTTATCAGTTATAAGAGAGCAAAAAAATAAATTTAAAATTGAATCATTATCTGCAGGAAAGAATATTGCTTTACTTTTAAAGCAAGTCGCAGAATTCAGACCTAACTCTATTTGCGTTGAAGATAAAAAAGACGAAATAATACTAAATAAAAATCCCCTGCTCAAAAAAATAAAAATATTCTCTGGAGATAAAGGCTTAAAAAAAATTGGAGGGAATACTAAGATCGATACCCTCATCACTTCAACATCAGGAATAAATTCACTAATTCCAACAATTGAATCTTTAAAGCTTGGCAAAAGAGTATGTATTGCGAGCAAGGAAATTTTCCTACCTTTCGGAAAAGAAATAATTAAAATTTCTAAAAAATTTAACGGTGAAATTATTCCAATTGACAGCGAACATTCAGCATTATTTCAATTAATCAAAAATGAACCGAAAGAAAATATAAGGAGAATATACATAACTGCATCTGGTGGACCTTTTTTTAATAAAAAAAGAATGGAGCTCAAAAATGTAAAACCTTCAGACGCTCTTAAACATCCAACTTGGAATATGGGTAAAAAGATTTCAGTAGATTCCGCAACAATGATGAACAAAGCGATAGAAATTATCGAAGCATCAATAATGTTTGATTTATCCGGCGACATCATTTTCCCCGTTGTTAATTTAGAAAGTCATATCCATGCTATAGTCGAATTTGTTGATGGAAACTATATGTTTTCAGGTAGTTATAACGATATGAGGATACCTATTAGCTACTCCCTAAATTATCCTCTTCGTTATAATAGTCAAAACTTTTCTTTTGTACCAACTGAAAAAATAAAACTCATACCTATCAAAGAGAAAAATTATAAAGCTATCGTTTTGGCACGAAAGGCAATGAAAATAGGAGGGAGCATGCCAACCGTAATGAATGCAGCAAATTCAGTAGCTGTTGAAAAATTTTTAAACCATAAAATAAAATTTCTGGATATATTCAAAGTTGTTGAAGAAACAATGAATAAACACACGCCTAAATTTAGATATTCACTTAAGGAGATACTAAACATCAACAAAATAGCGTCTATAGATGCTATTGACATAGCCAATCAGTTATAGTTATCCCCATGACAAGCCTAATCAGCTTTCTTTTAATAATTAGTTTTCTCATTTTCGTCCATGAGCTAGGCCATTTGATAGCGGCCAAGTGGGCAAATGTCAAAGTTGAAACTTTTTCCATCGGTTTTGGACCCAAAATTTTTTCTTTCTTTTATGGAGAGACTCAATATTCCTTATCCTTATTACCCTTAGGCGGATATGTAAAAATGCAAGGAGAGAATGAATTATCGGATAAAGCAAATAAAAATCAGAACTTAGATATCGATCACGAAAGAGATTATAACAACATTCCCAATTATAAAAAACAAATTATCTTGTTTGCCGGTCCATTGATGAATTTAGTAATACCATTCATATTTCTTCCTATTATTTATTTCAATGGCATTGAGATGCCCAAATTCTTAGATGAAACTCCAATTGTAGGATACTATAAAAATGAATTTAACGAGTCTTTTTTTAACAAAGGAGATATGATATTAAAAATCAACGGTGTAAATTTAGAATCATGGAGAGCTATATCAGAGAAAAAAAATAAATTCCACAATAGAAGACAAGCAATAGAAATCATAAGAAACAATAAGATTTATATAATTAATTTTGAAAATGACTCAAGCGAAAAAAGATATATCTTAGATGAAATTTTTCCAGAACAGTCTCCTACGGTTGGTCGAATAATTCCTCAAACAAAAGCAAGTGAAATTGGCCTTGAAAAATTTGATATTATTAAAGAAATAAATGGGACAACAATTTTCAGTTGGTATGAAATAAGCCAGATCTTAAACAATAACAATAAGTCTCTATTTAAAATTAAAATTGATAGGAAAGGGGAAATCCTTTATAAAGAGGTTGTCTTCTCAGGTAATGAATCAAAGAACTTATTAGGTATTACACCGCTAGTAGAATTCAAAAATCAAAAACTTAGCTTCTTTCAATCCATAAATCGTGGATTTAATGATTCAGTCAAATTTATAAAATTAATATTTAATGGAATAATGGATCTTTTGTCAGGTCTTTTTAGTTCTGAATCTAGCTTGAGTGATATTAAGAGCTCTCTCGCAGGTCCCATTGCAATCGCTAAGTACTCGGGAATGGCAGCAGAACAAGGTATAAATTCTTTAATCCAATTCATGGTTGTCATAAGTATCAATTTGGGAATTATAAACTTGCTCC
This sequence comes from Candidatus Dadabacteria bacterium UBA1144, assembly GCA_002311855.1. GTDB lineage: Bacteria > Desulfobacterota_D > UBA1144 > UBA1144 > UBA1144 > UBA1144. The sequence continues at coordinate 565,944 of DCAB01000012.1, read as the reverse complement.
CCATTCCATTGTTAGATGGAGGACACATCTTCTTTAATTCAATAGAAATGATAAGTAGAAGAAAAATAAACCGGAAGTTTTTGGCAACCGCAAACAGAATTGGCTTTGCTACGCTCGTAACTTTAATGGTATTTGCAATTTATAATGATATTGTAAATTTGTAACTTAATAAAAAAGCTTTATCAAATCTTTAAATTCTTTGTAGATACAAGTAATTATAGGTGTGTCTTTCTCGGTATACATTCTAGCTTTCTGAGATCTCATTTCTTCAACCAAATCCAGGAAATCTTCAGGGTAATTAGTTTCAAAAGATACCATCTGTTCCTGATCATCAATCCCAAAAGAATATGAAGTATTGATACTCACCGAAGGATATTTGCGGCCAGTATTAATATGCTCATACATCATCTGTTGCCTTTTTCCTTTTGAAAGTAAATACCAATCAACTTTTTTAGTAAAAGGGTAAACTATGAGATATTTTCTTTTCTTGGGTGAAATTTTCATCCTTGTTTTGTCTTGATTAATATTTTTATTTTTAACTACATATTGAGAATCCTTAGTCATAGAAAGGAAAGAGTATTTTGTTTCGATATACCCTCCTAACCCCGTCTTTAAAATTTCTGATGACATTTGTTCAAAATTTTCAATTTTATCCGAAACTCTCCAAAGCATGAAATCGCATTCAGCTCTTACTCCAAAGGTTGAATACGAATTAAGGACTATTTTTTTATTGTACTTATTAAGAATTTTTTCTAAACTTTCCAAGAGAGATTTTCGCCTGTTTCTAGAAATCAAATACCATGATGGCAAAAACTTATAAAAAGAGTAATTGATGTATTGTCTATCACTTAACCGTTTTGTCATCTACAACTCGTCACCAGGCTTTAATATGTAGACTTTTGAGTCCAATTCTTTTTCGACTAATTCTTTAAATACATTGGGATCGCCAACCAAAACTGGGAATGTGCCATAATGGCAAGGGATTATATGTTTAGCATTTAACATTTTACATGCGTGAAATCCTTCAACTGGTCCCATAGTAAAATTGTCACCAATAGGAAGTATTGCAAGATCTGGGCTATATATTTCCGCAATTAATTTCATATCTGAGAATACACCTGTATCACCAGCTATGTAAATCGTAAATCCATTTGAAAATTGAACTATGTAACCTGAAGCTATACCTCCATAGACCAAATTTTGGCTGCCATCAGCTGCAATTCCAGAACCATGGATGGCGTTAACCATTGTGACTTTGGTGCCATCTAGGTTTTGCGTGCCTCCTTGAGCCATCGGCATGGTCGATTTTTCAAAAGCCTTATCTTTTTTATCAATCCATGCACAAATTTCAAAATTTGATACTATTTTAGGGTCTTTGTTATTGTAAAAAACTTTTGCAACGTCACCCATGTGATCAAAATGGCCATGAGTGATAAGAATATAATGAATATTTTCAGGAGATTTTAGTTCCTCAGGGCACTGAGGATTTAAATCCAACCAAGGATCAACAATGAACCTCGTTCCATCATCGGCTTGAAGAATAAACGTAGAATGGCCCAAATAATGAATTTTTATATTATCTTTATCTATTGACATGATACACTCCCGAGAAGTAGATTAATTTCATGTTATGATATACGAAAAAAAAAGTGAGTTCAAATTTAAGTGGTAGACCCTAATTTTATATTTGAGAACAAAGAACTAGTAGAGAGGAAATATCTCGAAAAAGGATATGACTTTGATTTTGAAAATTTCTCTAAACTTTATTTGGCAAGAAAGAAAGCTATTCAAGATGTAGAAGAGTTAAAAAAGAAACAAAATGAATTCAACAAAAAAATAACAAATCAAAAAAGAAAACCTACCAATTCAGAGCTAAGTAAAATAAGAGAATTATCAGAACGTGCTAAAAAAAAGGAGCAAATTAGAAAAAAAATAGAGAATTCATATAAAGAAACATTATTGGAATACCCGAACATTCAAGATGATTCTGTACCTATTGGTTCTAGCCCCAAAGATAATAAAATTGTTAGGACAGTCGGGAACATTAAGAAATACGATTTTAAAATTCTAGGACATGTTGAAATAGGAAAAAAACTTGGGCTTTTTGATCTCGAGATGGCAGCAAAGATTGTCGGAACAAGATTTAATCTATACAAAGGCCTAGGTGCTAAACTCGAAAGAGCACTTATAAATTTCATGTTAGATGTACATAGCGAAAAGGGTTACGAAGAAATCTTTCCACCATTTATATGTAATGAAAAAAGCTTTGTGGGTACAGGTAATCTACCGAAATTTGAGGACGATTTATTTAAAATCGAGGGTACAAACTATTATCTCATTCCTACAGCTGAAGTACCTCTGACGAACATGCATGCTGATGAGATTTTGAGTATCAACGACCTTCCTAAAAAATATGTAGCATATAGTGCTTGTTTCCGTTCAGAAGCAGGTTCCTATGGTAAAGATGTAAAAGGATTAATGAGACAGCACCAGTTTAATAAAATCGAATTAGTTAAATTCGTTGATGAATTATCTTCAACAGATGAGCTAGAAAGTTTGACGAATGATGCATCTGAAATCCTGGATAAATTGGAATTGCCTTACAGGATTGTTACGCTTTGTTCTGGTGATATGAGTTTTTCATCTGCCAAAACATATGATATAGAAGTTTGGTTACCGTCAGAAAATCAATATAGAGAAATATCTTCTTGTAGTAATTTCTGTTCTTTCCAAGCAAGGCGTGCGAATATAAGGTACAAATCAAATAATAAAACCAAATTTATCCATACTCTTAATGGTTCAGGTCTCGCTGTTGGAAGAACTTTAATAGCAATATTAGAAAATCATCAGCAAGAAGATGGAAGTATCGGTATTCCTAAGGCACTAAGGTCTTATATGAATAATTTGAGTGAAATCTCATAGCCTAAATTTAGTTAGTAATTATTCTTTAAGCTTGTTTATTTTAATAAAAAAATTATATGTTTATGATCTCTTTTTCTTTTTTCATACTTTCTGCATTAATTAGTTTAATATGGCTATCCGTTTGCTCCTGAATCTTTTTAAGACCAGACTTTTCTTCATCGGTAGCTATTGCTTTGTTTTTTTGCAATTTTTTAATTGCATCATTGAATTCTTTTCTTATATTGCGGATTGAAACTCTAAACGATTCCGTTTCCTTATTTAAAAATCTAACAAGTTCATTTCTTCTCTCTTGGGTTATAAGAGGAACATTTATCATGATTATATCTTTGTCACTACTAGGATTGAAACCAAGGTCCGATTTCTGTATTGCTTTAACAATATCGTCTGTAATCGTTTTGTCATAGGGAGTGATAACAATAGTCGAATTATCATTCATATTAACATTACAGACTTGGTTTAAGGGCACTTGAGACCCATAACAATCGACTCTGATCTCATCAAATAAAGACTTACTAATCGATCCACCTCTAATTTTAGAGACCTCTTTTATAAACGAGTCTAAGGTTTTCCTCATTTTGAAATCACACTGCGAGATTAAATTATCCATAATTGTATTCTTATATTTACTAACTAACTATAGTTCCTATTTTTTTTCCTTCTATAATTTTTTTAATATTATTTTTTTTAAATAAATTAAACACGCATATCGGGATGTTGTTATCTTTACAAAGTGAAATTGCTGTAGAATCCATAATTTCTAGTTCTTTTTCAAGAACTTGCATATACTTTAACGATTTAAACATTGTAGCATTTTTGTATTTATAGGGATCCTTATCATAAACTCCATTGACTTTTGTGGCTTTCAAAATGATTTCAGCATTTATCTCTAAAGCTCTGAGAGATGCAGCAGTATCAGTTGTAAAATAAGGATTTCCTGTTCCTGCAGCAAAAATTACCACTCTTCCTTTTTCTAGGTGACGCATTGCCCTTCTTTGAATATAGGGTTCAGCTACTCTATTAAGTTCTAACGCAGATTGGACTCGAGTTGGTAATCCTTCTTTCTCTAAAAAATGTTGTAGAGCAAGAGAATTGATTGCGGTTGCCAACATTCCCATATAATCTGCAGTTGTCCTGTCCATTCCTTGAGCTGCTGCAGACACTCCTCTATATATATTCCCAGCACCTATCACGATTGAGACTTGAACTCCTAGTTTAATTATTTCAGCTATTTCCTTTGCTATTCTTTCTAGAGTTTTGTTATCAATCCCATAACCGAGGTCACCTTGCAGGGCCTCTCCGCTAAGTTTTAGAAGGATTCTAGAATAAAAGATATTTTTCTTTTTAGCCATCAGTTTGAGTTTCACCAATTTGATATCTAACAAATCTTGATACTTTTATATTTTCACCAAGCTTGGAAAGCAATTCATTTTGTAAATCTTCAACAGTTAATTTTGAATCCCTTATATAAACTTGATTTATTAGACAAATTTCTTCAAGCGTTTTGGCTAATTTGCCCTCAACAATCCTTTGCGTAAATTCTGGTTTCTTTCCCGATTTCTCAACTTGAGCAAGAATAATTTTTTTCTCATTATCAATAAATGACTGAGGAACATCGTCTTTTGAAACAAATTTTGGATCCGATGCAGCTATTTGCATAGAAATCTCTTTAGCAAAGTTCTGAAATTCATTGTTCCTAGCAACAAAGTCAGTCTCACAATTGATTTCTACTAATACCCCGATCTTTCCTCCAGCATGAACATATGAAAATATTTGTCCTTCAGGAGTATTTCTTCCACTTTTTTTCTCTACCTCGGATAATCCCTTTATTTTTAAAATTTCGATAGCCTTATCGATGTCACCCTTAGCTTCCTTAAGTGCATTCTTGCATTCTAGTAAGGGCGCACTGGTCCTGTTTCGTACTTTACGAACTAGTTCTGAAGGTACAGGGTTAGTCATTTTTTATTTCTCTTCAATCGCTGTATCTTCTTCCGAATAAACAACAGATTCTTCCTCGTTTTCATTTGTGTCTCTTTTAAATACAAAAGCCTTTCTTTCGACGAGGACATCGTTTTCTTCTTCTTTGTCCTGTATAAAATCACCCGATTTAATTTTCTCAGAATAAATATGTTTTCCCTGAAAACAAGCATTTGCGATTTTCTCAATACAAAGCTTTACTGCCCTAACGGCATCATCATTACTCGGAATTACGTAGTCCGCATCGGCAGGATCGCAATTTGTATCTACTACTCCTACCACAGGAACTCCAATTCTTTTAGCTTCTTTAATTGCGATATTTTCTTTTTTGATATCAACTATAAATATTGCGCCAGGTATTTTTTTCATATTCACGACACCATTCAGTAAATACTCTAGTTTTTTCATTTGTCTTGTGAGTGATATTTGCTCTTTTTTTGGTAAGTTATCCATCTCACCGTCTTCTTTTAATTTCTTCAACTGAAGTAAAAATTCCACCCTAGACCTAATAGTATTAAAATTGGTCAATGTTCCTCCAAGCCATCTTGAATTTACAAATGGCATATCACAACGAATGGCTTCTTCTTGTATTAGGGACTGGGCTTGTTTCTTGGTCCCAACAAATAAGACTTCTTTTCCAGAAGCAACAATATCTCTTACAAAATCATAAGCAATCAAAAATGATTTTAAGGTCTTCTGTAAATCAATAATGTGAATACCATTCCTAGTACCATAAATGTATTCTTTCATAGCTGGGTTCCACTGACTTGATTGGTGACCAAAATGAACACCGGCTTCCAAGAGCTGTTTCATTGTAATAACACCATCTTCAGATTTGTTATCGTCAGTTTGTTCTATCTGTTCATCGCTCATACCTAATATAAGCAGAAAAGCTAACATAAATAATTTCAAAATCAACTTATAGATATAGCAATTGTTCTATAGAAAAAAAAAATTAATAATATAAAATTCAATCAATATGGAGGGCTGGCAGAATTGGCAATGCACCGGTCTTGAAAACCGGCGTCCTAACGGACTTCAGGGTTCGAGTCCCTGGCCCTCCGAAAAATTATGAGCTTTAATATTGTATCCACTCCAATCGGCAACTTGGGTGATATCTCACAAAGGGCTATAGATACCCTTAGAAGTTCAAAAATTATATTATGTGAAAAAAAACCAAGAGCATTAAAATTATTAAATTACTTTAATATCAAACCAAAATTGTTAATACCCTATCATGATGATAAATACTTACATATATCAAAAATCGTTATAAAAGAGCTTCGAAATCGAGGAACAATTTCCTTGATTTCTGATGCAGGAACACCATTAATTTCAGATCCAGGCTATAAGCTTGTTTTAGAATTAATAAAAAACGGGATTGATCCTATTTCTATTCCGGGTCCTTCATCAATTATATCCGCACTTACATTATCAGGCATTGATATAAGTAACTTCATTTTTTTAGGCTTCCTTCCTAAAAAGAAAAAACAAATTACAAATATCCTTAATAGGAATTTGTCTTTAGGGGTACCATTAGTAATATTCGCTAACTCAAAAAAGCTTAAATCAATAATAAAGATTATAGATATAAATTTTAAAAACTCTTTTTTATCCGTATCAAAAGAGATATCTAAAATCAATGAAATGACCAGAAGAGGTACTTCAAAAGAAATTATTAATAGTCTCAATGATAAATTTTATGAGAAAGGGGAATTTGTATTAATCATTAAAACACTTGTAGAAAATTCCACAGATCCAGACAATGAAGAGTTGCTAGATTTCTTAGAAATTTTTAAAAATGAGGGTTTGTCATTGAAACAATCTGTGAATATTCTAAAAAATAAATTTAAGATTAGTAAAAAAGATATTTATTCCGAAGCTTTAAAAAAATGGGGTTCCAAATAACAACAAGAGGCTAAGGTTCTTTGTCGAAACTTACTTCTTTTTCAATTAGAGACGAAATCTTTAATAATTTTTCTTCGTCCAATTTATTTCCAGTCAGTTGTAATCCGATAGGGAGATTAGTCATTGAGAGAGCAAAAGGTATGGATATTGAAGGAAGTTCAGCAAGATTCGCTGGAATTGTTAAGATATCAGATAAATACATTTTTAGAGGATCATTTCTCTTTTCTCCAATATCAAAGGGTAGCTCAGGAGAAGTTGGTGTTAAAACACAATCAACTCCTTTAAAAGCATTATTAAAATCATTAATTATCATATTTTTAATCTTTATTGCTTTAAGATAATAAGCATCATAATAACCAGAAGATAACGAGTATGTTCCCAACATTATTCTTCTTTTAACCTCATCTCCGAAACCTTTTGATCGATTATTAATATAAAATTCCTCCAAAGTAGAATCCTCCGAGTCTTCTGAGAATCCATATCGTACTCCATCATATCTAGATAAATTTGAGCTAGCCTCAGATGGAGCAATAATATAATATGTTGCAACAGCAAATTGCGCATTTGGCAAGGATATGTTCTTGATTTTGAAACCTACATTAGTTAGTGACTTGATAAGCATTTCAAAATTTTTCCTTATTTCTTCATCTAATCCGTCGCCTAAAAGTTCAAAAGGGACACCTAAAGTAAAATTATTTGGGGCGAACTTACCTTTTTTGAGAACTTTATAGCATTGTGTGCTGGGTAAATTTACCGAAGTAGAATCTTTCGAATCAAAACCAGATAGAATATCTAGTAGTATAGCGGCATCATTTACACTAGTAACCAATGGTCCCGCTTGGTCAAGAGATGAAGAAAAAGCAATCATTCCAAACCTGCTAATTCTTCCATAAGATGGCTTAAAGCCAACTATTCCACAAAAGGAAGCAGGCTGCCTAATTGATCCTCCAGTATCAGTTCCGATAGAAGCTATCGTAAGTCCAGCAGATACCGCTGCTGCTGAACCTCCACTTGAACCACCAGGAACTTTATCTTTGTTCCATGGATTTAAAGTGGGCCCATAGAAAGACGTTTCGGTAGATGAACCCATTGCAAACTCATCCATATTATTCTTGCCAAGTATTACAGCACCTGAATATTGGAGTTTTTCATATACGGTAGAATTATAGTTCGATATATAATTGCTTAACATCCTAGATCCACATGTACAAAGTTCATCTTTTACAAGAAATATATCCTTTAGACTTATAGGAACTCCATGAATTAGGCTTTTGTAATTCCCTTTATTGATATCATCATCAAATAAAATCGCATTTTTCAGGGCAGATTCTTCAAATAAGGAAATATATGTATTAAGTTCAGAATCTATTTTTTTTATATTTTTTAATAAAATTTTAGTTATTTCTGATGGAAGAAATTCCTTGTTTCTAAAACCTTTAGCAACGCTTTCAATTGACATTCTCTTCATTGTACTTCAATCCTCTTCTATTACCTTTTTGACAATAAAGAAATTTCCATCCTTTCTTGGGGCATTTTTTAAGACTTCATCAATAGGAAGCTTTGAGATTAATTCATCATCTCTGATTGAATAATGTACATTTCTTTTTTCTTTTATTTTTAATCCATTTTCAGAAGCAGAATTCAATAAATCTATATAGGCAAGAATCTCAGAAAAACTTTTAATAAAAGAGTCAATTTTATCATCTTCAATTGATATCCTAGAAAGTTTTGAAATTTTTAATACAAGTTCTTTATCGACTGACATACGGAATCTATACCTACTACTTTAGTTTATCAAGAATAGAATCTAAAACAATTGTTTCGAGTCTGGAATTGTTAGCTTGATTTATTTCTTGCAACCCTGTCGGACTAGTGATATTTATTTCAGTTAGCATATTATCAATGACATCTATGCCTGCAAAATAGATTCCATTTTTTATCAAGAAGGGCTTTATCCTATCACATATGCTCTTATCAGATTGTGTGATTTTCGTCTTTTCGGGTCTTCCTCCAGCATGAAAGTTGCAAATAAAACTTCCTTCTTTTGCAATCCTATTAATAGCACCAATAGGCTCCCCATTGAGAAGAAGAATGCGTTTATCTCCCTTGGAAACATTATGAAGGAACTGTTGGGCTATTATCGTATCATCTATCTCTTGTTCTCTACTGTACCTAAATACACCTTCCCCCCCACACAGAGTCGTTGGCTTAATTACGACACCGTCTTTAAATTTTTTTGCAAAATCTTCTACTTGAGTAATTGAAGAGGTTACTATAGTTGGTGGGATAATATCTTGAAAATTCAAGGTAACCAATTTCTCATTAAAACTTCGTAGGGATGTTGGGTTGTTGACGACCAAAACTGTGTCTTTAATCATATCGAGCATATATGTCGCATGAATATAGTCCAGATTAACAGGTGGGTCTTTTCGCATAAAAACAATATCCATTTCTTCTACAGATATTTGTATATAGTCAATTTTCTTATAAATCTCTCTGGTCCCAAGCATTTTAACTTGTAAGCAATTTGATTTTAGAGTTGAGTCAAAATATAGTTCATCAATTAAAGAATAATAAATATCAAAATCTCTATTTTGACATTCCAGCATAAATAAATACGTTGTATCTTTTTCCGTATCAATTGAACTTAGCTCGTCCATGATAAAAAGAACTTTTTTCATATCATTTTTACAAACTTTTTAAAATATTTTCGAGAATCATGGGGTCCGGGCGATCCCTCAGGATGGTATTGAACCGAAAAGCATTTGTTTACCTTAGATTCTACACCTTCTACTGTATCATCATTAAGATTTATATGAGTAATTTTAACACCATCGACTTCAGAATTAATTACCGCAAAACCATGGTTGTGGCTTGTAATTTCAACTTTTCTATCTTCAAGATTCATAACTGGATGGTTAGCTCCTCTATGCCCAAATTTAAGTTTGAAAGTTTCCATCCCTAGTGCTAGTGATAAAATTTGATGTCCCAAGCAAATACCAAATATTGGCTTATACCCCAACAATGTCTTTACATTTTTAATTGCATAAGTTGCTGCAGATGGGTCCCCTGGCCCATTAGAAAGAAGAATTCCATCTGGGTTAAATTCCTTGATAATATTTACATCTGTATCGCAAGGTCCGACTATGAGATTTACATCTAGTTCCTGATTCAAAATATTTAAAATATTTCTTTTGCAACCAAAATCATAAACAAAAACATTTTTTCTATTTTTTTTATTACCTATTTTGTATATTTCTTTACAAGTAGCTTTCAAAGTTAAATCGCTTCCTTTCATTAGAGGTGACATTTTAATTTTTTCTTTTAACCTATCTATATCTTTCTCTTTTGAAGAAATAATACACCTTTGTGCTCCCTCCTTTCTTACAATTCTTGTCAATTCTCTGGTATCGATATTAAAAATTCCTACAACTTTATTTTTAATCAAATACTCTTCTAAAGTCATCTCGGAAATAAAATTCGATGGATAAGGACAGAATTCTCTTACTATAAAACCCTTTACAAAACATTCTTTAGATTCATCATCATGTGAATTAATTCCATAATTCCCAATATGAGGATAAGTCATTAAAACTATCTGTGAATGATAAGATGGATCAGTAAGAATCTCTTGATATCCGGTCATAGATGTATTAAAAACTATTTCCCCGATTGATTCACCATCATATCCAAAACATAGTCCATTGAAGACTTTCCCATTTTCTAGACAAAGAATAGAGCTTGTACCCATCAAAATAGTGAAAATACTTTCTTTAATAAACTTTGTCAATTGAAAAAAGGGTATTAAAATAAATCATGGTCGGAGCATTCAAAAAACTCTTAAGAAATATAGGTAACGATTTCTTTCTCTCGAATTTTTATCCTTCAAGCGATATAAAATCTTATCACTTGAAATATTGGCTTATATTTGTAGTTAATATATATTTGAAGATTTATCATCGAGTAGAAGTAATTAATTCCGAAAACATTCCAAAAACTAACGGTGGAGTAATAGCTTCAAATCACACTTCTCATTTAGATGGAATTATAATTAATTCTATAACTGCATTTCATACTAGGCGAAAAATAAATTTTCTTGCCGCGGAAGATGTTTATAATAAAAATTTTTTATTTAAATTTTTATGCGATTTAGGAAATTGTATTCCCGTTAAAAGGTCGACAAGTGATAGAGTAGCTCTTTTGAAAGTAATTAAACTTTTAAGAAAGAATAATCTTGTAGGTCTTTTCCCAGAAGGTCAGAGGTCTCGTGATGGCAAGGTCGGTGATGGAAAACTTGGAGTAGCAATCATGGCTCTGAAAGCAGGAGTTCCAGTGATACCCTTAGCAATAAAGGGAACTTTTGAAGCTTTTCCAAGAAAGACCAAATTTATTAAACCAATAAAAATTACTCTAAAATTTGGAAAACCATTAAATTATGATAGCGAAGATAAACCATCGAAAGAAAGATTGAATGCCGTCAAAGATGAAATAATGCAAAATATTCAAAATTTGTACAATGATATTAATCAATCCTAAATCTTTCTTTTAAAATTTGATTAATTATTTGAGGGTTTCCTTTCCCTTTTGTTTCTTTCATTACTTGACCAACAAAAAACGTCATCAACTTGGTTTCACCATTCAAGATCCTATCGTATTCTTTCCTATTATCTTTAATAACATTATCTATTATTTGGCTTAAGAACGCCTCGGAACTTTCTTGTTGTAATCCTAAATCGTTTATTAGAGTATCGACATTTTCATTAGTCTCAATGACTTTAGATAGTATTTCTTTTGCAGAATTGTTATTTATTTTACCTGTCACAATAGCTCTTATTAGTTTAGCAAAATTTTCTCCTTTAAGTTTAAAATTATCTTGTTTTATGTATCTTATAATTTCACTCAAAATCCAATTGCAAACGACCTTGGGTTCATTAACATACTCTAAAGTACTGTCAAAAAAATCGCATAGTATTTTATCCGAAATTAAGATATCGACATCATCTCTTGATAATTGAAACTTGTTTAAATAATTACTTATCTTATCTTCAAAAGATTCTGGTATTGAATTAATTATTTTATCAATCCTCTCTTGAGATAAAATCAATGGTTGCAAATCGGGATCAGGGAAATACCTGTAATCATGAGCATCTTCTTTTGACCTCATTGAGTAAGTTTTATTAGATTTCGAATTAAAGAGTCTTGTTTCCTGGATTACCTTCTTACCCTTTTCGATTAGTTGTATTTGTCTATTAATTTCATATTCAATTGCTTTTTGGACAAACCTAAAAGAGTTAACATTTTTAATTTCTGTTTTAGTACCCAATTTCTCAGTTCCAACTCGTCTAACCGAAACATTTGCGTCGCATCTAAAATTGCCTTGTTCCATGTTGCAATCAGAAATACCTCCAAAAATTAATATATTTCTTAGTTTTTTTAAATATTTGACTGCTTCTTCTGGTGAAGAGATATCAGGTTCTGTTACTATCTCAATCAGGGGAACTCCGGCTCTATTCAAATCAATCATAGAGTAATCATTTGACAAATCATGGATTAATTTTCCTGCATCTTCTTCCATATGAACTCTATTGATTCTTATTGTTTTCTTCATTGCATCAGAAGTAGTTATATCGAGGTATCCTTTTGTAGCTAAAGGTTCATCATATTGACTTATCTGATAACCTTTGGGCAAATCAGGATAGAAATAGTGCTTTCTTGCAAAAGTTGACTTTTTATTAATTCTACAGTTTGTTGATACGCCAGCAAGGATCGCGAGGTCTACCGCTCTAGAATTTATAACTGGAAGAGTACCAGGTAATCCTAAATCAACTTCTGAAACATTCGAATTAGGATCGCAACCATAATCTATATTTGAACTTGAAAAAAGCTTTGTATTTGTCTTAATCTGAGAATGTACTTCGAGTCCTATTACAGCTTCAAATCCCATCAAAAATCTTCCTTTTCGGAAAGAATATAATAACTTACATTCTTAGAAGATAATAACTAAATAGTTTCACTTAATAATTTCTCCAGTTTTCATATACCATAGAATCAAATCTAATTTCCCTAGAGGCATGTTCAGTTCTTTAGCAAAGAGACCAAGTATCAATTCACATTTGATATAGTTATTTTTTGAAAGAATCAAACTATCATAATGTATAAGATTAAATTCTTTCATAATACTAATTATATGTTTATCTAGAATTGCATATTCCATAAATCCTACATTTCGCAAGAAATGACTAGCGGCTTTCATCCCCACCCCAATTATGTTCTTATTGTCTGAGAAGAAACTTCTTCTATCATCCGAAGTATAATTAATTTCAAATATCTTTTTGAAATTAAATTTGTGAACACTCCTAATATACTCCCTCGTTTGAAAAATATATCTACCTCTGATATTGTAGAACCTATAGCAAGTTTTTAGTTTCTTTATTATCTCTTTCAAATTAGCATAAAAAATAAAATTATCTTTCCGTAAAATATTTGAAACTTTAAGTGCAAGATTCGCACTTGTACCGGCAGCCAAAATACAGAAAACCAATTCCAAGAAAATATCTTCATTAGTACCCTCTGCGCCAATTAAATGAAATTCTTCAATCTTTCTCTCTATCTCTTCTTTTTTTTTTAAATAAGTTCTCTCTACCGCTTTGTAGAGCCCATCTTTATTCATTGGGTACGATTTTTTTCATAATTGCCTTGTCATTGTCTTCGAATTTAAATTATTCTATTTTTTTATATCTATTTGTCCTCTTGTAAACCAAAATAAAATCTCCGGCATAAATTCTTGAAGAGGTTAAATTGTTTAATGTGTAAATCTCATCTATAGAATTAGAGAATTTTAATGCAATCCCCGACAAAGTGTCCCCTTCCCTAATCTTATATCTATAAAGATTTTTATTATCCACATTTATTTTGAATTTTGCATATATTTTTTCTTTATATCCTTTAGGAACATTAATTACATAGTCTCCATCAGGAGGTGTAATCCTCTTTAGGATGGAAGGATTGAGTCTGCTCAACAATTCTCTATCAAGATTAACTAGTCTCGCGATATGATTTAGCCTTGTCCGCGGAGGTACCACAACTTCTTCGATATCAATACTATTATTTAATTTTAAATCATCAAATCCATATTCGTTCAAGTTTTTCGATATTATAATTACTGCTAGTATCTGTGGAACAAACTCTCTTGTTTGTTTAGGAAAAGTGTATTGTGACAAATGCCAATAATCTTTTGATTTATATTGTTTAATAGCTCTTTCAACAGTTAAATCTCCAGAGTTATATCCAGCCAAAACGAGCTCCCAAGTTCCAAATTTTCTTTTTAAACTATTAAAATATTGTGCGGCTGCTAGAGTGGATTTCTGAATATCTTTTCTTTCATCTATCCATTCATCTATTCTTAAACCAAAAATTTTTCCTGTTGAAGGCATAAACTGCCAAAGACCTATGGCACCAGCACTAGATTCCGCGTTACTATTGAAGCCGCTTTCAATCATTGCCACATATTTAAGGTCTTCTGGTATGTCGTACTCATCAAAAACTTTCTTTATAATGGTCTCAAACATTCCTTGTCGGGGATAAGCTTCTCTGTAAAAAGATCTACCCTTTTTGGTATTTGAAAAGTAATTAATATATTTCTTTATTTTTTTTTCTTTATATTTGGAATTAGCATATGTTGTAAAATGTTTAAAAGATGATTGATCAATATCTTGTAAATCAATATCAAAAGAAAGAGAAGTGGCCGTTAATAAAACATAGAAAAAGAAAAATTTTTTTACCGTTTTTAATTTCATTTCGAAAATAATTTCTTAATTGATCTGGATGCCTGTAGGATACGATGCTCATTCTCAATAAGTGCAAATCTTACATATTGATCTCCGTTTCTTCCAAACCCAATACCGGGAGAAACAGCAACTTTACACTCTTTGATTAATTTTTTAGAAAATTCTAAAGATCCAAGATGTCTTAGATGTTCTGGCATTTTCGCCCAAACAAACATCGTGGCCCTTGGAGGGGGGACTTCCCATCCCATATTTGATAGACTGCTGATTAATCGGTCACGTCTTTTACTGTATGTATTTCTTATTTGTTCCACGCATTCTTGCGTTTCATTTAAAGCACTTATCGCCGCTATTTGTATAGGTTGAAAAATTCCATAATCGAGGTAACTTTTTACTCTTCTTAGGGCTGAAATAACTTCCTTGTTCCCGCACATAAACGCAACTCTCCAACCAGCCATATTATAACTTTTAGAAAGGGAAAAAGACTCCACCCCAACGTCTTTAGCTCCAGGAACTTGAAGGAAGCTTGGGGCCTTATAGCCATCAAAACACAAATCGGCATATGCAAAATCGTGAATTACGATTACAGAATATTTATTTGCTAAATCTACAATTTTAGCAAAGAACTCAAGCTCAACAGTTTGTGTCGTTGGATTACTAGGGAATGAAATTATTAATGCTTTTGGTTTAGGAGAGGTTTTGAAACCTTTTTCGATATTATCAATTAGAGTATCATCATTAATAGCATTGAAAGGTTTAATTCTACCTCTCGCTATGAGAACAGAAAAACTGTGAATCGGATAGCAAGGATCAGGGACCAATACTACATCTCCGGGTGACAACATTGAAATCATTAAGTGTGACACACCCTCTTTGGAACCAATAGTTACAATTGTTTCATTTTCAGAATCTAATTCGACGTTGTAATTTTTCCTATACCAATCTGTAATTGCTAATTTGAGCTTAGGTAAACCAGCTGAAGCAGAATATCTATGATTTCTGCCCTCAAGAGAAGATTCTATTAGTTTTTGAACTATATGTCTCGGAGTTGGCTGATCTGGATTCCCCATTCCGAAATCAATTATATCTTCACCGCTTTTTCTTGCTTTATATTTAATTTCATCAATAACAGAGAATACGTAAGGGGGTAAGTCTCTCAATATAGAGAAATTATCGCTATTAATAGACATATTTTTTAAATATAATAAAGCTATATAAAAAATTGTAAAATGTAACAAGGGGGATTTTGAGAAAAAGCATTTTAGATCTTCAGTCTATGAAGGCAAAACGAGAGCGAATTGTTGCGCTTACAGCTTATGATTTTCAACTTGCTTCCATCCTAGATAGCGTATGTGACCTCGTTCTAGTTGGAGATTCTCTTGGAAATGTTTTTCAAGGTAACGAAACTACCTTGGGAGTTACCCTCGATGAAATCATTTATCATGGGAAGATAGTGTCAAAAGCTATAAAGAATTCTCATCTCTGTATTGATATGCCCTTCATGACATACCAATCCTCAATCTCAGATGCCATGAAAAGTATTGGTAGAGTCATAAAGGAAACTGATGCTCAATCTATAAAATTAGAAATAAATTTTGATACATTAGATACTATTGAGAGAATTTCAAATTCTGGTATTCCAGTAGTTGCCCATGTAGGACTATGCCCTCAATCATTCAATATCTATGGAGGATACAGAAAACAAGGTAGAAATAAAGTCGAGAAAGACTATATCTTTTCTCTTTCTAAGGAAGCAGTAAAATCTGGTGCTTCAATTCTTGTTATAGAGGGAGTTCCGGAAAATCTTGCGAGCAAAATAACAAAATCTGTAAGTATTCCCACGATAGGTATCGGTGCAGGAAATAAATGCGATGGTCAAATACTTGTTTCAGAAGATCTACTTGGAATAACACCCCCTCCCCATCCATCTTTTGTAAAAAATTATGCCAATTTAAGACAGGTAATTAAGAAATCTATAAACAACTACAAAAATGATGTCAAAAAAAATAAATTCCCTTCAAATAATTAAGTCTGCAAAAAGAATGCAGAGCATCTCTTTGTTAATAAAAAAATCAGGTAGAAGAACAATAGCTTTTGTACCAACAATGGGCGCTTTGCATGAAGGGCATTTGGCCCTAATTAAAAAAGCCA
Organism: Candidatus Dadabacteria bacterium UBA1144; assembly: GCA_002311855.1. Classification (GTDB taxonomy): domain Bacteria; phylum Desulfobacterota_D; class UBA1144; order UBA1144; family UBA1144; genus UBA1144. The sequence continues at coordinate 549,205 of DCAB01000012.1, read as the reverse complement.
AAAAAGTAGGAAAAATCGTAGTTGTAAGTATATTTGTAAATCCAAGGCAGTTCTCTGAAAAAGAAGATCTAGATAATTATCCGAGTTCAATAAAAGATGATATAAAAAAACTTAGAATACTAAAAATTGACTATCTATTTCTCCCCCAGATTAACGAAATTTATAATCCCAGATTTCAAACAAAAGTTATTGTTGAAGAATTTCAAAAACATCTTTGTGGAATATCTAGAAAAAATCATTTCGATGGTGTCACTACAATCGTGTTAAAACTATTTAATATTATAATGCCCGATGTCGCTATATTTGGGAAAAAAGATCTACAGCAATTCATCATAATTAAAACAATGGTTAGAGAACTGAATATAAACGTAAAGCTAATTTGTCATAAAACCATCAGAGAGAAAGACGGACTTGCTATGAGTTCGAGAAACAATCATCTAAATCCAAAAGAAAAACAAATAGCTGCAGGAATTTATAAAGGACTTAAGTTGGGCAAAAATATTTTTATGACCTCTAAAAATATTACATCAAAAAAAATTGTCAAACTAATTCATAGTTTCTATAGGGATTTGGGAATAAAAAAAATTGAATATATAGAAATAATGAACCCCGATGATATGGCCTACTCGATAATCCCATCACGTAAGGATTTTATAGCAGTTTCAGTTAAAATAGGCGGAACTAGATTAATAGACAATGTAGAATTTTAATTTAAAATACTTTAGTGGATTTAATCGTTCTTAAGTCAAAGCTACATAGGGCAAATGTTACAGAGGCTAATTTTGATTACGAGGGAAGTATAACTATTGATAAAGAATTAATGGAAGCTGCATCGATGATCCCTCATGAACAAGTACACGTTTTCAATCTTACAAATGGTGAACGATTTGTGACATATGTTATAGAGGGGGGGAGAAACACAGGAACAATATGTACAAATGGAGCAGCAGCTCATTGTGCTAGAAAAGGTGATTGTCTAATAATAGTATCATTTGCAACAATGACAGAAGAAGAAGCCTCAAATCATCATCCCAAATTTGTTTATTTGAATGAAAATAATGAAAAAGTAAGTGCAGAAATTGTTGATGGGAAATTAGTTAAGCTTTTAGGATAATTTAATACATTTACTTAAAAAGAATAATTTATTTAAGCATATAGTTTATATAAATGTAATTTTTTTTATATTTTCATCTATTTGATTGACTTAATTTTTTTAAAAAGTTATAAATAAACGGATACAATCATTTAGGATGTTCAATGAAGGCAATTATACTCGCTGCTGGGAAAGGGAAAAGACTTCAACCATACACAAAAGATATTCCTAAATGTTTACTAACGCTAGATAGTCAAACAATTCTTGAACATCAAATAAATCATTTAAAATCATGCGAATTCGAGGAAGTTAATGTTGTCGTGGGTTTTGCAAGCCAAAAAGTAGAGACATTCCTTAGCAATTATGACTCTCTGGGAATGAAAATTAATACTATTTATAATCCATTCTGGGAATCAACGAATAGTCTTTTTTCTCTTTGGGCGGCCCGATTTGAACTTGATTCAGATGTAGTTGTATTAAATGGTGACGATGTTTTTGAACTAGATGTTCTTAAATTAATTCTTTCAAATAAAGACGAAATATGCATACCATTCAAAGTTAAAGATCAATATGCACCTGAAGACATGAAAGTTAGAATTCAAGACGATTTATTGACTCAAATTAGTAAAAACCTTAAAAACCCATCTGGGGAGTCGGTTGGTATTAGAGCTTTTAGACAGGAGGGTGTAGAAATACTAAGAAAATCTTTAGAAAAAGAAATAAGGACTAACGACTTCCAAAAGAAATGGTATGCATCAGCCATTGAAAAAATACTTCAAAGGGGGCATAAAATTAAGACGGTTGACATAAAGAATCTATATTGGCACGATGTCGATTACCCAAAAGACTTGAATCACGCAAAACTTAACATCAATACTATAATTTCTAAAAAAATCGATTCAAAATTACGAATAGTCTAATATTCATAAAATGCTTACAGTTCTCCTATGCAAAGGTCATGGTATAGATTCAGAAGAGTTAAGTTTATTTAATAACGAAAAAGTTGCTGATATTAATTTGTTTGAAAGAACTCTAATAAATTTAGCTAATGAAGGGTACAAAGAAGCCATTTTAATATGTGATAACAATAATGTTTCACTGGAAAAACTGAATAAGAATCATCCTGATTCTAAAGTCCAAATAAAAACTTCTCTCGACAATCTTCCCCTGGAAAGGGATTTGCTTATCATACAAAATAATGTTGTTATCAACAAGAAACAATTAGTTAATTTGATTAAGACTATAAGAGATGAAAATAATTCATTTGTTGCTAATGATTCGGAAGGCAAAAAATCAGGGATAATTTTTCTTAAAGAGAAAAACTGTGACTCCATCAATCTCAAACTTGCAGATTTATCCAAGTTTGGAGATTTATTAAATAAAAAGAATTTAATTGATCCCCCAAAGAAATTAACATTGAATGAAATTGGTACTGACGCATCTGCCAATTTTTTATTTGCTCATATCAGTAAAAATGTCAGTGGATGGGTTTCAAAAAATTTCAATAGCAAAATATCAATCCCCATAAGTAAAATTCTTGTAAAAATGAATCTCCATCCAAACTTAATAACTTTCATTGTTGGTTGCATCGGAATTTCATGCGGTTTTTTCTATGCGTCGAATCTAGCTTTCGTGGGAGCTTTAGTCTTGGAGGCATCTACAATTTTAGATAGATGCGATGGGGAAGTTGCGAGGATTAGATTGAAAGAATCCAAGTTTGGGCAGTGGTTTGATACAGCTCTTGATCAATTATCTTATTTCTCAATGTTTTTGGGGATTAGTATATGCATAAATAATCCCAAATTTTTTATCTCAAGTCCAGAAATTATAATTTTAAAACAGATATCAATTTTAAATATTCTCTTATATATAATGTTCCTGACCATAATATTGTTTTTTATGATTAGAAGAACTAAGAATGGCAGTCTTGCGTACTATCCCAAAGAAGTAGATAGCATAATACCCGTTAACAAAAGATCTCTTTTTTACAGATTTATTTCAAAATTTCGTTTTTTATTAAAAAGAGAATATTTTTCTCCTGGTATGATATTCGTTTCTCTAATAGGATACGAATTTGCAATAATAATAAGTTTCATACTTTTATTTTTTGCCCTCATTCATTTAACATCTGATTATTTAGAGATGAATAAAAAAATTGATATCACTTATTAAGTTTAATAATACAAAAAATCACCAAGGAAAATATCAAGGACCACGAAAGCGTCAAAAAGACTAAAGAATCAAGACTCATTTCTTAAACACCTTTCTAAAAACTAGCCCAAAAAGTGCGAGAAAAAGTGATACGAGCAGAAGCCTAGCTATCATAGACCAAAATGAATCTTTAAAAATCATAGAGTTGTCACTATTAATATCTTGGAATACCCAAGCAAGTATTAAAATTATTAAGAAAAATGGAAGGAAATACCTAAAAAGCTTATTATAAAAATTTGGAATTTGTATCAAACTAGATCTATTGATTTCTTTAACAGGACTGTCAGGTGAAATATAAATAATATATATCGCTATTTCAACTAGTGCTAATACGACCAACAATATTGTTCCAGCCCAAAAATCAAACTCTTCCAGAATCTCAGGCAAAAATATCACTGAATGTGCAAAGAGGAAAATTAGCAAAATTACCGCAAGCGTAGAATTTTTTTGGGACAAAAGAAATTCCTCTCGAACAAATGTAATTGCGGGCAGCAAAATTCCTACAGATGATGTCAATCCTGCAATAAAAAGAAGGAAAAACCATATAAATCCAATTATCGTGCCAAATGGTAGACCGTCAAAAATTGCTGGCATTGCGATAAACCCAATTGAAAAGGCACCGGATTGAGCAACTAATATTGCTCCAGAAATACTTAAAAAAGCAACGGCTGCTGGGATAACTATTGAGCCACCAAATACAACTTCGATTAGTTCATTCAAAGATGCCGACGTAAGCCCACTGAGCGCTATGTCCTGATCCTGTTTTATGAACGAAGCATATGTAACTATTGCACCAAAGCCTAAACTAAGGGTAAAAAAGACTTGGCCGGCTGCAGCAATCCAGACTCTCGGATTAAGCAAAGATGAAAAATCCGGAGTCCATAAAAAATCAAGTCCTTTAATTGATGTAGATACAGATGTTTTAATAGTCAGTACATAAATAACCATAAATAAGCTCATAAAAAATAATGCGGGCATTGCGATTTTCACAAATTTTTCAATTCCCCTTGAAATACCTCTATATAGAATTCCGTAGTTAATTAATAAAGTTGACAAGAAACATATGTAAGCAAATATGGAAGGATTTAATATCCCATCTTTGTCATTAAAGTTTCCGATATATTTGGAAAACACATCTTTAAAGAAAATCATTTTATCTTGAGTATCGGATAAGTTAGATTGCAAATCACCAAATAACGACTTGAGAGAATAGCCAAGAGTCCATGATTCAATATATATGTAGTAAATTGAAATAATTAATGGAATCCATATGCCCAACAAAGAAGCAATTTGAAGCGTCTTCCCTGCACCAAATTTATTGGATATTCCAAATGTTGTTCCCTTTCCAATCGAACCACCGTGCCTACCTATACCCCACTCTATCCACATTAAGGGAATTCCCATGCAGATAAAACAAATTATATAAGGGAGGAGAAATGCTCCTCCTCCATTCTCTGCTGCCTGAACGGGAAACCTTAAAAAATTACCCAATCCAATAGCATTGCCAGCCATAGCAAGGATTAAACCATATTTGCTTGACCAAAAATCTCTACTGTTTCTTTCTCTAGACACCTAATAAATCAACCTCTTGCTAATATTCTTGACAAATTTTTTTATAAGATTATCTTATAAGTCTTCGGAGTTTCACATGGCTAAAGCTAATCTTCTAAAAAATCAAAAAAACAACAAATCAGTCACAGAAAGTTATTCTAACAAAAAAAATAACAAAACCAAATCAACCAAAGAAGCTATAGTAGAAGAGCAATTGAATGCTACTTGCTCTAGCAAGAAACTGTCGGCCCGCTTCAAGAAAGAGATAAAAGCAATCCTTCTTAATACGAGAGAGGAAATTTTGAAGGATATAGCAAAAATAATGAAATCAGAATCAGATCATCTTAAATACGATGTTGGAGATTTCTATGATAACGCTGCCAACGATAGAGAGAGAAATCTCTCTCTCTCGTTAAATCAAAGAGACAGACAAAAATTATTTATGATTGAAGATGCATTAAAAAGAATTGAGAATGGAACATATGGTAAATGTCCATACGGTAATGAAGTCATTGACGAAGAAAGATTGAGAGCCATGCCATTTACAAGATATTGTGTTTCATGTATCGAAGAAGAAGAAGAACTTATGAATAACGATTTTTGAATCTTTTGATTTTGTTTGCATTTGGACTATAAATAATACCTTTTTCCGTTATAATGCCGGTTATTAATTTTCTGGGTGTTACATCAAAAGCTGGGTTTCTAACATTGTTCGCTTTTGACACAATTTTATTGTTGATAGATAACAATTCCTTACCATCTCTTTCTTCGATTTCTATCAATAACCCATTTCGACAAGAAAAATCAAAAGTAGATATCGGAGCTACGACAAAGAATGGTATCTTATGAAATTTTGCCGCTATTGCAAGCTGATAAGTTCCAATCTTATTGGCGGTATCTCCATTGCTAGCAATTCTATCCGCTCCTACAACTATCATATTAATTTTCTCTTCTTTTATTATATGGGAAACCATAGAATCAGAAATCAAAGTACAGTCAATATTATTTTTTTGACATTCCCAAATAGTTAATCGTGAACCCTGAAGCAATGGTCTGGTCTCCGTTGCAAAAACTCTCAATCCTTTTCTAATTTTGTTAGCAAATTTAATAGCTCCTAATGCAGTTCCTGGTCCAGTTGTAGCGAGAGAGCCAGTATTACAATGGGTTATTATTTTATCATTGTTCTTTATCAACTTTGAACCCAAAGATGAGAGTTTTAGCGAGACCTTTTTTTCTTCTTCATAAATTTTCAAAGCCTCTTTTCTAAATAATGACAAAAGATGTCGAAAATCAATTTTTTTGCTCCTATTTAATTTTAAAATATTTCTAAATCTATTTACTGACCATGACAAATTCACAGCTGTCGGACGAGCAGACTCGATTAAATCTAATTTGGAAGAAATAATTTGGAAAATTTTTTCAAGATTACTGTTCTTGGATTCTTTTAGAGCAAGATAAGAAGCAAATCCTCCGGCTACTCCTATTGCGGGGGCACCTCGTATGCTTAATTTTTCAATAGCATCAATAATTCTTTTAGAACCTTTTGCTATTATATATTGCTCTTTAAATGGTAATTTAGTTTGATCGAGTATGTATACAATATCCGAGTTAGTGAGTCTAATCGTTGCCTTCATCAAATTTCACTCAAATCATCTAGGAACGGGGATTTAGGAAATTTAATTTTATATGCATTGATTAAATTTTTGATTAAGGAATCATCGTCCTCTATCTTAGACATACAAAGAATTTTTAAATATTGTGCCTCATAACTATTCTGAACTAAATCTGGAATAGCAACATTTGCATTTTCGATTCTACTATACGCAGACTCAAATTCTTTCTTTTGAATATAAAACCTGGATATATATATCGTTCTTTTCAAAACAAACTTCCTTGCAGAATTATAAATGGTGGTTGTAGCTTCCATAAACTCACTGTTCAGATAAGAATCTGACAATGAACGATAAGCATCAATAACGTCCAATGCAGGTCCGATATCTTTATCTGTGTTCTTTATCAATTTAGAGTAAGAATCAAATATTTTGAATGTTGCATAATTAATTTTTGGATGATTGATTTGATTTTTTACAAATTCTTTATAATGACGGATAGCAGTAGCATGTCTTTTTCTTTTATAAGAAATATCTCCCTGAAATAAATAGACTTCTCGGGTATATTGCGAATAAGGGTATCTTATTTGCAAGGTAGTTACCAAATGTTCGACTTTCTTGTAATCCGTTCCTCCGAGGATAAGATATTTTCTTTCCTTGTTAATTTCCTCAATTATAGAATCATATAATTCTTTCTCCGTCCCTTTGAGGATTGTTATTTCACCAGTACACGACGAGAAAGAAAAAATTAAAAACCCAGATAAGATTAATCTAAAAAGCATAAATGCTATAATATTTCCCAAGGATTTTAAAGTCAAGGACATAAAGATGGCTAGCTTTCTAGATTACATGGAAATTGACATTGCTTCGGGGGATGGTGGAGATGGGAGTGCCTCATTTAGACGTGAAAAATTCGTTCCTTTTGGAGGACCAGATGGTGGTGATGGTGGTGATGGTGGAAATGTAATATTTTTTGGAACAAAAGATATGAAGTCTTTAAGAGATTTCGAAAATAAAAGATTTTTTAAAGCGGGTAATGGACAAAATGGTCGTTCAAGTAAAAGATTTGGAAAAAATGGAAGGGATATCATTATAAAAGTACCACTTGGAACCGAAATTTTTGATTTAGAAAATGAAAGCAAATTGACTGATATTATTTTTGATGGAGAGAAAGTTATCATACTTAAGGGTGGGAAAGGAGGACTTGGTAATACAAAGTTCAAATCGTCCACAAATAGATCACCTAGGAAATATACCGAAGGTAAAAAGGGTAATCGTAAAAGAATATCTCTTAATTTAAAGATAATATCCGATATCAGTCTTGTTGGTTTCCCAAATGTTGGCAAATCTTCCATAATAAGAAAAATAACAAATTCTAAAGCCGTCACAGGCAATTATGTTTTCACAACATTAAGTCCTAATCTTGGTGTATATAAATCTGAAAATGATAATATCGTAATGGCAGATATTCCAGGATTAATAGAGGGTGCTCACTTAGGGAAAGGATTGGGGCACAGTTTCTTGAAACATATTGAGAGATCAAGATATTTAATAGAGGTTTTGGATCTTTCTTGCAATGATATAAACGAATTAAAAAAACAGCACAAAGTTTTCTTAAACGAATTAATTATGTATAACAAAAAATTAAAAGATAGAATAAAATTAATAATCTTAAATAAAATGGATTTATGCACTTTTAGAAATGATATTAAGAAATTTGTTGGGGCAAAAGGAATACCAATAATTACAATTAGCTGTATGAAAGATACAGGGATTGATAAACTAAAAAAAGCTATAGAAACAATTTGAAATACTCAAGACCTTAAATCTTCTATAAATTTTCTTCGATTTTTCGCTTTCATAATGCTTTCGCCAATTAAAAAATTATTTATTCCCAAATTATAAAGATTATCAATGTCACTTTTAGATTGAATGCCACTCTCACTTACCAATAAATAATTTGCAGATATTTTTCTAGAAAGATTTAAAACATTCTGGTGGTCAACTTCAAAGTTAGTCAAGTCTCTATTGTTGACACCAAAAATCTTGACTCCGGCCTTAATCCCTTTTGTTATGTCTTCTTTGTCGTGAACTTCGTACAGTATATCAATATTGTACTCCGAGGAAATACTTATAAAATCCTCTAATTTCTTTTGCTCCAAAATTCTTCCTATTAGCAAAATCGCATCAGCACCATACCATTTGGACTGAATTATCTGATATTCATCTATAATAAAATCTTTTCTCAATAAAGGTATTTCAGTAACAGCTCTAACAGAATTAAGATGCTCTAATTTGCCTTTAAAGAACTTTTCATCAGTCAAGACAGAAATGGCAGAGGCTCCACCCATTTCACAATCATGTGCCAACTCCGCAGGTCGAAATTTTTCAAGAATTGTCCCTTTTGAAGGGGAAGCCTTTTTGATTTCCGCGATAATATTAATAGTATCTTTTGAGGACAAGGCCGAATAGAAATCCCGTTTAATAAATCCTGCTTCATCTTGACCATTTATTTTAATTAACTCTTGAAGGTTGTGTATTGATAAATTCTTTTTATGTAATTCAACCTCTTTTTTCTTATTATCAATTATCTCATCTAAAATGCTCATTTTTTAAAAATTGAAAATTTCATCGAGTCTATCAAATACAGTACCGTTTTCCAAGTTAGATTTAACGATATCGAATCCGCCTCGTAATGAATCCGAAAGACCATAGATATATGCTGCTGCTCCAGCGTTTAGAATACATATATCTCTTTTTGAATCTTTGATTTCATTTTTTAGTATTTTGATACATATATCTTTTGATTCTTCAACCGAATTTACTACTAAATTCGCCAAATCAGCTAATTCGAAACCATATTCTCTGGGATTGAAAACATAATCTTTGATTTCTCCATTATTGATTTCTGAGATAAAAGTATTATCACAGATTGAAACCTCATCCATACCATCCAAGCCATGAATTACCATGCCCCGTGTAACTCCCTGGCGAACTAATGCTTGGGCCACGGAAGGAATTAATTTTTTATCGTAAACCCCTAGTATCTGCTTCTTTGGTCGTAAAGGATTCACTAATGGTCCCAAGATATTAAAGATTGTTCTAGTTTCGAGTTGTTGTCTAACATGAGCTACGTTTTTCATCGATTTGTGAAAATAAGGAGCGAACAAAAAGGATAAATTATTGTTCTCGATTGAATTGATAGCACTTTCAATAGAATCATCAAGAGGAATATTAAGAGACTCTATTAAGTCGGCACTTCCGACTCTGCTTGATACCGAGCGATTGCCATGCTTTGCAACTTTAGCTCCCAAAGTAGCCAAAATTAAAGAACTTATAGTTGAAACATTTAAAGTTGATTTTGAATCTCCACCCGTTCCACATAAATCAATAATATCAAGATCCGTATCTACGCTCTCTTCCAAATTACTTAATAGTATTTTGGCAGAATGAAAAATTTCTTCGGATGATGGTTCCTTAATTTTTAAAGCTATCAAAAAAGCTGAAGATTGAGAATCAGTCATCTCACCTTTCATCATAGAGCCAAAGAAAAAATTTATTTCTTCTTCATCAAGATCGTTTTTATTGCAAAGTTTCTCAATTATTTCTTTGATCATTGTAGAGCTCTTTTCGAGATTGTATCAAGTATCCCATTAATAAAGGCACACGATTCATCAGAGCTATATTTTAGCGCAAGGACAATTGCTTCTTTTATGCTAACAGGAACAGGTATGCCTCGTGAAAAAAGAATCTCAAAAACTGCTATTCTTAAAATATTCAAATCTACAGAATTAATTCTATCAAATTTCCAATTATTGATACTTTGATCTATTTGATCATCAATAGGTTTGATATTTTTCATACAACCTTTAATAATCTCTGTAGCTCTATTTTTTATTATATTTCTTGTAACAATCTTTCTAGAGTGAGCAAATAAATCTCTGAGTATTCCATAGAAACCAGCATCATCTTTGTCAGTTTTTTGGTTTAAGTTATAATTTCTTAGAAAAAATTTGAATCTGTTGGGATTGCTTACTTTTGATAGAATTTCATTAAACTTGTCATGATTAACTATTCTCAGAAAAATTCTATTATTTTTTAAAGATGAGCAACCAATAATAACCATATGATTATTGTCGATTCTTATTTTTTTTAACATATAGTAATTATTAATAGGATTCGAGCCCCAGAAAGACAAGATATTAGATTTAAAATCAGTTGGGTCGAGAGGTTCATCCGAAGATTTAAGATCTAAACTATACATAAATCTCAATGACAATTCCCTAGCCCTTCTATTTATCCAATATCTCATAATTACAAACTCCCAGTAATAGTAATCAATTCAAGGAGGCTCTTTGCAGCTTCAATTGCTCTATCTTTTGGACCTCCGTTTGTTCTTTTATCAATTTGTTTTTTATTTGTGACTGTTAAAACTCCTGAAGTAATAGGAACGTTATATTCTAAACTTAATTGAACCAAATTGTTAGATACAGAATTAGAAATAATTTCAAAGTGATTTGTTTCGCCTTTAATGATACATCCTAAGACCACAACGCCGAGTAGCTTTTCTCCGTTTTCTTTGGGTTTTTTTTCATAGCTTTCACAAATTGCTTTAGTAACAAAAGGTAGTTCCAAGGATCCTTTAATCTTTAAAGTTTTAACCTGAATCTCTGAGACAGAAATTCCTAGGGTAGAGACGCCAGAACGAAGGGTGTTCTCGGCGTATTCTATTTGTCTTGCGCAAATATCTTCATAAAAACTACTTGCGATTACATAAATCTGAAAAGCCATTCCAAGCCCCTACCCTAATAAGCAGTATATCTCCTAAAGCTATTCAACTAAAGTTAAATTATGGCCTAGTTTTTTTTTCTTAGTCTCAAGATATTTTATATTGTACTTTCCCGGCTCAATTTCAATTGGAACTATTTGAGTGATAGAAAGACCAAAGCCTTCTAGGGCAACAACTTTTGTTGGGTTGTTAGTTAATAATTTGATTTTTTTTAGACCTACATCTCTTAATATTTGCGCGCCAGTTCCATATTCTCTTAAATCAGGTTTATATCCCAGAGCTTCATTTGCTTCCACTGTATCAAGTCCTTGGTCTTGAAGTGAATATGCTTGGATTTTATGAGCAATACCTATGCCCCTACCTTCTTGTCTTAAATATAATAAGACTCCCACTCCTTCAGATTTTATCATCTCGAGAGATTTGCTTAACTGAGAACCACAATCACATCTATGTGAACCAAAAATATCTCCTGTCAAGCATTCAGAATGAACTCTAACGAGGGTTTCTTTATTTGATTTTATTTTTCCTAAGACTAAAGCTATATGTGTTTTTCCGTCAATAACACTTTGATAAGAAAGACATCTAAAATTTCCAAAAAAAGTTGGTAATTCACAAGAAGCAGTCTGACTTACGAGAGATTCTTTCTTCAATCTATAACTAATTAAATCAGCGATAGTAGCGATGTTTATTTTATGTTTTTTAGCAAAAGTTTTACAATCTTTCAATCTAGCCATTGTGCCATCGTCATTCATTATTTCACAAATTACAGAACAAGGTTGTAATCCTGCAAGTCTTGCGATATCAACGGATGCTTCAGTATGTCCAGCCCTTACAAGCGTACCTCCACCCCTTGCGACTAATGGGAACATATGTCCAGGTCTATTAAAATCAGATGGCATTGAAGAATCATCTGCTACCAACATCGCCGTTGTTGAGCGATCTTTCGCCGAGATACCTGTGGTAACATTTTTTTTAGCATCAATTGAAACAGTAAAAGCGGTAGAATTTAAATCTCCTCTAGCATTGTCGTTAACTGGTACAAGGTCTAAATTATTTGCTCTTTGGCTATCCATTGAAAGACATATCAAACCTCTACCATAAGTAGCCATAAAGTTGATTATTTTCGGGGTTGCAAATTGTGCGGCGACTATGAGATCACCTTCATTTTCTCTATCCTTATCATCAACAAGGACAACCATCTTCCCTTTTTTTATATCTTTTATTGCATCTTCAATACGTGTAATAGACAATTGTTAGAACTCCTCTTTTGAATAATTAAAATTCTATATATATACAATTATACAGAATCCAATGAAAATACTAGCTAATAATTATCCTATTGACTTTTCAGTAACTATATTTATTTTTAATTGTAGTTCGTTATTGGAGGTCTGTTTTGTTGAATCAAAAAGAAAATTTTTCGGTTAAAGAAATGATACGGCTGGTGTCCGATGGTCGAGAAGAATTAGTCGAGGAAATATCGGATGACTCAGAGGAACAAATTGATTACGATGAAACCATATGGGAAGAGAATGAAGACTCAGGGGATGAGATAGAAGATGACTCTTCAATAGATGAAGAAGACGATAAAGACGAAGACGAATATGAAGAATTAGAAGAAATAGATGACCTCGATGATATAAGTGAACTAGACGATGATTTTTCAGAAATAGATGTGGATATGGATGATGATCCAGAAGAAGAATAACAATAATTAAAATATTTATTTAACAATTTAAGCAAGATTAGTCAGATATTTGTTCCCAACCTTTTTTCGTATAATGGGTCCTAACTATATTTTTCGCAAAAAAAGGGTATACCAGCCATGAAAATCCTGCTGTACACATTCCCGCCAAAAGGGAGATAATAAAGTGCTTCCATATTTCTTTATAGGCAAAATAAAAGCAACCAAACAATAGGGTCCACAACCAAGCAGGGCCTATATCTTCTATTACCTCAGTACCATTGAATTTTTTTCTAAATATGTCTCCCACAAATCAACCACTTAGTTAACATAAAAAATCTTAAAAAGTAATTATAGTAGACATTCTTAAATTACGCGAATTTATGCAAAGAATGCCCAGGGCCGGACTCGAACCGGCACGATCTTAAGACCGAGGGATTTTAAGTCCCTTGCGTCTACCTATTCCGCCACCCGGGCTTAATCAGGCGGTGCCCGGATTCGAACCGGGGTATAACGGTTTTGCAGACCGGCGCCTTACCACTTGGCTACACCGCCATATTAATAAATAGCGAGATATTTATACAATAAAAACAGAGTTTAGTCTATCAAGAAGTCTTTGCAAAAGGAACCAAAATTATGCATAAATTTTCAATTCATTATATAAGGCATCTCTTTCAACAGGAATATATCCGGCATCTTTAATCATTTTCACAAAGAAATCTCTAGTGTGTCCCACTTCAGATTTTGCACCTGCATCATGGATAATTTTCTCTGAAATGATTGTTCCGTCCGCATCTGAAACACCATAATGAAAAGTAATTTGAGCTGCTTTCTCGCCCAATGTAATCCAATAAGCTTTGATATGCGGGAAATTATCCAGGAACAACCTTGCTAGTGCATGAACTTTTAAGTCGTAAGAAAAAGGAAAAGGTTTTGTATCTTTTAATCTTGTATTGTATGGCTGAAATAGAACTGGGATGAAAGCTAAAAAACCAGAAGTTTTATCTTGGAGATTCCTTAATTGACTTAAATGATCTATGACATCATAAATTGACTCTAAATGACCGTATAAGATAGTCGCGTTAGATGGGAGACCTAATTTGTGTGCAACCTCATGGATTTTTAGCCATGATTCTCCAGTTGTTTTGGGTGAACAAATTTTCTTCCTAGTTTCTGGAGCAAAAATTTCTGCACCTCCTCCTGGTAAAGCATCAACTCCGGCTTTCATAAGTTTAGAAATTACTTTTTCAAAACTAAATCCAGATATTTGAGAAAACCAATCTATCTCAACCGCTGTAAAAGCTTTAATGTGTGCCTCAGGAACCGCATTCTTAACTTCTTTAACTATTTCCAGATATTTTTCAAATTTCCAATCTGGATGTAATCCACCAACAATATGAACTTCTTTCAGATCATCATTTAGAAGTGACAGAATCTCATCTATTGTCATTTCATATGAATCCGAAGATCCCTTCTTCTTTCCGAAAGCACAAAATTTACAAGAAATGGCACAAACATTTGATGGATTAATATGTCTGTTCACGACAAAGTATATTTTTGCACCATCTTTGGAGAATTTTTTGTATTGAGCCAACATTCCTACAGAATTAATATCATTCGATGTCATTATGACTTCAGCATCATCTAGATCCAATCTCTGATTGGTCAAAATTTTCTCTTTGATTGACATTAGATTTTGATCCAGACACAATGAATCAAAATTGTTTAATAATTTTTCCATTTATCCTTGACCATTGTGGAGATTTCATCATCCATGGTAATTAATTTAGGATACCAGGATTTAAAAGTTGCATCCACAATCATCCGCCCCTCAAATTTAATACTAGAAGATTTTTTTTCAAACTTCTCAAAATGTATATCCAAAGATGGGTCAAATCGTGTAAAGATGCCCCACAACAAATCTACATCGTCTATTAGGTTGATATCGATACTTACTAAGAAAATTATTTTAAAGTTATCTAAAATTTTGTTTAAGAAAATCTCATCTATTAATTTCTTCGCAGAATAATCTGAAGAAATTACGACGATATTCTTATTCATGACTCTGAAATCTTTTATGTGTTTATAATTACTTCTAGGGTCTTTTATAACAACCGGATTGAAATTATCTTTGGATATTTCTTTACCATCACCTATTGCATTGAAACCAACTTTGCTTCCTATATGCATTGTTCCACTTGTGAAATCTAATGTATCTAGAGGAGTTGTTTGAATTAGAGTCAAATCTGCTGAAGAATGAAAATTTGCACCTAGATAGCCAAATACAAGCTCAATATTCCTTGGGTCAACAAAACTAGGGACAGTAATAATACATTTTGTTAATGATAGTTGCCCGGTACCCCAGATTGACATCATGGATTTAACCGAATTTTTGGGATATTTTTCATCTAAAGAAATTACAAGTAAATTGTGGAACCCTGCTTCATAAAATGCCCAAATATCCATAATTTCCGGATTAATAAGCTTTATTAATGGTCCAAAAATAGCAGTTGCCGCCATACCCAAGAACATATCTTCCTTCGGGGGTCGGCCCACAACAGTAGCAGGGAAGATAGCATTATGCTTTCTGGTTATAGTTTTTACATTTAAATAAGGAAATTGTTGCTCCATAGAATAATGACCAAAATGATCGCCAAAGGGTCCTTCGAGTTTGGTTTCATTCAAGGGCACAAATCCTTCAATGACAAATTCTGCATTTGCTGGAATTTTTAGATTTGACGTTTTTGCTCTTGTTAGCCGTATAGGCTTCTTCTTTAAAAAGGCAGAGAATAACAATTCATCAATATTTTCAGGCAATGGTGCTATTGAAGCAAAAATCAAGGATGGGTCTCCTCCTAATATTATCGCAGCAGGAAAGTCGGTACCCATCTGACATGCTTCATGATAATGAGAGGCTCCACCCTTATGAGGATGCCAATGCATTCCTAGTGTGTAGTCGTCATGCATCTGAAGTCGATACATTCCCATATTTCTTTTAAAATCTTTTGGACTTTCTGTAATGGTTAGACCCATAGTAATAAATCGTCCGCCATCCTCAGGCCAACATTTCAAAATAGGTAAACTTGATAAGTTCAATTTATCCTCCAATTGTTGGCATGGAGCATTAGATAATAATTCTTTAGATCTAAAATTTGTAATTTTTTTAATGAAAGGTAGTAAGTCAAATATATTGCCGATTTTTGGGGGCATCATTTTTTCCATAAAAAAAAGAATTTCTTGCCCGAGTTCTTTCGGATCACAGCCCAAGGCCAACTTTAATCTTTCTTCCGAACCAAATATATTTGTTACTACGGGATATCGTGACCCTAGGACATTTTCAAAAAGTAGTGCTGGACCATTATTCTCTATTGTTTTACAACTTATTTCGGTAATCTCAAGAATTGGGTCGACTTCACCTTTAATTCTTTTTAAATCGCCGATACGATCTAAAAAATTGACATACGATTGTAGATCATCAAAATTATGATCTGCCATAATTGTTACTCTTTATCGTCCTTTTTGGGACTCTTGAGGATTTTTAATTTATACAATGCGGTTTTGAGACGTTCCGCCTCACTCTGAGACTGGTCACCTCCGAGAAGTAAGGCGTCAAGAACTTCTTTCTCTAAATCAGATAAATTTCGTTCTTCTATATTCGAATCATATGTTGCTAATTCTCCAGACGTCATTTCTCCATTATCGGTACCGTTATTTGAACTTATATGGTCAGCTCGCCAACCGTTTTCTCTTTTTATACCGATGAGGGTTAAAATTTTATTGGAAAACGAGTCAGCCAAATCCGAAATTGACGATTCATCCATGTAGAATCCTGGAGAAACTGGGGCTATGATTGCGCCAGCAGTAGAAAGCTTAAGAGCATTCTCGAGAGTAATTGAATCAAGTGGGGTCTCCCTAAGAGCAATGACCAATCTTCTTTTCTCTTTTAACGCAATTTGCGCCATTCTTGTAATCAAAGTATCAGATATGCCAGATGCAATCTTATTTAATGTAGAAATAGAACAGGGGATTATCACTAAAGAATCAAAATGATTACTACCGGAAGCAAAAGGAGATGCTAAATCCCAATCCGAGAAAGTATTATCAACCATCGATTTAATTTCATCAAATTTTATTCCCAGTTCTTCAAATATGACTCTCTTGCCCCATTTCGAAGCGACTAAGTACTTTTCACTAGGACACTTTTCGATAAAATTAATAGCAAAATTTGAACCAGAGGCTCCAGTAATAGCTATCACTGTTCTCATCTAAGTAATATATCAGAAATAATTAAGATTAAAATTAAGAATCCCACGTATGAATTATATTTAAAAAAAGAAAAATCATCTTTTTTGGATCTTGTTATTTGAATCCAGAATCCAACAATAAGAATCATGAACAATAAATTATTAATTGAATTAGATGCAGATATGTGAATGGAAGAAGTATGAAGAATATAATAAAGAAACGACAAAGATGAGATAAAGAAACATATGGCAGAAATAACTATAGCAATTTTTTTTCCGAAATATGATGGAATTGAATATGTTCCATTCCTGATATCACTATCAACGTCTTGAAGAGCATAAAGAATATCAAAGCCTGATACCCAAAAAACTGTAAAGATTGCTATAGGGAAAGTTAATGGGACACTATCAAGTGAGCACGATGCAACTATCCCTCCAGCAAGCGGCCCCAAAGACAATGTTATACCAAGAAAGAAGTGACAAAACCAAGTAACCCTCTTTAGATAAGGATATATAAAGAAACATATTAAAGGTATCGGGGCCAGAAATAATACAAGATCGCATATCAGCCACGAAGAAACAAAAAAGACAATAAGGCTTAAAATTAAAAATGATGTAACAAATTTTTTTGACACTTTGCCTGTAGGGATCAATCTTTGTGAAGTTCTTGGATTTTGTAAATCCAAATTAGAATCGATAATTCTGTTAAATAGCATTCCTATCGTTCTAGCAGATATAGCCGCTATCAGAATCAAGATAAAGATAGCAATATTGAATTCCTTGAGAGAAATGATGTATCCGGAAAATATTATAGGCAGAACAAATAAAGTGTGAGAAAAAGTCACAAGTTCTAATGCTAAACTGGCATTTTTTCTATCAAACATTAAAATATATTAACCAATTTAATAAAATTATGTCTGGTGTTTTATGAACATAGAAATATTTAACGAATTAACAAAAGCTATAGAAACTAAAGATAACGTATTGATTAAGGATATTCTTTCAAACAAAAATCCGGCTGATATCTGTAATGTCATAATAAGATTTAGCGAGGATGAGATATGTGAAATTTTATCAACTTTAACTAATGAAATTGCGGCTGAAATAATACTAGAACTTCCTGAAGATATAAGAACAAATATCCTAACAAAATTAGATAACAAATCTATATTAAGTCTTGTTGAAGAATTAGATTCAGATGATGCAGCAGATTTAATTTCCGATTTAGACGAAGATAAGAGCAAGGAAATATTGGAAAATATGAATCCGAGGGACTCTAGTGAAGTTCAAACACTTCTTCAATATAGCAAAGACTCAGCGGGAGGCATTATGCAGACCGAGCTTGTCCAAGTAAAAGACTCTTCATTGATAAAAGATGCAATAAATTGGATAAGACTTGTTGCGGATGAGGTCACGGACTTCTATCAAATATATGTGACCAACGAAAATGACAAACTTGTTGGACTAATCTTACTCAGGTCTTTAATCTTAGCTGATCCTTCCTCGAACGTTAAATCAATAATGCAACCAATTGCAATCTCAGTTTATCCAGAAATTGATCAAGAAGAAGTTAGTATAATATTCAAGAACTACAATCTCGTGTCATTGCCAGTTATAGATAGGAACTCCAAATTACTTGGAAGAATAACGTCTGACGATATCATGCAAGTTATTACGGAAGAGGCAGAGGAGGACCTCTATTCTCTTGCGGGTGTCAATGAGTACAATCACCCAATCTACTCAGGATTTATTTCAAAGGCAAAGTCAAGACTTCCGTGGCTGTTGATAACCTTATGTGGCGAATTGATAATTGCCTATATAATTTTTTTATATTTTCAAACTACCCTAGAAAAATTTATACTACTGGCAGCTTTTATGCCAGCCGTAATGGCCATCGGTGGTAGTGTAGGAATTCAGACATCAGCTATCGTTATTAGAGCGCTTGGCACTGGGTCAATTAATATCAATCAATCATTTAAAGTTATTCTGTCCGAATTGCAACTATCTCTAGTACTTGGAATTATTTGTGGAATAGTTGCAGGCGTCATGGGTTTTTGGATTACTGGGGAAACGAGTTCGGGAATAAATTTCTTCTTCGTAATTTTTTTGTCATTATCCATTGCCTCTGTGGCGTCAGCATTATTTGGTGCCTCTTTCCCTCTCTTGCTCGATAAATATAAATCTGATCCAGCTAATGGCTCTGGTCCATTCGTTACAATGGCAAATGATATGTTTTCTGCAATTGCATATTTATTGATAGCTGTATTGATTATGTAACCATGAGGATGGAAGATGAAGGTTTTGTTATCAAGAAAAAAGAATACAGCGACTATGATATATTTGGCAGTTTTTATACTAACAATTTGGGAAAGATTAATCTACTAATTAAAAATGCAAGAAAAAGTAAAAAAAGATTCATGGGAAAACTAGAGCCTTTTAATTTGGTTTCTTTAAAATTTAAATATAAAAATCAAGGTTCTTATCCAAATTTGCTAGAATCAATAGATTTGATTGACAATCATAATTACATTACATTAGATAAAAAAATTATAGTTTTGTCTTCTCTAATAAATGAATATATAGACAATTTCGAGACCCTAGAAAATCCAAGTAAAAAAAATTTTAATTATTTAAAAGATTTTTTTTTGAGAAAAGATAAAAATAATTTATCTCTGTGTTTAAATGAAGTAATTAAATTTCAATTGAAATATTTAAAAAACTTAGGTGTCAGCCCCAGCGTTCAAAGATGTTTTAAATGCCAAAAGAATCTAAAAGAAATTAATTTCTTTGATATTCAAAATGGAGGAAATATATGTTACAGCTGTGGCAAAAATAATACTAATTTCAATTCAATGAGAATAAAAAATAAGATTGATTTAAGAAGTGTGAAGAGAGATGATAATTCAAAATTAAATTTGATTAAGACTATCATCAACTTCAGTGAATTTCACTCTGGAAAACAGTTTAATTCTGTTCAATACTTAGACTAGCAATGATAAAGGTTAAAGGTTTTAAATTTTCTGGAATTAACTGTGGGATTAAAAAATCTGGGGACAAGGATCTAGGTCTAATACTATCAGAAAAAAGATGCTTGTCTCATGCAGTCTTCACAAAGAATAAAGTCGTAGCTGCTCCTATAGAAATAGGTAAAAAAAATATAAAAACAAACAAAATCCATGGAGTAATAGTAAATAGTGGCAATGCAAACGCTTGTACAGGCAAGAAAGGCATTAAGGCCACTACTGCAATCTTGAAAGAAATTGCAAATAGAACCAACTTAGACACCAGCAATTTCTTTCCATCCTCTACTGGTGTTATAGGTATCCAACTAAACTACAAAAAAATAAATAAGAATATTGACAACCTACTGAATTCCTTGACTCAAAGTTCTTTTATGGAATTTGCAGAAGCAATTCAAACAACAGATAAGCTTTTGAAGTTTAGACACAAAAAAATCAAAATTGGTAAATCGTCTGGGAATTTACTAGCTATAGCTAAGGGTGCTGGAATGATTCATCCGGGAATGGCAACAATGCTATGTTTTTTTATAACCGACTTAAAATTTAACAGTTCAACTTTTAAAAAATTAATTAATGATGCCGTTAATGGTTCATTTAATTGCATCAGTATCGATGGAGACATGTCTACAAACGATACCGTAATTGGATTATCAAATGGAATGGCTAATAACAAGAAGATAGACAATAAAAGCAGGGCTCTTAACGAAGTAAGGGCTAAAATCAACGGTATGTTTTATGAATTGGCTGAACTAATCGTAAAAGATGGTGAGGGTTCGACAAAACTCTGTAAAATTATAGTAAAAGGTGCAAGAACAAAAGCTACCGCGGATACAATTGCCAGAAAAGTCTCGAATTCTCTCTTGTTTAAAACTGCATTATATGGCTCAGACCCAAATTGGGGAAGAATAATTGCATCAGTAGGGGCAACGCAAATAAATTATATTGATCAGAATAAGATAGATATTTATATCGACAAGATTAAGATTGTTAAAAAAGGTGAAGCCAATAGTAATTTAGCTATAGCAAGAAAGATAATGAGAAAAAAATCTATAGAAATTACAGTAAACCTTAACATAGGTAAATCATCAGCTTTTATGTTAACTAACGATCTTGGCCATGATTATGTAGATATAAATTCTTTATACACAACATAAAGAAAGGGTGGAAGACGGGATTCGAACCCGCGACCCTCGGCACCACAAACCGATGCTCTAACCGACTGAGCTACATC
>DCAB01000012.1:193758-527723 GCA_002311855.1 Candidatus Dadabacteria bacterium UBA1144 | reverse complement strand
GAAGTCCGTTGCTCTATCCAGCTGAGCTATTGGCGCATCTTTAATCCATTTATCTTCCATCATTTAAAGATGAAATTCAATAGCACAATACTAGAATGAAAGTATTATATTTTTTATTCTTTCTAGCTTTTAATTCTTCTGCTGAATACAAAACTCTATCAGAGGATAGAGCAAGTGCCCCTATGATAGTCTGTCAAAATGAAGGAATGAAATGGGGTAAGAGAAAAGAGAATATGAGTTACCTAATAGAAGTTGGCAAAATACGGCTTTTAGCTTAGAAATGATGGCAACAAAAGAAGGCGAAAATTGTTTTTATACGTTCTCATGTATGGGAGAATATGACGCTTAATACATTTCAAAAATATGTAGGTGGATTAATAAAGGCGTGTAAAGAATAAACCCTTTAAGGAGTTCTAAATGTCTTGTGTAGGCATGAATCACACAAGGTGCCCCTACCTTCATAGGCTCCATCAATTGCAGCTTCAATAAGACCTTTTTCATCCAATAAGCAAACAATGTGATAATCTATGTCATGTTCTTTACTTGACATTCGTACAACAACTGTCGTCCTACCATTTTTATGTTCTCGACTTTCCCAATTTCTTTTTTTATATTTATGATGCCAGTCTCTCCAGTCTTCAAAGTATTTTGGCACTTCTCGACACAAATCATAAGCTTTTTTTGAGCCTATATAAACTGGGGCTTTAAATTTTTTCTTTTCTCCTAAATCTTTTTCACTAAAATAGACAGTTGTACTATCGCAAGTTGCAAAGAAAGTGGGGTAACCATTACTTTTGGTTTTCGACTTTGAAAGACCACCCCAGTATATACTTTTTCTGCACCTCGGGTCTTCTTTTGCTAATTTATTTAAACCTTTAATAATTGTTTTTGCATAGAGTTTTTCGTCTTTATATAAGTGAATATCTTTTTCCTTGAAAACCTTAGAATATGAAAGAATGCATAAATTAGTAAAAAAAAACATACAAAAAATACGAGTCCAAAAAACCTCATATTCAAAACCAGGAAATTAAATCGGGGTGAGAGGGCTCGAACCTCCGACCCCCTGTTCCCAAAACAGGTGCGCTACCAGCTGCGCCACACCCCGAATTAATCAATCCATTATACAATGGGTATTTAAAACAACAAAAATTAAATCTCATAAAATTTCTTATTAAGATTAAATATATCGTAATATTCTCCTTTTTTATTGATAAGCTTTTTATGGACTCCCTTTTCCACTATTTGTCCATTTTCTAAAACTATAATTTCATTATAATCTTTTATCAAATTCAATCTATGCGCAATCAATATTGATGTTTTATTCTTAATGCTGTCTAAATATTGCTTAACATCTCTCTCTAAATCTAAATCAAGATTCGAAGTTGCTTCATCCAGGATTATAATATGGAATGGCCTGCTAATTATTTTCTTTATATTATCAATTTGTTTCTCTCCCCTAGATCTAATCTCTTCAACATCATGATAGCTTCCCTCCTCCGGAACATTATTAAACAATGGAGTATCTTGCATAATTACAGAGAAATTTTCTCTTATACTTTTTAAATCATAAGAAGCCAAAGGATAATCATCAATGTAAATATTTCCTTTTTGTGGCACATAAAATCCTAAAATTAAATTTACAATTGTCGTTTTACCAGATCCCGTTGGACCAAGTAAGACTATTGATTGTCCCTTTTTGATTTCTAGATTAAAGTCTTTGAGTACCCAATTATCTTCATCATAAGAAAACGATACATCTTTAAAGTCAATTTTTTTAAAGTTTCCATCGAACTTTCTAGTTCCATTCTTTTCTGAAGGGGTTTGGATTATTGCAAACAGATTTTCACTAGCAGCAAGAGCTGATTGAAGAATGTTGTATTTATCGGCAAGCTCCAAGATTGGTCTAAATACCATTCTTATATAGAAGACAATTGCCAATAAAGCTCCTATAGTTAGAGAATTATTTACTACCAATCCTCCCCCTATCCAAATTACTATTGCTACCGAGAATACGTACATAAACTCAATCAAAGGTCTAAAAATCGCAAAAGTATACATCTGTTCCATATTTGCCTGATAATTCTGATTACTATATTCTTGGAATCTGGAATAATTCATATTCTCTTTGTTGTAAATCTTTAATAGCGACATTCCTCTAATTGATTCATTGATAAAAGAATTCAACTGAGCTATAGTCAGTCTCAGCTTGGCATAAACTCTTCTGAGTCTTTTTTTGTATAGCAAAGCAAATATGATGATAAAAATATTAACAACAACGATCATCATAGCCAGGAAAGAGTTAAAGCTAAACATGACTATCAATATTCCAACCAAAACTAATATCTCTTTTAAAAATTGAACTAGGACGTTAGTATAAAATTCGTTAAGCGCATTTACATCATTTGTTATTCTCGTAGTTATTCTTCCCACATCTTGCTTGTCAAAAAAAGATTGAGGTAATGAGACGATATGGTCAAAGGTACTTTGCCTTATTTCATGCATTATCTTTTGACCAGTAATATTTAGTATGTAGCTAAAAATTGCACTAAATATTAATATGCCGGAAATTAATAATAAAACGTGAGTCGAGATAGAAACAATTATTTCTTTATCTATTTCATTTGAAATTAATCCATCAACGATTTCTTTTATTTTGTATGGGATTGCAATCTCAAAAGAAGCGACTAATATCATAGAAAGAAAAGCTATAATAAGCCAATTTCTAAAAAGTTTAGAAAAAGATAGCAACCATCCCAATATATTTCTATCTCTTGTCATATATTAATTCTCACTCGGTAATATTTTTTGAATTTTTACTAAATCTTTAAATAGGCCTTCATCGTTCTCTAAATGATTCGCATTACCGCTTTGTATTATTTCTCCATTATCAAGAACCAGAATATTTTCAAAAGAATAAATCGTGGATATCCTTGAGGAGACAACGATAAGTATTCTATCGCTAAAATGCTTTTTAAGATTTCTAAGAATTGATAGTTCCGTTTCAACATCTAAAGACGACAACGTATCATCCAATATCAATACCTCAGGATTCTGATATAGCGCTCTTGCCAAAGATAGTCTTTGACGTTGCCCCCCTGAAAGATTTAGCCCTCTTTCGCCAATAATAGTATCTAACCCGTCTGGCATATTGTTTAAATCTTTCAAAAAATTTGAAATCCCTAGGCATTGAATAACTTTTTCTTCATCAACATTATTTTCAAAAAAACTCACATTTTCTCTTAATATTCCTGAAAAAATTATAGGTTCCTGTGGAACATATAAAATTTTAGACCTTATCGATGATTTATTAATTAAATTTATTTCAATATCGTTTATGTATATATTTCTAGCTTTGTTAAATTTCAGAATTAAACTTAACAAAGTCGATTTACCAGAACCAGTTTTACCAGTTATACCTAAATTGGAACTCTTCTCAATTGTGAAAGAAAGATTTTTTAATCTGGCTGAATCATTGTATGAAAAATTTACATTTCTTAACTCAATTTTTTCTATATTATCAATATTTTTCAGAGCTGATTCATCATCTTCTTCCGATTCGCTTATAATCTCTTGGACTCTTGTAATACATGCAGTACCTCGTTTTAAATAATCTACAGCGAGCCCCATCGCTATTACCGGCCAACTAAGCATAGTAAGATAAACCATTAATGATGAAAAATTACCAATTGTGATTTTCCCCTCAAGAACCATATTGCTTCCCACGAAAATTAGAACCAATATCGATATTCCAGCCATAAAAGTTATGACAGGTTGATAGCCAGCCCAAATCTTAATCAATTTCATATTTTCGGATTCATAGGATTTGCTTCTTAACGTAAATTTATCAATTTGGTTTTTTTGATCATTTAATGATTTTATAACTTTAATTGAAAATATAATTCTCCTAGTTTCTTCAGTCAATTTAGAAAATGATTTTTGGACATTCAAAAAAAGACGTTCAATCGCATGTCCATATTTGATAATAAAAAAAGACATTAATATAAAAGGTAAAGATGCGTATATTGTAAATTCAGGTGAAATCAAAAACATGCATACGAATATAAATGCAAGTAAAACAATTCCATCATATGCAACAACTATTCCAAAGCCACATGCCATTTTGATAGTCTCTATATCATTAACGCCTCTTGCCATCAAATCTCCCGCGTTGTAATTATTAAAGAATTTCATTGGAAGTCTTTGAAGTCTTAAGAAATATTCCTCCCTTAGGTCTCTTTCAATCCTTCTCGCGGTTCCCATTAGAAAATATCTCCAAACAAATCTGAAAAAAGCCATAACAACTCCACATACCAACAGGTACAAAGCTGACTTATTTATTATATTTATTGATATTGCCGATGATTCCATTTCTGACAATTGAGTAATTACGTTGCCAACTATTATTGGGATAAGCAACATTATGGCATCTACCATAGTAAGACCAATGACGCCAAAAAAAACATTTTTTTTGTGCTTACCAATTAATGAAAAAAGAGATTTATTTTTATTCATAACAAACACATTGATAGTAAATTTTCATTTAATTATAAATGAATTATTGACAAAAAATTAAATTTCGGTTCAATAAGTAAAATGGATTTAGGTATTGCCCTTCCAATTCTAGCAAATATCAATCTTGAGGACCAACTCGAGATTGCTATTAAAGCCGAGGAATTAGGTTTTAAATCTGTATGGGCGAGCGACCATGTTGTTATTCCTAAGGAATGGAGGGGTAGATTTGCTGATATCTTTCCCGATCCCTTCATAATTCTCACTGCAATTTCTCAAAATACGAAAAAAATATCAATAGGAACGAGTGCTGCAATATTACCTTACAGGAATCCTATTATCTTAGCTAAAATGATGTCAACTCTGGATCATTTTTCGGGAGGTCGGCTAATTTCTACCGTTGCAATATGATGGATGGAGGAAGAATTTCAAGTGCTGAATGTACCTTTTGAAGGAAGGACGGATCGAACAATTGAATATATTCAATTAATCAAGAACCTCTGGGAAAATCATCCATCCACCTTTAAAGGTAATTACTACTCTTTCTCCGATGTCACTTTTTATCCAAAACCCAAGCAAAAGAAATTGCCAATTTGGATGGGTGGCAACTCAGATCATGTAATCGAAAGAGCGCTTGAGCATGCGGATGGATGGCAACCCATATGGTTTAGCACGAATGAATTGAGAGATAAGATTTCCTTTCTGCATAAAATTGCAGGTGAAAAGAGTATCAATATAGATGATTTTGATATCTCTCTTAGAAACAGAATACAGCTTACAGCCCACAGGGGTACTGATGATCATCCACCCTCTGCTTTAATAGGTTCAAAAGAAGAGATTTTCGAAAAAATATTGTCTTATGGAGATTTAAGAATAAAGGAAGTTGTACTAGATTTTATAACACCAAATAAAAACGAGACAATAGAGACGATGCAAATCTTAAGTGAAGAACTGATTCCAAATCTTTAATCTGATTTATGTAAACGTTCGAGCAAGCCAGACCAGTATTTAAACCAATACGAATCTTTATCTTGTCCTTTTAATTCTTTTTGTGTGTATTCAATTGCATGCTGTTTATCTTCTGTAAATTTAATAAGCTGTTCCGCAGCCACGTCTAATTCGTCATCATGAATAGGTATACTATCAAGTGTAGATTTCACAAATTTCCCTATTTCAAGAAGGGAATCGTGCAAATCGGTCTTTTTTTGATCTATGTTCTCTCCAAGATCAATAGATTCTTTTCCTAAGATTTCCTTAGCTCTTGTTAATCTAGTTAAGTACTCATCTACTGACTGCAGGCCTCGAATAGCGTTATTTAATTCTTTGACTAAATAAGTCAATGTTCTTGAATCTGAATGGGTTTCTTGAATCTCTTTGCTTTTTGATAAATCTGACATTTAGAATCCTACAAATCCTATTTCGTGTATCTGTAAACAATTATACCTGGCATAGATTTTATGTATTCCAAAAAATCTACATCAACTACAGAATCAATTTCAGGCTTATTGGATGCATGGCGAAAATACCATTTGCCCCCTTTTATAATCAAGATTCCTACGTGAGACACATCAAGCCCTTCCTTCTCCGAATATATGCCAATATAATCTAAATTGTTTAACAAATTTAAATTATTTTTCGTGAGAAATCTTGGATTTAAATATGATATTTCAACTTCTCTTATTGGTATGCCATCAACAAACAATGAACCATCACTTTTTTTATTAAGTCTCTTCGTTACGGTTGTAACCTTATCATGTCGAATTTCTTTTGTAATATCTTTAATGTCCTGAACATTCAAGCTCCAATCGTAGAAAAAATGGTTTCTTGTTTCGAAACTTACAACTCCTTTTTTATATCTAGCGTGCTTAAGATTATCAATAAAATCATAATAATCCCTTGGGTTTTCTACCCTCAATGCATGGACATAGTCTAAGTAAGTGAAACAATCCATGGCCTCTAGATTAACAACTAATTTTTCCTTAGTATTCTTGTCCCCGATTAAAGTATTGCTTTTATATGGGACCCCTAAGAAGACTTCAGACTTTAGATCATCATAAGTAAAAGTTTTAAGAATATAGTTTATTTTATCTGCATAACGTGCTTCGTATTCAATATGTTCATGAGAATGAACATATTGAAATGGTAGAAAAATTAGAAATATTCCGATGAGAAGATAAAAATTAAATAGTCTTTCTTTTTTTAATTTCATTAATAGATCTCTCTATATAACTATAATCTAAAGTCTCACCTTCACTAAATTGAGCTGCAAGATTAAGCATTGTATCAATATCGGCTCCATTAAAATCTTTAATTAAATCATCTAAAGATGCATCGAAATTAAATTCAATGTGTTTCAAATCTTTTTTTATTTCTAAAATTTCTTTTAATTCATGAATTTCAGGGTTTTTCGTTTCTAAGAGAAGGTCGAATCGTCCGGACCTCAATAAAGATTTATCAATTGAATTAATTTTGTTAGTTGCCGCTAGCACAATCACATTACCTAAATCTGTAAATCCATCAATTTCAAGTAAAAACTGACTCAGTATTCTATGATTTGTTGTAAATGTGGAATCTTTTTCGAAGTTACTAGAACAAATTGAGTCAATTTCATCAAAAAAAAGAATAGATGGTGATACTTGCTTAGCTTTCTGAAAAAAATCTCTTATAAGCTGCTCAGACTCTCCAAGATATTTTGATATAATCTCTGATCCTTTTACCGAAATAAAATTCATCCCACTTATATTAGCCAGAGCTTTTGCAAGCATTGTTTTTCCAGTACCCGGAGGACCATATAGCATAATTCCCTTAGGCATCCTTACATCATTCTTATTGTTTTTAATCGAATCGATGACAACTTTCTCAAGAGTTTTTTTAACTTCAACTAAGCCTCCTATTTCGTTCCATGTTACTTTGGGTATCTCGACAAAGATTTCTCTAATTGCTGATGGTTGTATATTTTTAAGTGCTTCCATAAAATCTTCATTTGAAACCGTAATAGAATCTAGAATCTCATAATCTATCTGATCTTTTTTGGTTATTTCTTGTATTGAAACGAGAGCAGCATCTTTACATAGCATCTCTATATCAGCACCAACAAAACCTGAAGTAATATTTGCGATTGAGTCTAAATCTACATTGTCATTTAGAGGCATTCCTCGAGTATGAATTTCAAGTATCTCTCTCCTTCCGAAGGAATTCGGTGGGTCCAGAACGATTTCTTTATCAAATCTACCTGGTCTTCTCAATGCGGAATCTATCAAGTTAGGCATATTTGTAGCCGCAAGAACTATGACCTTCCCTCTATCTCGTAAACCATCCATCAAAGCTAGAAGTTGTCCGACTATTCTTTTTTCGACTTCCCCATGCACTTTATCTCTTTTTGGTGCAAGGGCATCTATTTCGTCTATAAAAATTATTGACGGTTGATTCTCAGAAGCATTTTGGAAAATATCTCTTAATAGTGCTTCACTTTCACCATAGAATTTTCTTATTATTTCAGGACCATTAACTAGCTTGAAATTGACTCCACATTCTTGTGCTATTGCCCTAGCCAGAAGTGTTTTCCCAGTCCCTGGAGGGCCTACCAACAATATACCTCTGGGTGGTTCTATACCTAATCTTGAAAAAATTTCAGGGTGCTTCAAAGGTAGCTCGACCAAATCTTTAACGTTTTTCAATTGACCTTTTAATCCACCAATATCATCATAAGTCGTAATCTTTTTATTTGATTTGGTACTATTAACCCTCTTGATTTCAATTTTCGTCTTAGAGCTTATTACGGAGGATGAGGACGGACTTGTTAAAAGGACTTTGAATTCTTCCGATCTAGCACCTGGAAGTCTAACAACTAATTTATCTCCCGATGTTACTACATGGCCATCAATTTTAGTTAATAAAATCTTTGTATCATTCAGAAAAAGTAAGGACTTTAAGTTAAGAGGTGCAAGAACGATTTTGCTTGTAGTCCGTAATTTAATTTTTTTTAAAGTTACCTTGTCATTAATTGTTGATTGAATATTTTGTCTTGTTATTCCATCAATTTTAATTGTATCAAGATCATCATTGGCATCAGAATGCATTGGCATAATTTTAATAGCTGATTTTCTTTGACCACAAATTTCGACAATATCTAGGGGTTCTATATCTAATTCAGACATCTTGGCACTAGAAATCCTAGCAAAACCTTTTCCTGCATCTTTAACGCTTAAATTTTGGATTTTCAAATCAATCATTGTATTTAATTAGATTACCAATGGGTTATAATACTTCAAGCCATTAATATAATTTGTAAAAGAAAATGAAATTAGACTCTATTTTTCTTAAGAATTTTAGGAATTATTCAGAAACAAGATTCAACCTTAATTCCAGGATCAACATCTTTTTAGGCAATAATGGCCAAGGAAAAACAAATCTTCTTGAAGCTATATGGACACTAATTAATGGAAGAACCTTTAGGAATTCAAAATTTGATGATTTAATAAAATTTAATCAAAAATTTCTCGAAATAAGTGGAGAGTTTTCTGACGAATTTAGGACAAATTATATAAAATTCTCAATTATCGATAACAAAAAGAAGTTGGAGCTTAATGATAAACAAGTTAACAGTAGAAAAGAAATTAAGAAGATTGTATCTACAGTCATGTTCGATAAAGACTTAAGTTATAATTTGGGAAGATCTTCCAAGCCTAGGCGCGATTGCCTAGATTCCATTGTTTCAAATTTTAGTAATGAATATAGAGTATTAATAAATAATTATTCTAGAGAGATTCAAAGAAGAAATGAAATTTTAAGAACAACTAGGAACGACGAAGTTCTAGATTTTATCGATGATAGACTAATAAGATTATCGAACAAAGTTTCACTAAATCGAAGGCTGTGGATATCAAGAATTGTAAATCTTACAAATCAGATTATCAAAAAATTAGATAAAAATATTTCCATTAATCTTGATTTTGTTAGCGACTCACTGGAAATTACCAAATTGAAAAAAAAATTAAAACAAAATAGAGGACATGATAAGATATTAGGACATAGTTCAATTGGTTCCCATAAAGACAAAATTACCTTCCTGGCAGATAAAATTGATGTTTTTAATTTTGGTTCTGAAGGAGAAAAAAAAACAATAGCACTAGCGATTAAAATATCAGAAATATTAATGTTAAAGAAATTGGAAGATAGATTCCCTCTAGTACTTGTCGATGAAATTGGAAGTGAATTTGACGAAAAAAGATTGAAGTTTTTCTATAATTTTTTAGCCAAAATTAATACTCAATGTTTCATAACTGCAAGCAATAAACAATTATTGGACCTAAAGATGAGGGACCATGTTCTATTTCTAGTCACCAATGGAGATTGCAAAAAAATAAGTTAAATTAATTCTATACCCAAAGATTTAATTTGGTTACAATAAAAAAAACAAAGGTATATAAAATGGAATGGAATTTAAAAGATCTATATACTGGAACCGGTTCTAAGCAGATCAAGATCGATTTTGCTAAACTTGAAAAATCAGCTATCAAATTTAATCAAAAATATAGAAAAAAGATTAATGACAATGTATCCCCCAAGTTAATCCTGAAAGCAATAAAGGAGTTAGAGAAAATATATGAAGGTCTTGGAAAACTTTCATCTTATTCTTCGCTATTATTTGCCACAGATACAAACAACGAAAAAATATCTAAATTTTATCAAGCAACAAGTGAAAAAATATCGTCTGTTAGAAAGAATTTAATTTTTTTCTTTCTTGATTGGAATAAAATAAAAGATAAAAATGCAAAGAGGATATATTCCTCTCCCATCCTAAAAGACTATTCCCATTTACTCAAATCTGAGAGGAAATATAAAGAATTCGTCCTTAGTGAACCCGAAGAAAGAATTCTCGATCAAAAATCACTTACTTCTTCAAAAGCATTCAACAGATTATTTGATGAAACACTTAATAATATGTATTTCGATATAAGAATAAACAAAAAGAAAAAAACTCTTACCGAAACTCAAATACTCGCTTTATTATATGATACGAAAAGACCTGTGAGATTTAAAGCCGCGCAATCTTTAACAGAAGGATTGCAATCCGAAAGAAAACTTTTGACATTCATATTTAATCAAATTCTTAGTGATTCAAAAATTCTCAATGATATACGAGGTTATAAAAAACCTATTCAGTCAAGAAACCTATCAAACGAAATATCCGATAAAACAGTTGGCGCCTTAATGGCTACATGCAATAAATACAATTTTATAGTACAAAGATACTACAAATTAAAAAGTAAGATATTGAAGATAAAGGACTTTAAAGATTATGATAGATATGCTCCCTTGAGCCAGTCATCAAAGAAATATTCTTTCAACGATGCTGAAAAAATTGTTCTAAAATCTTTTGATGAATTTTCACCTAAATTTGGTAAAATTGCACGTCTCTTTTTTAAAAATAATTGGATAGACTACTCCTTGAGGAACGGTAAAAGAAGTGGGGCTTTTAGTCATCCTTGTGTTCCTTCGGTTCATCCATATGTACTGATAAATTTCACAGGAAAAATTAGAGATGTCATGACTCTTGCCCATGAACTAGGTCACGGAATTCATCAATATCTTTCAAGAAAGAATGGCTATTTTCAACAAAACACTCCCTTGACAACTGCGGAAACTGCAAGTGTATTTGCTGAGATGCTTGTTTTCAATAAATTACTTTCTGAGGAAAAAAAGAAAGAAGAAAAGCTATATATAATTTGCTCTAAACTCGAAGATATTTTTGCAACAGTTTTCAGACAAATTGTAATGACAAATTTCGAATTAGAAATACATGAGAAAAGAAAAAATAGTGGGGAATTATTATCAGCCGAATTTGATTTAATATGGACCAAGGTTAATAAAAAAATGTTTGGCAACTCAATAAAAATTACAAATCTTTACAGATGTTGGTGGATGTACATTCCGCACTTTATCCATTCACCATTCTACTGTTACTCATATGCATTTGGAGAGCTATTAGTTCATGGATTATTTGCTAAGTACGACGAAGGGAGAACAAACTTTGTCAATAAATATATATCTCTACTCTCCTCTGGTAGTACAGAATCTCCAGAAAGTCTCGTAAAAAAAGTGGGGATAGATATAAGCAAAGATGATTTTTGGGAAAGTAGTATGTATTTAATGAGAAATTTATTAAAAGAAGCCGAGAATTTATTCTCAAAAAAGATGGTTTAAATTATATGTTAAGAGTATCCAGTGGTTCAAAAAGAGGGTTCAAGTTAAAAGTTCCGCTTGGTGGATCAGTTCGCCCAAATACCAGTAAAGTCAGAAAGATGATATTTGATATTCTTCCTCCCGTAACAAATCTAAACGTTCTAGATGTATTCGCTGGTAGTGGAGCATTAGGTATTGAAGCCCTTAGCATGGCCGCAAAATACGCTACATTTATAGACAATAATCCCTCATCAATTAAATGCATCAAGGCAAATTTAAAGAAATGTGAATTTGAAGCTAGATCAACAGTTATAAAAAAGGATTCTTCCATCGCGCTAAGAGAATTCGCAAAGCAAAACAAAAAATTCGATCTAATCCTTATGGATCCTCCCTACTCATATTTTGATGAGAAAACAGTTAATGGTATCATTAGAAATGCGTTGAAATTGTTAGTTAGCGATGGAATAGTGGTTTGCGAACATCCAAGAAAAGAAAAAATTAAAATTGATGTAAAATTCTGTAGGGTAAAAGAATATAAAGATAAATGTATAACTTTTTGTTGGTCCAATTAAAATGAAAAGATTTGTAATTTACCCTGGAAGTTTTGATCCACTAACAAATGGCCACGTTAATATTATCAATCGTGCAACAAAATGTTTTGATGAAGTTGTGATTGCCGTTGCTGTAAACTCAAATAAAAATTCGATTCTAGATATCGACGAACGCATCCGGACAATAAAAGAGGTATTTAAAAAGAATAAAAAAATTAAGGTCGATAGATTTGAAGGTTTACTTGTTCATTATGCAAAAAAGAAAAGAATTAAGACAATTTTAAGAGGTATGAGAACGGTGCAGGATTTTGAGTATGAACTACAAATGGCAAGATCAAATAATATACTTGATCCAGAGATTGAGACAATTTTTATGGTCTCGGATGCAAATTATTCACATATTAGCTCATCACTGATTAAAGATATAATCAAATTAGGTGGGGTTGCCAAGGCTTTTATTCCTAAGATTGTAGAAAACGAATTAAAAAAGAAATTAAAGAAAAAAGTATAACAATGAAGCTCTCGAAATTGGCCAAAACTTTAAAACCATCTGCCACTTTAGCTATTACGGCTAAAGCTAAGGAGTTAAAAGCTCAGGGAATAGATGTCATCGGTTTTGGTGCCGGAGAACCAGATTTTGATACTCCAGATAATATTAAAGAATATGCAAAAGAATCAATTGATTTAGGATTCACCAAATACACAGCTGCTGGTGGAACCAACGAGCTCAAAGAGGCTATAATCAAAAGAACAAAACTTGATTACAATCTGGAATACAAAAAAAATGAAATTCTAGTTGGTTCAGGGGCCAAACATGTTCTATATAATCTTTTCCAGGTTCTGGTAGATAATGATGATGAAGTTTTAATACCCTCACCTTATTGGGTTTCATATCCGGAACAAGTTAAAATTGCAGGTGGCAAACCTGTAATTCTTGAAGGTTTACAGGAATCCGGCTTTAAAATTTCAAAAAAACAGATAGAAACCGCAATTACTAACAGAACAAAAATCTTAGTTTTAAATTATCCCGCCAATCCAACAGGAATTACATATAATCGCCAAGAACTCGAGGGATTTGCAGAAGTTGCCTTAAAAAACAACCTAGTAATAATAACTGATGAGATTTACGATAAGATTTTATATAAAGATGAAAAACACACATCATTTCCTCAACTAGGGAGTGATGTTAAAGAAAAAACTATATTGGTAAACGGTGTATCAAAAACTTATTCTATGACAGGTTGGAGAATAGGATATGCTGCAGGTAATTCGGAAGTAATCTCTGCCATGAATAATTTATCTGGACAATCAACATCTAATCCAACATCTATATCTCAGAAAGCCGCAATAGAAGCTTTTAGGGGTCCCCAAGACGCAGTTCAAAACATGCTTAAAGAATTTAAAGAAAGAAGAGACTATATTACTTCTGCATTAAATGAAATAAATGGAATTGACTGTGTATTACCAGAAGGTGCATTTTATGTTTTTCCAAATATATCAAGTTATTTTGGCAAAGAACATAAAGGAAAGAAAATTACTAATTCAATAGCAATATCCGACTTCTTGCTTGACGTCGCAAAAGTAGCCGTAGTACCAGGTGTGGAATTTGGCTCAGACAATCACATAAGAGTTTCTTATGCCACTTCAATGTCAGATATAAAAGAAGGTATGAAAAGAATTAAAGAAAGTCTCGCGATTTTATAATTTTACTTAACTAGTAAATCTATAGCATAGCCTCTAATAGATTATAAAGTGATTTGGTGGAGCCGAAGGGGATCGAACCCTCGACCTCTTGAATGCCATCCAAGCGCTCTCCCAGCTGAGCTACGGCCCCTTTGCTTTTATAAAGAAATATAATTTGTTAGAATATATCCAACTTGGTTTTTTTTCAATTTTAGAGCTATGAAAAAAGTTAATATAGGAATTATTGGTTTAGGTACAATCGGGTCCGGTGTTTACAAAATTCTTAAAGAAAGAAAGGCGGAAATAAAAAAATTATATAACGTCGATATCAACATTCTTAAATGTTGTGATATATCAGAATCTACAAAAAGAAAACTAAAGATTGCCAATTCAAAATTCACCAAGGATTTCAAAAAAATTACTAGAGATAAAGACATTCATACTGTTATAGAGCTTATTGGTGGCACTAGCATAGCATACAAAGTTTTAAAGGATGCAATTCTAAATGGAAAAAACTTAATAACAGCAAATAAAGCATTACTCGCTGAACGTGGCAAAGATATAAACAGTCTTCTGAATAAGTCTGGAAAAAGAATTGCTTATGAAGCAAGTGTCGGTGGGGGGATACCTGTAATTGGAGTCATTGAAGATTCAATCTTGATTAATAAAATTTTTTCTTTCCAAGGAATTATGAACGGCACCTGTAATTATATTTTGTCATCAATGTCAAAAAAAATAGAATTTAAAGACGCTCTGAATGCTGCTCGAAGAGCTGGTTTTGCTGAGGCTAACTCTACCCTAGATATAAACGGAAAAGATACCGCTCACAAAGTTGTTGTTTTATCTAAAAAATGTTTTGGTATAGATTTAAAATCAAAAGATATCTTCACTCAGGGAATTGACAATATCACCTCCAATGATCTAGATTGTGCTAGAAATTTGGGATATAAAATTAAACTTCTAGGTATAGGTAGAATTTTTAAAAATAAAATAGATGCCAGGGTCCATCCTGCTTTAATAAGGCAAGATAATCCATTAGCTAATGTCGATAATGAATTTAATGCAATTCTCATAAATTCAAAAAATCTTGGACCTTTTATGAGTTATGGATATGGGGCCGGTATGCTTCCCACAGCATCTGCAGTTATATCTGACATTATCAGAATATCGAGAGATGGTTACAAATCTGACGTACATGAAGGCAAAAAACTAGCCATTTTCAAAATAGATGATTTAGAAAGAAAATTCTACTTAAGAATAGAATTGGAAGACAAAAGTGGGAATCTAGGAAAAATAACAAATATCCTTGGAAAACATAAGATAAGTATTGATAAAATAATTCAAAATAATGAAAACAATAAAACTAAAAGTGTTCCTGTAATTATTTTGACCAAGAAAAATAGATTTAAAATTGTAAATAAAGCACTTAGTGCGTTAAAGAAATTGAAATTTGTTGCTAATAATCCACTGTTAATTCCAATAGAGGATTTTATTTGGAAAAAATAAATATAAATTTCAAAGATCTCATCTTAGACAACATTAGGGAAGGAATAATATTATTAGACGCCGAATCAAATTTGATCTTCATGAATCAAGAAGCAGAAAATATAATTGGGGCTTCGAGCCAACGCCTTAAAAGAAACAATAATATAAATTTGCTTGACAAACAGATTGTAAATCTAATAAAAAATATAAAAATTGATCAAAAGACTAAATATATTAATGAAATTAAGGTTAGAAATCTACTAGGAAAAGAAAATATTCTTTCAGTTTATATAAGACCAATTTTGAATTTTGAAAAGTTCCCTCTAGAACTTGAATATATATTAATACAGTTTTCAAATCTTAAAGGTATGAGTATTCTAAATAAAAAAACGAAACTTGAAGAAGAAGAAAAACTAATGAGTCAGCTTTTTTACGGTCTTGGTCACGAAATCAAAAATCCTTTAGCCGGTATCAAAGGAGCTGCCCAACTAATCAATTCACAAGGGACCTCTTCGAAAATTATCAAAGAGTGTGCAAATATTATTGAGAAAGAGGCGACTAGGCTATCGAAACTCGTTAACACTTTTAAATATCTCCAGCCTCACTCTCCTGCTACTTTTACTAAAGTCAACATCCATAAATTGTTAGATGAAGTAATCAATCTTTGCTCAAAAGAATCCACAAGAAAAAATATTTCTTTTTTTGTATCCTTTGAATTCGAATCAGCAGAAATATTATGTGACAAAGAATTACTCAGAATAGTTTTACTCAATATCGTTAAAAATGCTTATGATTCTATATCAAAAAAAGGAGAAATTCGTATCTCAACCAAAAGAATTAAAGATTTCAAATTGAACAATAAGAATCTCTTGGAAATTAATATTCAAGATTCAGGAAAAGGTATTAAAGAAGATGAAATTAACAAAATCTTCCAGCCTTTTTATTCAACGAAAAAAAATGGTCAAGGAATCGGATTATTCCTGAGCCAGAAGATAATAAATAAATTTGGAGGATTTATCGAGGCTCATCCTGAAGCCAATGGAGGCAATTTTAAAATCTACATACCTGAGAATTAATTTTCTAGACTAGGGTATAATTTTTTTATGAATGAATCAATTTTAATTGTCGACGACGAAGAAAGCATAAGAAAAATACTAAGTATCCATTTAAACGGAATAGGATATCAGACAGATACTGCGGGCAAACTATCTGAGACTTATTCCATTCTAAAAAAGACTCAATTTGAATTAATATTGCTCGATATTAATTTGCCAGACGGAAATTCCTTAAAGTACTTAGAGAAAATAAAAGAAATAAGTAACAACTGTTCAATTATTATAATCACAGCTCAAGATACAATGGCCAATATCATTGAAGCTATCAAGAGGGGGGCTTATGACTATATAACCAAACCTTTTGATTTTGATTCAGATTTTTCATTAACAATCGACAGAGCTATAAAGAACTCAATTAAGACGAATAAAATTATTAAACTAGAAGAAGATTTAAAAGAAAAGAAAGACGACAATTTTGACATAATCGGAAAATCTCCACAGATAAAAAAAAATTTTAAAGATGTTGGACGTATTTCTAATTCGGACCATACTGTTTTAATTACTGGCGAATCCGGAACTGGAAAAGAATTAATTGCTAAAGCAGTACACTTAAGCAGTAAAAATTCTAAGGGGAATTACGTCCAAATTAATATAACCGCTATACCTAACGAGCTGCTGGAAAGCGAACTGTTTGGTTACGAGAAAGGAGCATTTACAGGTGCCACAGCTAAGAAAATCGGCAGATTTGAAGAAGCCAACGGTGGGACAATCCTTTTAGATGAAATTGGAGATATGTCTTACGACCTCCAAAGTAAACTCCTAAGAGTTTTAGAAGAAAGGAAATTTTATAGATTGGGTGGACAAAAACCAGTAAATTTCAATTGTAGAATTATAACTTCTACAAACAAGAATCTTGAGAAAGAGGTAGAAAACAAAAATTTTCGTGAAGATTTATTTTTTAGATTAAATTCTATTAATATCGAGCTTCCAACACTCAGAGAAAGGAAATCCGATATCCCTCTTTTGATTGACTTCTTTCTTATTAAATATGCAAATAAAGACGAGTCACCTAAGTCCATCGATGATGATTTTCTAAATATTTTTCTAAAATATGATTGGCCAGGAAACGTTAGAGAGCTAGAAAATTCAATCAAAAAACTTGTTCTTATGGTACCCGACTCTGAACTAACATCAGATTCTATAAGAGAACACCTGCCAAAAACATTTAAAAAATCTGGACTAATAAGCAATAAAGTTAATTATGTAAAATTAATTGAGAATTTATTTGATGATTCAGATCTCCCAGAAACTAATTTATATGATTTTATTATTAATCGAATTGATAAACCTCTAATAGAATCAGTATTAATTAAAAACAAAGGGGATTTGCGGATTTCTTGTAGAAAACTAGGTATCGACGAAAATTCTCTAAGAAAAAAAATTGCTGCCTTAAAAATTGACTCTAGTATAATTAAAGATTCTTGAGTTTTTTCAAGGTTTTCATCGCACAATTATTTTGGGCTATTTTCTTACTTTTACCTATTGCGCTAGACTGTTTTATGTCATTAATAAAAACAGAGACATAAAATTTTTTATCGTGAGGTCGTCCAACTTCTTTATCAATTTGGTATTTGGGAACAGAACCAAATTGTTTCTGAGATATAATTTGTAAAATAGATTTATAATCTTCGTCAATTATTTTTGAAAAATCTTGATTTAAAAGGAATTTATTCAAAAAAATTTCTGTTGCCCTAGGACCGGAATCAAGATATACCGCTCCTACTATTGCTTCAAATAATCCAGCAAGGTTTGATTCCCTTTTTCTTCCTCCTGATTTCAACTCTCCTCTACCCAATAACATAAAACTACCAAGATCTAATTTTTTCGCGATTTTACAAAATGATTTTGAACTAACAATTTGATTCTTTAATTTTGATAAATCACCTTCGTCGTGGTCTGGAAACAATGTATATAGATATTTAGCAACTATCAAACCAATTATCGAATCTCCAAGAAATTCTAGTCTTTCATTATCAGGCTTACCATTCTCATTACCATAGGATTTATGGGTTATAGACTCCAGGAGAAGGTTTTTTTTCTTAAATTTGTATCCTATTTTCTTTTCAAGGTTCACGCAATTAATCTAGCATAAAATAAAAACATTTTTATGATAAAATCTTCAATTTCTTTGTGGTTGCAAATAAAATCTTATTAATGTAGATTTAGGTAAGGGTATGCTCATTCCGTAGGATTATTAAATGTCTAATGCTTTTGAAGTATTAAGAAACGAAATGGACGAGCTGGTCATAGGGCATGATGACGTCAAAACAGCTCTTTTATTGGGAGTAATCTCGAGAGAGCACATATACATTCAAGGTCCTCCTGGTACAGCTAAAACAATGCTTTCCGAGATAATCTCTAAATCTGCTGAATTGAAGTTTTTTTTCTATCAAATGCACAGAGACACAAGGCTATCAGAATTAGTTGGTGATCTTGTAATTTCTAGAGAAGATACAGAAAATGGCGAGCTAATTAGACAAGATATTATCAAAGGAGGGATACTAACTTCAGAAATAGCATTGCTTGATGATATTTCCAGAGCACCTGGGGAGTCTTTAAACGTTCTTCTAAGAATATTAAATGAAAGAAAATATGGTCAGGAGTCTATTCCTCTCCTAACTGCCATTGCAACAAGTAATCCAACTGCAGACGAGTACTACAACGAGCCATTGGATCCAGCCAATCTTGATAGGTTTGTAATCCAAATCAACGCAAGTGGCTTATCTTATGGAAAACAGTGGGACAATGCAAAGAAGATCGTGAGTCTTTATTCTACAAAAAATGGATCCTATGATTTTGTTACAAAGGTTGGAAAAAAGGCATTAGATGAAAGCTATGATAAGCTTAAAAAAGTTATAGTCCCGGCGTCTGTACAAGAAGGTCTTATAAGTTTTGTAACCTGGCTGATAGAAGATCAGAAATTGAATGAATCAAATTCTGTCATATCCGACAGAACTTTCCTGGTTAAATCCATAAAAATCATAAAGGCTCATTCAGTTTTAAACGGAAGAGACGAAGCCAATCTGTCTGACCTTAAAGCTCTAAAGTTTTTGTTAGCTTTTAGAGTGCCTGAAGATATGCTGCAACTTGCTGAAGACAAACTTGAATCTATAGAGAACCAAAAAAAAAAGACCAAGAAATAGAGAATAGAGACAAAAGAGAAGGCAGAAAATACGAAGAAGATTCACCTAATAAACAACTTGGCTCTAATCAAGATAAAGAATCAGATCTAACAGAAGAACAAATCAATGAGGCTCAGAATATTTTTATGGATGCATTAGAGGAGCTTCAGAGTAATTTAACTAGTGAAGATAATTCAAAACCAATGGATTCAGATGAAAAAGTACCAACAGATCCACACAACCAAAGTAAAAACGATGATGAAGGAGGTATTGATAATACCCCATTGTCTGAAAAAATCTACGCAACTAAATCTAAAAGAGCTGGTGATACTGACGCAGCGAAAATGCGCGTCTCAGATAATTCGGAAGTCG
The DNA here is from genome assembly GCA_002311855.1 of Candidatus Dadabacteria bacterium UBA1144. Taxonomy (GTDB): domain Bacteria; phylum Desulfobacterota_D; class UBA1144; order UBA1144; family UBA1144; genus UBA1144. The sequence continues at coordinate 507,701 of DCAB01000012.1, read as the reverse complement.
CTCAAAATGTTCAAGTCGTTATGAAATGCCTTGAGGGGAATATACAAAGAAGCCTAGCGAAGAAAGGTACACATCCGGGTGGTCTTCCCAGGAGATACAAAAGAATGAATTCATTTTATGAGATAGAAGACGTGGATCCAATGGATGCATCAATTTGGATAAAAAATCTTTCTCCCCAACTACCCAGAGTCCATCAAAGAGAAAAAGAGAGGATGGGGGGTGAAATAGCAATCCTGAGAGATATAAGTACCTCTATGATGGGCGTATATAGTGAATGGTCTTCATCGGTCGTTAGAGCAGTTCTAGAACTCTCTAGAACAAAAAAAATGAGGGTAGGATATATAGAATTCAATCATAAATCATTTAAGACTATAGTAGAGGAAAAATTTTTCACAAAAGAATATGAAACAATTCTTAAGTCAGCTAATAAGACTGAGTGCTCTGGAAATACAAATTATGAAGAGGCACTCAAAGATGCCATATCAGATTTTAAAGGCCGAGGCTTCAGAAATAAACATATTCTTTTTATAACCGATGGAATTCCTACGTCGGGTGATACTGAAGTGAAACGAGAGAGAGAAAGAGCAAAAAAATTAGGAATATGTATTCATTCAATCTTCATAGGTGCAAAAAATTTCCCTATGATCTTGGATGCAATATCGAGAGAAACATATGGATCTCAGTTCGTAGCATACGAGAACAAGAATGGGAAGATTAGAATCGAAAGAAAGGAGTCAAACACACAATTCTTAAATAAGCCAGTCAGAGATGTAGACGCTGAAAATCCTTTTAATTTTATATAGCAAATTGTAAAATGACCATATTATCTCTGTTAATTATTTCGTCAGAGTATTTATATCCCAATATTTTTTCTATTTCTGTAGATTTCTTTCCTTTAACTAAATCCACTTCTTTTGCACTATAAGAGATTAAGCCTTTCGCTATTGGTTTATTGGTAGTGTTATTGAAACATACTACTTGTTGACCTTTAAAAAATTTCCCTTCAATTTTCAAAATACCAGAAGGTAGTAAGCTTTTACCTTTATTGGTTATTGCATCCGATGCTCCATCGTCAAGGAATAGTTTTCCAGAAGATTTTGGTCCTATGCCTATCCATTTTTTTCTATTTTTAATCTTGACAGGATTAGGAACTATTGCGGTCCCAATATTTTCGTAGTTAAATATTTTTAACAACTCATCTTTCTTTTTACCGTTTGCTATAATCGTTGGAATGCCAAATTTAGAAACTTCCAATGCCGCATCTATCTTGGATTTCATTCCTCCATACGATATATCAGCAGATGTATCATTAATGATTTGTGAATCAAATTTATCTTCTTGTAGAATTTGAATCAATTCAGCTTTTTTATTATTTTTTGGATTAGAACTATATAATCCATCAATATCCGTAAGAAGTATTAAACAATCTGCATCCATCATAGATGCGACTTTTGATGCAAGTATATCGTTATCTCCAAACATTATTTCATCAACTGATACTGTATCGTTCTCATTTATAATTGGAGTAATGTTCATTTTGATAAGTTCAAGTATTGTGGCTCTGGTGTTTAGGAATCGTTTTCTGTCTCCGAAAATATCATTTGTTAATAATAGCTGGGATACATCAATTTTTTTTGATTGAAACGCTTTTATATAGTAGCTCATCAATTTAATCTGACCTAAGGATGCTAGTGCTTGTTTTTTAACAATATTTAAATTTTTTATATTTAGCGAGAAGAACTCATTACCAGCAAGAATCGCTCCAGATGAAACTATTAGGCATTCAATATTTTTCGACCTAAGATAGTCGACTGATGAAGCTAGGTATTTTATTCTAGACAAGCTAATTTTGTTTTCTTTATTGGCAAGTGCCTTTGAGCCAATTTTAATAACAACTCTCTTAATTTCTCCAAGTATTTCTTTTCTATATTTCATTTTATTGTTCCCATCTTGACATAGAAAATATAGAAGTATAATTAGTTAAAGTCTAGAGCGCGGGAATAGCTCAGTTGGCTAGAGCGCCTGCTTGCCAAGCAGAAGGTCGCGGGTTCGAGTCCCGTTTCCCGCTTTTTTTTCAGTATATATCAAAGAAATTATCAGTATTTTCTACATTTCTAATCCACGAAAGTATATTTTTAAAAGGCTCTAAATCTATCTCGCCTTCGTGACAAAGTTTGATATATGGATAAAAGGCAATGTCGGCAATTGAATAGTTATCGACAATAAAGCTCCTTTTTTTTAAATGTTGATTAAAGATTTTTAATCCTTTCTTTGCGTCAGTTCGTAAAAGTTCTAATTCTTTAAAATCTTGTTTGCCCTTAGGAACAAACTTTAAAATTGCCCTAGATTTTGCTAGATAAGGATCCAAAGAAGTCTTGTTAAAAAGTAACCATTTAAAAAGGGTGCCTCTTAGGTTTATATCTAATGGGATATAATTATTTGCATATTTTTCTGCTAAATAAATCAATATTGCATTTGATTCCCAGATTATATATCCGCCATCATCAACAACAGGAATTTTTGCAGCGGGATTAATTCTTGTAAACGCAGTTTTGTGATTTTCGCCCTTGAAAACATCTATTAATATAGTTTCAAAACTTAATCCAGCTTGAACAAGTAGCAATTTTACTTTGTAAGAGTTTCCCGACAGAGGATGGTCATAGAGCTTTATCATTGTTGATGATCCTATTAAAGTTTTGATGAAATTCCAGCCCGAAATATTTCTTTATAACGTTATCACTAATTAATTTATATTCGACAATTCCTCTCGTTTTGGAATTTGAATCTGATAATATTTCTACTTCGACACTAACCAAGTCGTCTGTTACCTCAATTATTTTCCCAACTGCGTTTAATTCCTTATTAACCTCGATTTTTGACAAGTATTCAACAGAAAGCGATTTTGTAAAACCCAAGCGTTTTATGGTATTAAACATTGCCCAAAAACCTATTTCATCGATTATAGTTGCTTGTATTCCTCCGTGTACGACGGAAGGGAAACCAGAATACAAATTTGATAAATTAAAATATGCATAAGTACTATTTTTTCTAAATTGTATATCTAAATTAAGGCCAATTGGATTAGTATCCGAGCAAACAAAACAATTATAATTTTCTATCGATTTAAAGAGATTTCTTAGTTCAACAAAAAGATTATTCACTTGTATTGTCCGCTATCTTAGCTACAGCAACAATCTTAATCTTATCATTCACTTTCATTAATTTTACGCCCTGGGTAGCTCTTCCGATTATAGAAATATCAGATGCTTTCAATCTTGTGGTTTTACCAATCGAGGAAACCAAAATTATGTCTGAGTCTTTATCGGTTTGAAAGGCATTCACAATCTCCCCAGTCTTATCAGTAATTTTAAGAGTTACTACGCCCTTGCCTCCTCTCGAAGTAAGTCTGTACTTTTCAATCTGAGTTCTTTTCCCGAAACCATTTTCAGAAACTGTAAGAATTTGGGAGTTCTTATTTTTTATTACCTCAGAACTAACAACATAATCATCTTTTTTTAGACTCATTCCCTTGACTCCCATGCTATTTCTAGAAACTGACCTAACTTTTTTCTCGCTAAATCTTATAGCTTTTCCCATTCTTGTTGAAATCAGAATTTCATCTCGTCCAGAACTGGGGTTAACAGATATCAGTTCATCATTACTTTTTAAATTTATCGCAATTATTCCGTTTGTTCGAGGACGTGAATACTCCTCGAGCTTTGTTTTCTTAACAACACCGCGCTTAGTAGTCATAATTAAAAATTTATCTTGATCAAAATTACTTACACAGACAAATGCTTTCACCGTCTCTTCATTGGATAGATTCAATACATTGGTCAAACCCCTTCCTCTAGCTGTTAAGCTTGCTTCCGGTAGTTCATGTACCTTTCTCCAAAAACATTTTCCTTTATTTGTAAAAAAAACAACATAATCATGAGTTGATGCAACAAAGACGGTTTCGGCAAAGTCATCGTTCTTACGCGTTGCACCAGTTTTCCCCACTCCACCTCGTTTTTGGCTTCTGTATGAACTCAATGCTGCTCTTTTTATGAATCCTTCATGCGTTAATGTTACTACCATATCTTCTTTAGTTATTAGGTCCTCAGCGGTTATTGCACTTAAATCACGATCATCGATTCTCGTTTTTCTATGATCACCATAATTTGTACTTAGCTCCTCTAGTTCTGAAATCATTATTCTGTTAATTTCATCATCATTTGATAGAATTTTTTCTATTTCCTTAATTCTTCTAATAAGCAATTTTCTTTCATCATGAATCTTTTCACGTTCCATTCCCGTGAGTCTTTGAAGTCGCAAATCAAGAATTGCAAGAGCTTGAACTTCTGTCGTTCCAAGTTCTTTCATTAGTGATTTTTTAGCGTCAGATGGTTCTTTTGATTTTCTAATGATTTTTATTGTTTTATCAAGATTATCCAAGGCAATCTTGAAACCCTCGAGGATATGATGTCGTTTTTTGGATTTATTGAGCTCGAATAAAAATCTTTTAGTAATTATTTCAAATCTATGATCAATAAAACATTGATTTATTTCTTTTAAATTTAAAAGTTTTGGTTTCCCATTGACTATTGCTAAAAGAATGATTCCAAAACTGGTGCTAAGAGGGGTTAATGTAAAAAGATTATTCAAAAGCACATTAGGATCCTCACCTCTTTTAGAATCAATAACGATTCTTATCCCTTTCCTATTTGATTCATCACGAATATCAGATATGCCTTTTATCTTTTCACTTCTAACTAAATTAGCAATTTTTTCAACTAATCTACTTTTATTTACTTGATAAGGAATTTCAGTAATTATTACTCTGTTCGTCTCGGGCTCTACATGCGCGACTCCTCTTAATTTAATTATTCCTCTTCCAGTTTTATATGCTTCTTGAATAATATCTTTTGAACCATGGATAATTCCTCCCGTCGGAAAGTCGGGTCCAGGCACAATTTCCAACAATCTATCTATTGTTATTCTTGGATTTTTAATTTGTTCAATTATCGAAGTCGTAACCTCCTTGAAATTATGTGGAGGGATATTCGTTGACATTCCAACAGCGATTCCTGACGCACCATTAAGTAAAAGATTAGGAATTTTTGATGGTAATATTTTTGGTTCTTTTGTTGAGCCATCGTAATTTTCAATGAAATCGACTGTTTCTTTATCGAGATCTTCAAGGATTTGTGATGAAAGTTTTGACAACTTGACTTCTGTGTATCGCATAGCAGCAGCAGGATCACCGTCGACAGAACCGAAGTTCCCCTGACCATCTACGAGTGGATATCTAAGGGAAAAATCTTGAGCCATTCTTACTAGAGCCTCATAGAGGGCACTGTCACCGTGAGGATGAAATTTACCCATCACATCTCCAACAACTCTGGCGGATTTTTTATAGGATTTATTGAAATCTAGGCCTAAATCCTTCATTCCATAGAGCAATCTTCTATGAACTGGCTTCAGACCATCTCTGACATCAGGCAAAGCCCTTCCTATAATTACACTTAACGAATAGCTAAGATAAGAGTCTTTGAGCTCATCATAAATCTCAGTAGGTTTAATATTTTGATCTGGTGAAATAGTCAATCTCCTGATTGAATAGTAGGATAATTATACATTTTAATTGTGAAAAATGAAGTCTAAATATCTGTAATTACATCTTTTTTTAACAAATTAGTTATAAGATTTTTGGGGTCTTGGTTTCTATAGAGTATTCCATATATTGATTCCAATATGGGGGAAGAGACTTTGGATTTTTTTATCACTTTATGTATCGCTTTACTAGTAAAATATCCTTCTGCCACCATTTGAGTTGAAGATAGAATCTTCTTTAATTTTGAGCCTTTGCCAAGCATAAAACCTAAATTTCTATTTCTGCTTTGATTACCATATGCAGTTAGCATTAAATCTCCAACACCCGAAAGGCCGAGAAACGTACTTCTCTTAGCACCTAAACGTTCAGCCAATATCCTAGTTTCGTATAGACCTCTTGTTATAAATGCAGCCTTAGTGCTTTCACTATGACCAACCCCATCTATGATTCCTGCTCCAATGGCAATCACATTTTTGACTGACCCCCCAATCTCCACACCAATAACATCATTGCTTGTATAAGTCCTGAAATAATCATTATCAAATAAAGATTTGGTTTTTGATAAAACCGAACTATTAAAGGAAGCAATAGAAACTGCTGTTGGTAATCTTCTTGCAACATCTTGAGCAAAACTGGGACCTGAAATCGTTAAATATCTACTTTTTACGTTTGGTATTACATCGTTAAAAATTTCATAGATAGAACTCATAGATTTTTGTTCAATACCTTTAGATGCATTAATCAATATGGAATCTTTTTTTATTTTAGTCTTGATTGTTTTTAAAAAAGTTCTGATGTACTGAGTTGGAACAGAAAAAATCAAAAATTTTACATTGAAACAATCATCATCTAAATCATTTCTAGGATGAATTGAACGTGGCAATTTAATTCCAGGAAGAAAGAGCTTGTTTTCTCTAAATCGTTCGATTGAGTTTACAACATTTGATTCCCTACCCCAGAGGAGCACATCGAAAGAATTCTCAGCTAAAACTTTTGCAATTGCTGTTCCCCAACTTCCTGCACCAAAAACCGTCACAGTTCCCTTTGATTTCATTGTAGAATATATTATATTTTAATTCTGAGGAATAAGGAATAGGAAGTAATGCTAAGAAGAGATTATTTGGGTTCGGCTTTTGTTTGTTTAATTCTTTTCAGTTTATTTGGTTTAGCCATTTCCAAAGCTTCACATACTGATTTGAGTATGTATATAAAAGTAATTGGTGGCATCATATTGTTTGCTTTATTTATTGGTTTTATAACACATTTATCCAAGAGGGGCTAGAATACTTATTTTGGTTTAACATTAGAGTTAATCCACTCAATCATTTCAGTTGTAGATGTTCCCGGACCAAAGATTTCTTTGACTCCACAGTCCTTAAGGCCCCTAATATCTTCATCAGGTATGATTCCGCCACCAAAAACTACCAAATCATCGAGCCCATTTTCTTTCAAGGTTTTAATAATCTTCGGAAACAGAAAATTGTGCGCACCAGATAGCAAGCTTATTCCAATAGCATCAACATCTTCTTGAAGAGCAGATTCAGAAATCATTTCGGGAGTTTGATGAAGACCTGTATATATAACTTCAAATCCAGCATCTCTTAATGCTCTTGTAATTATCTTTGCTCCTCTATCGTGACCATCTAGACCGGCTTTGGCAATTAAAATCCTTGTTCTTCTTTTACCAGACATTTTATACTCCACTAAAAATATGAATATTCAATTTTCATTTGTTACTCATAATGTAAACTGAATTCTTTGTTGAAAATACTTTTTGGATTTGATCTAATTGAAAATTGGAATAAAACAATCTCTCCCTTGTTAACAAAATTTCCATCCAAACCTGAGACAGGAAGAGTAACCGCCTCAACGACATTGTCTTCTTTGTCTTTCACGATGTATCTTAGAGATATATTTTCAACTTTCTCTTCTGAATTGTTAATTACTCTACCAATATATTCCAAGTTGCCATCTCGATTAACAGTTTCAAGAACGGGTCCAAGCAAACTTATTCTTTGATCAGGAATCAAAGCATCACAGGAAATCAACAAAAGTAAGTTGGCCAGTAGAATAGTAAAAAACTTCATTTTTTATCATCTAAATTAACAATATTTGTTGCAATATCATTAATTAACTCAGCATCCTTTGATTCTTTGTGATCATCAATAATATCACCAAGTAGTTTATGCATAATTTTTATAGCCCCCAATGAGCTATCCTTTAGGTATCCCTGATCAAGAACAACATCCTTTTTCTTTCTGACCCATAAATAAAATAAAAATGCTTGATTATTAAGAATTAAAAACAGAAAAAGATAAAAAATCCCATTGTTTGCAAGGACATTGGTCAATATAGGTATTGTGTTGGTCTCAATCCTGACTACGCCATGTGGTTTTTTAGCTCCATCAAGAAAGAAAGGTTTGATAGCAACATATTTATTGTTAAAAAAATATTTTATGGATTTATTGGCAGGTGAAGTATCGTCTTTATTGAAATTAGAATCAACGCCTGCATCAACGATACCTTTCTCGATATCAGATCTAAAGTATATTGTTAATATTTCGGGTGAATTCAGGTTGAAAGCAGTAGTTAATTTTTGAATTCCTATTTGAGAATCCAGATAATTAAAAAAGTCATTGGATGAATAATTAATTTTGTTCTTTTGGAAATAATTAGAGGCTTGTTCCGCAACTATTGAAGCAAGTTCTTTTGACTGTATTTTGTTAATCTCCCGACGTTGATTAAAATTGAAGATAAATAAAATAAAAATAAATGACAGAATAAGTAATTGTATAGAAGTAATTACGGCAAATCTCTTTAAAAAATACATCACGCAGTTTGAGAAAGTTTTTCAATAGACTTAAGAATTTTTTCATCAGATATTCTTTTATCCGATTTAAGGAGCATATAAATCATACCAACAAAATCTTTCCTAACATCATCAGATAAATTTCTAAACAAATCTAAGAGTAATTTTTCTGAAGCAGTAATGGGTTCTTCTAAATTATTTGTAATATTTTCTTTATTAAGAAATCTAAGCAGTTTTTGTTCCTTAGCGGTGTTCCACACCAAATCAGGATCAGCTCCCAGAGCTTCTGCGATTATTAAACACTTTTCTTTATTGGGTGCATCAACTTTTGCTGTCTCAAGTTGATGAACATAAACAGTGGAGACATTCAAATAGGAAGCCAATTTTTCCTGTGTAACCTTTTCTTTCTTTCGAATCCTTTTTAAAAAAGATCCAAAAACATTTAAATTACTTAACATAGGGTAATATGATACTCTTTTTTAGTTGATTTTCAATCTAAGACCAGTTGTTGCCCGGAGGCGGAATCGAACCACCGACACGAGGATTTTCAGTCCTCTGCTCTACCGACTGAGCTATCCGGGCTAGTAAATAATTTTTAAAGTTTATATAAAATAATTTGTTAATCAATAGACACTAGAGCTCCTGCAAGGAGCTCTAGTTGAAGATTTTGTCTTAAAATGAAACTACATATTGCAAAGATACAGTATCTTGAGTTTGATTCTTTGCGGTGTTGGTATTCGGAGTAGTAGGGTATGGTTCACGTTGAAAAACCTCGTGGTTTGCCATATCACGTCTAAACTCCGCTCTTAGTACACCATATTCGCCTACTAATAATTGAGGGGTTACAGTCAAGCTCTTCAGGATAGCTTCGTCACTACCTTCAGTAAAAGTGCCTTTACTGGTGACTCCATCAAAATCTAGGCGTGATCCACCAACATCTTTGAAATATTCCGCCCTGAAAGTAACAGATAAAGTATCAGAGTGGTCATATGTTATATAACCTGCACCACCATACCATTCACCATTTACTTTGCTTCCATCTGATCTGGTATCTCCAGCATCTTCCTCGTGAGCATAAACCCCATTTACTGTTATTGATACTGAATTAGTAACAGGCATTCCAAAAACAGCTGTATAAGTCCGTCTAATTAAACTATCAACTGCGGTTTCAGGACCAAGATTCATAGCAAGAAACAATGAAGCATCTCCTATAGATTTTCCTACGGCAGCTTCAATTGTCTTGCCTTGGCTCTCACCTTCATCATAAATACTATCTTGGCCATTTCCAAAACCTAGATAAATTTCATCGACTACTCCCATTTCAGGTTCGTATACTGCTCTTATTCCAGTATTTTGAAAGTTTATTGAGTAGCCAAAAAGAAAGCTTCTCGTAATGTTAGGGTTGTCAGCAGGATTGATTACCTCATTTCCCAACATAGTATCAAAATGACCAACCATAATACTAACTGGCCCTACTGGCAAAATACCATAAGCTTGATGTAAGAAGAATTCGTCACTCCCTCCATCAGTCGTATTTATATCCTGAGCAATACTACCAAATAAAGCATCAATTATGAAAAAATCGTTTGATATTCCTAATTGAGCAGAAGGGGTTAAAGTATAATCGTCATCACTGAATGTATGAAAATTATTATTTTCATCTTCATTATCGCCTAAGTTATAGGTAGTTGCTGTATGTACATAGCCTGAAAAAGTAAGCGGTATTTGAGATGATTCTCCTTCTTTTGCAAATGAATTAAAATTTGAACAAACAAACAGAAAAGCAAATGCAAAAAATATAATTTTACGCATAATTTCCTCCTTAAAGATTTACTTATATAGTAGCAAATACTATACCAAATTGTACAAAAACTTTAAATAAAATAAAATACTGCTAGTCTAGCTCTTTTCCCTTGGTTTCAGGGAGCGTTAGAAGTACTAAAAAGGCAAGTAGAGCAAAAATTGAAGCAGTCATAAGCGCTCTGCCGTGTCCAATAATCTCTCCATTAAACAAGAAAGCAAATGAACTAATCGCGATAAAGGCAAAGAGAGGGGGCGCGATCGCAGAAGCACCTCTGCCTACATTGTAACTAAATCCTTGCGCAGTTCCCCTAGCTCTTGTAGGAAAAATTTCTGAAAAAATTGCCCCAAAGCCAGAATAGAAGCCTGTGTTGAAAAATCCAAGCAAAGGGGCAAGAATTAAAACTAGAGCATCTATTGAAAGAAACCCTAAAAATTCCTGAACCTTAACTAGGTTACCAAATATGGGAACAAGCAATGCTACTATTATTAAATATGCACCAAAGGTAAATTTCCGACCAAACTTATCGCTTATCATACCAAAGGATATACAACCAAGGATTGCTCCAATATTAAGCGGGATAGTAAATCCAAAACCTTTAACTAATCCCAAACCTGCACCGCCTTGTTCAACAGGACTAGCTAGATAGTTTGGAACAAAATAACTAAGGCCCCAATATGAAATCATACAGAAACTTGTAAGAAGAGTTGCCTTAAGTAACATCGGTCTGAGATCACCTTTAAAAATCTGGAATAAAGTAAATTCTTGGGTAGATTTTTTACGCTGCTCAGAACTCTTTTTCCAAATTTCAGGCTCTTCGCAAACCCTTCTTACATAAAAGACTAGAAGTGCGGGGAGTACCCCTAAGAAGAATAAGAATCTCCAACTTTCAACTGGAAAGTCTTTGTCAACAAATGGCAACATATTGAGATTAAATGAATCGATAGGTAAAACAAAAGTTGCAAGGATAGCTGCAAGGATGAAACCAAATCCCCAACCACTTTGAACCATTCCAACTACTTTACCTCTATGTTGTTTTGGCCAACTCTCAGCAACTAATATTTCACCAGAAGCCCATTCTCCGCCCATTCCTAAACCTAAAAGAAATCTGCAAACAACAAAGAATTCAATTGTTGGAGAAAAAGCAGAGAACATGGTAAATAATGAATAAATCAAAATAGAATAAGTTAGGGCTCTTACCCTGCCAATATAATCGGATATAATTCCAAAAACAATTCCACCAAGCGCGGAAGAAGCTAGGGTTATACTAAATAAAACAGCTGCTTGTGGACCTGTTAAATCAAATGTTTGTGCAATAAATGTAAATGCGAAGACATAAAGAAGAAGATCCATGGCATCTAAAGTCCAACCAAGAAAAGCGGCAACAAAGGTTTTCCACTGTTTTGAGTTGATATCTTTAGTCCAAGCTAACATCAAAAAATGGTACAAAATTGAAATTTGTTAGTCAAGCTAGACTTTTTTAAACTATTGCATAAGGGAGAAAGGTTGTTAAAATTTGAGAGTGAAAAAATTATCCGTTTTTATTGAGACATACGGTTGTCAAATGAACGAATATGATTCAGATAGAATTCTGAATTCATTATCCGGAATTCCAGTTAATAATCCTTCCGATGCTGACGTAATAATAGTTAACACTTGTGCAATAAGAGAAAAAGCTGACCATAAGGCTACAAGTGCGCTTGGTAGATACAAAAATCTTAAGAAATCTAATCCAAATCTTCTAATAGGTATGACTGGATGCGTCGCACAACTCTATGGCAAAAAATTAATCAAACAGATTCCGTATCTTGATTTTGTTGTTGGGCCTAGGAGCATACCGAAATTAATGAATATAGTTAAGGATTTAAAAGATTCATTAGATGTTAAGAAGATTGAAACATCGATGGATGTCCAAGAAGTATTCGAAATACATCCCTACCATAAAAAAGATAAAGTAAATGGTTTTGTTTCCATACAACAAGGTTGCAATAAAGAATGTGCATACTGTATTGTTCCTACTGTCAGAGGTAAAGAAATCAATAGATCTCTAGAGGATATACTCGAAGAATCTAAACTTCTCATTAATCAAGGGGCAAAAGAACTTACATACATTGGTCAAACTGTTAATTCTTGGAAACATAATGGAGAAAGATTTCATAATCTACTTGATTATCTTGGTAAACTTGGTGGGCTAGAAAGAATTAGATTTACTACCTCTTTTCCTAGGGATGTTACCTCGAAGATGATTGATTCAATGAAAAACAATCCGAAGATTTGTAGACAATTACATCTTCCGGTCCAATCAGGATCAAACAAAGTTCTTAAATCGATGAATAGAACTTATACAATCGATTGGTACAGAGAAAGCATAAGAAAACTCAGAGAAGCAATGCCAGATTTGAGTCTGTCAACAGACATTATCATCGGTTTCTCCAACGAGACAGATGAAGATTTTCAAGAAACTATGAAACTTATAGAAGATATCAGATTTGATACAGTTTATTCATTTAAGTATTCCATTAGACCTGGAACCCTCGGAGAAAAAATGGACGTACATGTCTCAGATGAAATTGCATCAGATAGGCTCTATAAGCTTCAAAAGAAACAAAAAGAAATTTCTCTAGAGAACAATATTCAACACATTAGCAAAGCCTACGAGGTCTTGGTCGAAGGGGTTAGCAAAAATAATTCCGATGATTTGTTTGGAAGAACTACCCATAACAAAGTTGTGAATATAAGAAATCTTGATAGAAGCTTTGTTGGAAAAATGGTTAACGTAAAAATAAAGGAAGCTTTCCAGAACTCGCTAATCGGTGAAATATACTGAAATAAATCAAATAGAATTAGATTTAGTTTGATGTTATCATCATTTTTTTATGTATTTTCAAAATCTAATTTTCAAATTACAAGAATTCTGGGCAGAAAAAGGCTGCGTAATTCTTCAACCTTACGATGTTGAAAAAGGGGCTGGGACCTTTCATCCTGGAACATTTTTAAGATGTTTAGGCAAAACTCCTTGGTCGGCTGCATACGTTGAGCCCTGCAGAAGACCGACAGATGGAAGATATGGAGAAAACCCAAATAGACTTCAGCACTATTACCAGTTCCAAGTAGTAATAAAGCCCTCAGTAGATAATATTCAAGACCTTTATCTAGAAAGTTTAAACAAATTAGGAATTGACACCAAAAAGCACGATACAAGATTCGTAGAAGATGATTGGGAATCTCCAACACTTGGAGCCTGGGGCCTCGGCTGGGAAGTATGGCTTGATGGAATGGAAATTACTCAATTTACTTATTTTCAACAAGCTGGCGGTTTTGATTTAAATCCTATCACGGTAGAAATCACATATGGAACTGAAAGGATTGCTATGTATCTCCAAAAAGTTCAGAGCGTGTATGATTTAAATTGGTCAAAAGAAATTAAATATGGTGATATTCATTTCAGGACTGAGTACGAATTTTCTAAATACAATTTTGAACTTGCAAATATAGATATGCTAAAAACGTTTTTTGATGGATCAAAAAAAGAATGCGAGAATCTTTTAACAAATGATTTGCCTCTTCCCGCTTATGACTATTGCTTAAAATGTTCTCATTTATTTAATTTGTTAGATGCTAGAAGGAGTATAAGCGTTACAGAAAGAGCAAGATACATATTAGAAATCAGAGAACTTGTTAAAAAGTCTGCAGCATTATATTTGAAAATTTATGAAAAAGAATAAAAATCTTTCGAGTTTTTTATTAGAAATATTTACCGAAGAAATACCAGCTAGACTTGTAAATGAACTAGGAATTCAATTGGAAAGTATCTTCAAAGACAATTTGGATTCAAATGCAATTAATTACTCCATTATAACTCGATATGGCACACCAAGAAGACTCACTCTTATCATAGGGGGATTAGCCAACCAACAGAAAGATAAGGAAAGATTCATCGTAGGCCCACCAAGAAAAATATCAATTAATGAGAAAGGAGAATTCCTAAAGCCAGGATTAGCTTTTTTGGAGAAAAACTCGCTTAAGAAAAATGATATTAAAATAATAGAAAAAGATGGTAATAAATTTTTATCTGCAAATCAACATATAAAAGGAATAGAAACAAAAGATTTTTTAGTTGATGTCACAACGAATTCAATCAAATTATTAAAAAATAGAAAATCCATGAGGTGGGGGTCTAGCAACATCGAATTTGTAAGGCCAATAAAAAATATTTTCTCATTATTTGGTAAAGAATTTATAAAATTAAAGATTAATGGCATCAAGAATGAAAATATCATTTATGGTCATAGATTTTATTCAAATCAAGGCACGAAAATTAATTCCATTAAACAATATCTAGAATATATGAAAAAAAGTCATGTTATTTTAGATTTTAAAGAAAGAAAAAAGATTATCGTTAATCAAATCAAGAAAATAGAGAAAAAATCAAAATTTTTTGTTGAAATCGATGAAGAATTGTTAGACCACGTTGCCAATCTTACAGAATTTCCAAATGTTTTGTCTGGAAAATTTGATAAAAATTTTCTTCAGATTCCTAAAGAAGTTAACATATCAGTGATGAAAGGTCATCAAAAATACTTTCCTGTCTTCAAAGATAGTAATTATTCTAAATTGGATTCTCAATTTATATTTATCGCTGGTTCATCATTCATCAACAATCAAGTAGTAATCTCAGGAAACGAAAAAGTAATCAGAGCACGATTAGCTGATGCTAAATTCTTTTATGAGGAAGATAAAAAAATTGGTCTATCTAATCTTGTAAAAAAACTATCATCTATAACGTTTATTGAGGGGGTGGGAACTTATAAAGATAAATCTGATAGAATTTTGAAAAATTCGAAGAAATTACTTCAAATATTGGATTTAGATGAAAAAAAATTAAATGTCGATTTGAAATCCTGCTGTAGGTTGTTAAAGGCCGACCTATCTTCTCAGATGGTTTATGAATTTCCTGAACTTCAAGGTCTCATGGGTAAACACTATTATAAAAAGTACAATAAAAATATCGCTCAAATTATTGAAGAACACCATCTACCAAGAGGGAGAAGTGATGCGCTACCAAGTAATAATTTAGCAAAAATAATTAGTATCTCTGACAAAATCGATATCATCGCATCTTGTTTTTATTTAGGATTAAACCCAACAGGCAGCTCGGACCCATATGGACTTCGAAGGAACAGTATAGGTATAATTAGGATAGCCGAGAATCTTAAGAAAAATATAGATTTAATTGAAATCTTAAATTTTTCGATCGCTGAAGTTGAAAAGAGTGGTCACAGTAAAATCAAAGAGGAAAATAAGAATAAAGCAATAGAATTTTTCAATGAAAGAATAAGGAATTATCTAATTGAGAAAGGTTTTAATATGAACATTGTTAATTCTCTAGTAAATAATGAATATCAGATTAGAGATATGAAATCTATTTTAGAGAAAGCGTTCGTCTTAAAAAAATATGAAGGTAAAAAAGAATTGATGTCAGTAATTGAAATATTTAAAAGATTAAAAAATATAACTAAAGAAAATTCCAAAATAGATATAAACGAAAACTTGCTTGATAACAAATTTGAAATCTCTCTTTTTGAAGAATTAAAAAAACTTCAAAAAGCTTTTTCTCCTAGTTCGATGAGCAAAAACCCCGAAGTGTGCTTGAAAGAAATTCTAAAAACATCCCCATGTCTATCAGAATTTTTTGACAACGTTTTAGTAATGGACAAAAACGAAGAAACAAAACGAAACAGAATAAATCTTTTAACAAACATGAAAAATATAATCTCCGGATTTGCTAATTTCTCAGAGATTTAAAGAGGAGGATGAATGAGAACCAAAAGAAATTCTAAAAAATGTGTTTATTTTTTCGGAAATAAAAAGGCTGATGGCAATGGATCAATGAAAGAAATCCTTGGTGGCAAAGGGGCAGGTTTAGCCGAGATGACAGAAATAGGCATTAATGTTCCTCCTGGATTCACAATTTCAACTGAAGTTTGTGGAATATTCTATAAAAACAAAAGAAAAACTCCTAAAGGAATAAATAGTGAAATAAAAGGAAATCTATCCAAGATCGAAAAATTGACAGGCAAAAGATTTGGTAATTCATCTAATCCATTATTAGTTTCGGTAAGGTCTGGTTCGATGTTTTCTATGCCAGGAATGATGGACACAATTCTCAACTTAGGTTTGAATGACAAAACGGTTATAGGATTGAGTAAAAAAACCAGAAATCCAAGATTTGCATGGGATGCGTATAGAAGATTTATTCAAATGTTTTCAGATGTAGTTCTGAAAGTGAATAAGAATTTATTTGAAGAAATGTTGGATAATCTAAAGAAGAAAAAGGGGGCTAAACATGATCTTGATCTTGATCATTCCGCCTTGAAAACTCTTGTCCAAGATTACAAAAAACTTGTAAAATCAAAGACGGGTTTGCAATTTCCTCAAAACCCAAACAATCAGCTTATGAAAGCAATTGATGCGGTTTTTCTTTCTTGGAACAATAAAAGAGCTATTTTCTATAGAAAGCAATATGATATTCCGTCGGAAATTGGCACTGCCGTTACAGTACAATCGATGGTTTTTGGTAATATGGGTAGGGATTGTGGAACTGGAGTTGGGTTTACTAGAGATCCTTCATCGGGCGAGAAAGAGTTATTTGCAGAATACCTATTAAACGCGCAAGGCGAAGATGTCGTGGCAGGAATTAGGACTCCTAAGAATATAAAAACAATGCAAAGAGAGATGAGAAAGGTCCATCTTCAAATAGAAAATACTGCCAAAACTTTAGAAAGGCATTTTCGTGATATGCAGGATTTTGAATTTACAATTGAAAACGAAACACTTTACCTGTTACAAACAAGGTCAGCTAAAAGATCGGGTATTGCTGCAGCCAAAATTGCATGCGATATGGTTAAAGAGAGATTAATTTCAAAAGAAGAAGCCGTAATGAGAGTATTGCCAGAACAGTTAGAGCAATTTTTATTTCCTATATTTAATCCTTCTGATAAAAAGAAATTTGATGAATTCACTAAAGGGCTAGCGGCTTCTCCAGGAGCTGCATCAGGACAAGTTGCGCTTGATGCTCAAACAGCGGTTGAAATGAGCAAGAAAGGTAGCAGAGTCATTCTCGTTACCAAAGAAACCAATCCCGATGATATACATGGTATGGCAGCAGCACATGGTGTACTAACCGCAAGAGGTGGAAAAACAAGTCATGCGGCAGTCGTAGGAAGACAAATGGGCAAAGTTTGTGTTGTGGGAGCAGAGAAAATCAAGGTCAATATACCTGCAAGGTCTTTTAGTGTAGATGAAAAATTAATCAATGAAGGTGATTATATTTCAATCGATGGGTTTGACGGAAAAGTATATTCAGGTGATATCCCTGTAGTAGCATCAGAAGTAATTCAAGTCATGCAAGGCAACATGAAAGAGAGAGCATCCGAGAGATACTTAATCTTTTCAACAATCCTAAAATGGGCAGATAAATTTAGAAGGCTCAGAATTAGAGCTAATGCCGATGTTCCAGTCGATGCACAAATAGCTATCAAATTTGGCGCAGAAGGGATAGGTCTATGTAGAACTGAACATATGTTTTTTGCGGAAAACAGAATAAAAATTATGCAAAATATGATTCTCGCAAAATCATTAAATGATAGAATTTCTCATCTCAACAAGCTTCAAAAGATGCAAAAAGAAGATTTTGTCGGACTTTTTACCGCAATGAATGGTTTACCTTGCACTATTAGATTGTTAGATCCACCTCTACATGAATTTTTACCAAAAAGAGAAGATTTGATGTTGGAGATTAAAGAACTAGAAACGAACAAAAGTAGTTCAAGCCTTATTGATAAGAAAAGAAAACTTTTAGATAGAGTCGAAGAGCTTCATGAGTTTAATCCAATGCTGGGCCTTAGAGGTTGTAGGTTAGGAATAATAATGCCAGAAATTACAAGAATGCAAGTAAGGGCAATTTTTGAAGCAGCAATTGAAGTATCTAAAAAGAAAATTAAAGTAAGTCCTGAAATTATGGTCCCATTGGTCGGGATGGTATCCGAAATTAAATTCCAAAAGAATATAATCAATGAAGTTGCAAAAGAAGTTCTAGGAAAAAAGAAAATCAATTACATGGTAGGCACCATGATTGAGGTTCCAAGAGCTACTGTTGTTGCAGACCAAATTGCAAAAGAAGCAGAATTTTTCTCCTTTGGTACAAATGATTTGACTCAAACAGTTTTTGCATATTCAAGAGACGATGCTGCTAAATTTATTAACGCATATATGGAAATCAAAATTGATATAGATGGAAAAACAACCGAGATATTAGAGAAAGATCCTTTTACGAGCATTGACATCGACGGTGTTGGGGAACTTATGAAAATCGGCCTCGAGAAAGGTAAATCAACTAGAAAAAATCTTAAAGTTGGTATTTGTGGTGAACACGGTGGTGATCCTGCATCGATTGAATTTTGTCATAAAATAGGACTTGATTATGTAAGCTGTTCCCCCTTTAGGGTCCCTATCGCGAGACTTGCTGCAGCTAGAATAGCCCTTAAGGACTAATTTGCCATTGCTGCTACTCTAACTTCTCTAATTACAGTAATTTTTACGTTACCCGGATAGGAAACTTCCTCCTCTATCTTCTTTGCTATATCGTGAGAGAGAATTGTCGCTTCATCATCATTAATTTTGTCACTTTCCACCATTACCCTTACCTCTCTACCAGCTTGAATGGCAAAGCACTTGTCCACTCCATTAAAAGATAATCCTATATCTTCAAGTTCTTTAACTCTTTTAACATAAGACTCGTAGGATTCTTTTCTTGCTCCTGGCCTTGCAGCTGAAATTGCATCAGAGGCTTGGACAAGAACAGTATAAAGGCTAGAGGGATGATCGGAATGGGAAGATTCAACCGCTTCGATAACTTCAGGTGGTTCATGATATTTTTTAACTAAATCTGCTCCAATATCTACATGGTTACCTTCGATTGTATGATCGACAGATTTACCTATGTCATGTAGTAATCCTGCTCTCTTAGCTAATTTAGGATCTAGGCCTATTTCTGAAGCTAATACCCCACAAATTTGAGCAACCTCTAAGGAATGGTCCAAAATATTCTGAGAGTACGATGTACGATATTTCATATTACCCACAAGCTTAATTAGCTCAGGATTCATATTGCTAATACCAATTTCTAGTATTGCATCTTCTCCTAACTGTTGGATTTCTTTGCCTAGTTGTTCCCTAATTTCATCAACAATTTCTTCAATTCTTCCTGGATGAACTCTTCCATCGTCAAGCAATTTCTTAATCGATCTTGAGGCAATTTCTCTTCTTAAAGGATTGTGAGAAGAAACCGTGACTATACCAGGCGTATCATCAATAATAATATCAACTCCCGTTTTTGATTCGATTGTTCTAATATTCCTACCCTCTCGACCAATAATCCTTCCTTTCATATCATCACTTGGAAGAGTAACAACGGATGATGTTTTTTCCGACGTATAGGAAGCAGCATACTTTTGTATAGCTAAAGCAATAATATTTTTGGCTTTCTCCTCTGCTTCATCTTTCAAATTTTTTTCTATCTCTTTAATTTTTCTGGCCGCGAGTATTTTCGCTTCATTCTCTACAGCCCCAACCAGCTCTTGTTTCGCTTCTTCTCTGGACAAACCCGAAATAGTTTCTATTTTTGACTTAGCATCTTCTAAAATTGAATTTAATTCTTCTTCTTTGGATCTATACTTTAACTCTAGTTGATCGCACGTTTCCTCTTTTAATTCTAGTTGAGCCCCTCTTCTGGTTACTTCGGTCTGACTAGCATTGAGATTCTTCTCCCTCTCCAATAAATTTGCCTCTTTCTCGGTCATTAATTTTCTTGTAGATTCAATCTCATCTTTAATTTTTTTAATCTGAGAAGATTTAAATTGTTTAATTTTTCTTTCTGTTTCTTTAGTAATTTTTATCGATTTACTTTTTGCAATTGAAATCATTTTTTCAGATCTTTCTTTCTTGTCTTTAATGTCTTTAATAAGATTATTCCGACTTATTAACCAGAATAGACCAAATCCTCCAACACAACATGCTATGCAAATCGAGATTAAGATAATATCCATAATTTCCTCCTAATTTATTGTAATAACCCTTTTTTCTGTAAAAACTTTATCCACTTTTATATCGTGCTCTTCTCTAAATTCTTTGTCGACTAATTGAAAATCGAATATCGCAGAGAACATCTTTCTTCTGGGAACATCTTCAAGTTCCTTATCGTAAAATCCCTTACCAAATCCTAATCTAGATCCATCAAGGCCTATGGCAATCGCAGGGATAATGAAAATATCAAGATTACTGATGCTTATATATTTTTCACCAGCTGGTTCTCGTATTCCAAAATGCCCTAGTGAGAGATCGTCAAGTGAATTTGTTTTAACAAAATACATTCTTTCACCAATTATTTTTGGATAATAAACACTTTTATTCAATTTTCTTATCTCAAAATCTATCAATCTGGTATCAACCTCGCCAGCAATAGGGCTGTATAAAGCAATTCGGTCAGATTTTTTTAATTTCAACGATAACTCTTTGATCAGAGAATACGAAATTTGTTCCGATTTAAGCCAAACAAATGAACTACTTAACTTACTTCTTTTAGTTCTAAGATGTTCTCTTAATTCAAACTTATCACGAGAGCATTGATATAATTGAAGAGATTCTTTCATTGTCCTTTTCCTTATCTTTTTTCAAGGAAAGGATTTCGTAAACTGCATTTACCAAAAGGAGATTAGATATTTCCAAGGAAGAAGGCGAATTTTTTTCTAAACTATGCTCCAAGAACTTTTTATTTATGTATTCTTCAATTTCATTTAAAATCTTGTCGCTACATTCAGTTTTAAACTTTAAACTTTTTTCTAAATGACTTAATCGTATTTCCTTCACTAAATATCTAAATCTTTTACCGCTCTATCTAATTCACTAAGAACAGAGCCAATCTCATCTTTACAGGCAGTATCTTTCGTTTTTAAGTCTAGACAATCCTTATTTAATCTTTTAATCTCCTTCTCTAAACTCGATACCCTATTCTCCAATTTCAGTTTTTGCTCTACGGCATCCTTAACCTTATTATCAAGGATATCAAAGATATCCATGATATAATTCTATCCCATAGTTAAGAGTTTGCAAGCCGGGTTTTTATATGATAGGGCAAAAAGTCAGAGAAAAACTAGAAGATTTATCAAAAGAGCTTAGTAGTATTGATTTACAGCTTTCATCACCAAATCTAAATTCTAATTCTATCAAAGAACTTTCAAAAAAAAGAAGTCAAATTTCTGAAATGGTAGCACTCTTTTTGCAGCTTCAAGAAGTAGAACATATGATAATTGAGAATCAGGAACTATCTAAAGACATAGAGTTGGCAGAACTAGCCCAAGAAGAATTAAAGAATTTAAATAAGGAACTTAAAAACATTGAAGAGAAAATTCAAGATGAATTTAAACCAAAAGACCCCATGGATTCAAAAGATGTCATTTTAGAGATAAGAGCTGGAGCCGGGGGAGATGAGGCGGCACTTTTTGCAAGCGATTTATTGAGAATGTACTTGAGGTATGCGGAACGCAGAGGATGGAAGGCAGAAATAATCAACAAGAACGAAATGGGGCTTGGCGGAACAAAAGAAGCAATTGTTTCGATAAGGGGAGAAAATATTTATTCTTTTATGAAATTTGAAAGTGGCGTTCATAGAGTTCAAAGAGTCCCTATTACTGAAACTAGTGGCAGAGTTCATACCTCTACAGCAACCGTTGCGGTCTTGCCTGAGGTAGACGAAGTAGAAATCGAAATCAATGAAAAAGATTTAAGAATCGATACCTATAGGGCCTCCGGTGCGGGTGGGCAGCATGTTAACAAGACTGATTCCGCTATAAGAATTACTCATGAACCATCAGGCATTGTAATACAGAATCAAGACGCAAAGTCTCAACATAAGAACAAACAGAAAGCCATGAGAATATTAAGAGCTAAGCTTTTTGAAAATGAACAAATAAAACAACAAGAAAATATGTCTAAGACGAGGAAAGCTTTAGTTGGCGCTGGAGACAGAAGTGAAAAGATACGAACATACAATTTTCCACAAGGACGCGTAAGCGATCATAGGCTTAGTCGAACTTTTCACAAAATCGATTATATTCTTGACGGTGATTTAGATGAACTTAACAACGAATTAACCAAGAATTATCAGAAAGAAATAAGTGAGACAATTTAATGGAATCAACGATTTTTGTTCCGGTTCTCTATGCAATATCGTTCATACTGACTTTGTATTACGTTGCCTCTGGGAAAATAAAATTTTCCAAGATTGGCCATTATCTTTTTATTATGGCGATTTCCGTTCAAGCAATACTATTGATTGTTAAAGATGTAAACTATGCATCAAAAAGTTTAGAGGTAAATCTTTTTGTAATAGCATTATTTCTTTCTATATCATGCTACTTATTCATAAAACCAAGCATTAAGAATTTATATTCACTTTTTGTTTCTCCAGTAGCTTTCATTTTGACTGTTCCTATAATCTTTGATATAGGCGAGGGTAATAATCTACTTTTTAATAATAGAATATTAATATCTCATGTACTATTGAATCTACTTTCTCATACCATTCTTTTTGTTTCTATAATATTTAGCCTAATGTTTTTATATCAATATAAAAATATCAAAAATAAGAAAATTAATAAAATTGGCAGGCTGCCAAGTCTTGATCTGATCGAAAAAGTTAATTTCTTGTTGATTTCGCTATCTTTTCCTCTTATGACAATAGGTCTCGTATTGGGTTTTGTCCTCTCAAAAAATCAGATTGGAAGTTACTGGTTCGGAACTGTTGCTACAATTTCGGTTCTTTCATGGAGTATTTATTTCCTATTAATTTTATTAAGATCAATTTACAAAATTAGCGGCTATAGGATTTCTTATTTGTCGATATCTGGTTTTATAACAATTCTGGCAGGATACATTTTTATGTATTTGCTTGATTTACCTTCACACAATTTTATTTACTAAGAAAATGTTCTTATTGTAGGAGAGCATATCGTCTCCCACAATAAAAACTACATATTATGCCCACCGTTGATACTTAGATTTGTACCCGTAATCCAAGAACCCGCGGTAGAACATAGATAAAGCACAGCTAAGGCAATTTCGTCAGCATACCCAAATCTTCCCATGGGAATATCATCCTTAATTCCTGCCAAAAGATCGGGTGGTACTGTATGAAGCATGTCAGTTTCAACAAAACCAGGTGACACGGTATTAACTCTAATATTATCTTTTGCGAGTTCTCTGGCTAAGCTTTTTGTAAATCCATACATACCGCTCTTTGTTGCTGCATAATTTGATTGTCCAATATTGCCAGTTTCACCAATAATAGAAGAAATTGAAATAATTACACCAGAACCAGCATCCCTCATATGTGGAACGACCGCCTTACACATATTGAACAAAGCACCTAAATTTGTATTAACAACTTCGCTCCACTGCTCCTGAGACATTCTACTAAACGTTATATCTCTATTGATACCGGCATTATTAACCAGAAAATCAACTTTCCCGTACTTTTTTATTGCCTGTTCGCCCAAAGTCTGGCAAGCCTCAAAGTCCTTAACATCGGCTTGGACAATTATAGCTTCGGAGCCAAGAGCACTTACCTCTTCAGCTGTAATCTCAGCCGCTTCTTGATTATTAACATAATTAAGAACAAGCTTAGCCCCGCCTTCAGCAAAAGCCAAAGCGCATTGCTTCCCTATACCTCTTGAGCTACCCGTTACGATTGCGACTTTATCTTTAACATCGTACATATTTTCAATCATCACAAAAAACCTCCCATGGTTGCATTGATTAATTTTATACAAAAAAAAATTATTTATCTACAAATTCACTCTATTATCACAAACTAAATCGTTTAATATAATCAGGATATGAACAATTTTATCAAATCTCACGGACTCGGCAATGACTATATAGTTATTGATAAGAAAGAACTCAACCGTAAGCTAAATAAGGGCTTAATTAAAAAAATATGTGATAGAAATTTTGGGATTGGATCAGATGGGCTATTATTACTCGTTCCCTCAAGAAAAGCTGATTTCGGTTTGCAAATTTTTAATCCCGACGGCTCAGAAGCAGAAAAAAGCGGAAATGGTTTGAGAATTTTTTCAAAATTTTTATACGATAATAGATATACTAAAAAAAGAATTTTTACCGTTGAAACGAAAGGGGGCTTAGTTAAATGTGCAATAATCAAGAGCAGTAAAAAGTCTAGTCTAGTCAAAGTTCAAATGGGTCAGGCTGTTTTTGAATCAAAAAAAATTCCTGTAATCTCTCATATGAAATATGCTATAAATGAAACAATAAGGATTAAAAAGAAAAAATTCATTTTTACCTCTGTAACAGTAGGTAATCCTCATTGTGTGATTTTCAAAAAAACAATAAGCCCTAAGGACGCAACTGAATTTGGGCCATTAATTGAAAAAAATAAAATGTTTCCCAACAAAACAAATGTACAATTTGCTCAAATAGTTTCAAGAAAAAAGGTGAAAATCGAAATATGGGAAAGAGGAGCGGGTTATACATTAGCGTCAGGTAGTAGTTCCTGTGCAGTAGTCTCAGTTGGCCACAAATTAGACCTTCTAGATAATAAAGTAAATGTCCAAATGCAGGGAGGTATCTTGTCTATCGAAATTGATGATAATTACAATCTCGTAATGGAAGGACCAGTTGAACAAATTTGTTCGGGTCAGATTAGTTTTTAAAGGTCAAGTACAGTATTTGGAGCCGTAGGAGATATGCAAAAAGCTTTAAGGGCCAGATATATTCTTTTTTGTGGCAGCCAACCCTTGTATGGGTATTCGGTCATAGTCAATAACGACAAAATTGAAGATATTCTTCCCAATTCAGAAGTCAATAAAAATAAATATAAAATAATCAATTTGGAAGATTGCATATTAATGCCAGGGTTTATTAACGCTCATATCCATCTCGAATTAAATTGGATTAGAAGAAAATTAATTCCTTTTAATTCGTTTTCTTCCTGGCTAGCTCAAATTATAGATTTAAAAAAACAAACTTCTAAGAAAGAAATGATAATTAATTCTGTTAGGAAATCACTAAAAGAATCAATTGATTCAGGCGTTACAACCATTGGACAGATAAGTTCGTATAATGGACTAGATTTTCAAGAAATAATCAGAAGTAAAATAAGGACAGTATATTTTTTTGAAGTAGTAAATTCAACTATGCCGAATATCGACAAAAGTTTTTTTAGGAAATTGATTAATTTAGACAGAAAAGATAAAAACGGCATGTTTAATTTAAGACTGTTCCCCCACTCAATCTATACACTTGATACTGAGAAATTGCAAAATCTATTCAAAATTGCTCAAAATAGAAAAATAAATCTCGGCATTCACCTCTCTGAAAGTAGAGATGAGATTAGATTAATTCAAAAAAAGAAGAGTGGCCTGGAAGATATAATTTTTCCAATGTTACCAAAAAGACCAAAAATAAAAATTAAAAGTGACTCTCCCCTTTCCTACTTGAATAATCTTAATAAAAATAAACAAAGAATACTTCTAGTGCATATGAATAATTTAATAAAAGCAGACTTAAAAATACTAGAGAGAGAGCAATATGGCGTTGTTCTATGCCCGCGAAGTAATTTATTTTTAAATCAAAGGTTACCTAATTTAAAATTTTTCCTTAAATACAAGAATATTGGATTAGGCACGGATGGATTATCTAGCAATTTTTCAATAAATTTTTTAGATGAAATTAAGTCTTTGTATCTCCACTCAAAGAAATTTGCTAAGAAAAATTGTGAGAAAATCGTTCTGGAGAAAGCTACGATAGGAGGAGCAAGAGCCCTCGGCATCGAGAATATGGTAGGGACAATAAAAAAAAACAAAAAGGCCGACTTAATAGCTTTTAGAATAAAAAATGACAACCCCTTTATGTCCGTAATTGACTCAAACAATAATGATTTAAAACTATCAATGATTAATGGGGAGACGATTAAGTTAAAATAATATCAAGCTCTATATTCTTTTCAATTAAACCTTTTGTAAAGGCTGAGGTGTACATGAATTTGAGTCCGTTGATACCTCTATAATTCAAATCTAAGGTATCTTCGTTTACATACATAAAAATAAATTTTTTTGCTATATCTCTTGATATGCCTCTACCAAATTCCATTGCATAGTCAAGAGCCTCCTCGGTATTTGATAGAGCATATGAAATACTTTGCTTAATCATTTTAGAGATTTCTATTTGAATCCCCAAGTCTAAGGATCTGCTCACAACATTTAAGCCAAGAGGTATCGGATATTTGCATTCATTGTGCCATAGTTTAGGTATATCTAATAATAAATTTAGACCAAAAGCTCCGAAAGTAATTTGACCTTCATGTATAATAAGTCCAGCATCAACTTCGGAGTTAATTATCGCTGGCATAATTTCATCAAAATTGTATTCCACGAACTTGGCATCATCACAATAAAGCCTTAGAAGCAAGAAAGCTGAAGTTGATTTTCCCGGAATTGCAATCCTAATCCCCTTTGTCATCTTCGTTCCGGGTTTCGCAACTACTATTGGACCATATCTATTTCCCATACTTGCACCGCAATCCATGATTCGATAGCTATCATATAATTGAACGTAGGCATACGCAGACACAGCTGTTGTATCCAATTCTTTGCCTATTGCCATTTTATTAAGAGTTTGTATATCTTTTATAAAATGTCTAAATTCAAACTTGTCTGATTTAACAATACCTTTTGAAATTGCGTAGAACATAAAAGCATCATCTGCATCAGGACTATGTCCAAGAGTGATAATTTTTTTTGACATAATTTAGATTTTGTTATTAAAACTATTTTTTTTCCAATTTGCAAATTTCGAAGAGAGTTTCAAAAAAAGATTGATGCCCTTGATATGATCATCTGTAATTTTATAAAAGATTCTTTCATTTAGATATTCTTCGGCAATTTTTTTTTCTATTTTATGTTGATTAGCAATCAAGAAATCATCAATTATCGAATTAATATTTTTAGAACCCTCCATATAAGAGTTATCGAGAAAATCTAGTTCTTCTTTTTTAGGAGAAGGATTTAAATAATTGTATGTCCCAAATGTAAAGGGGAATCCGGTCTCCTTAAACCAAATTTCTCCCAAGTCATATGTGTTAATCCCTATTGGGTCTAACGAAATAATCTCTAAACTAAGATCACCTATAATGACATATCCGACACCAGGCTCCATTCTCATATTTAATTTTGGCTCTCTAATTTCATAATCAACATCGATATTAAGAAAAGAGGATTGAATTACCTTGAAAAGCATGTTTGAGCTTTTAGATCTACTATCTAGAACTACGTTTTTTATATCTTTTAATTTTGATTTAGATACCAAAATTACACTACCGACTTTTCCATAAGAACTTATACAATAATCTGTCAGAGAAAGAACATCCTTATTAGATAAATGATCAGCAATGGAAAGTAATGATAAAAAAACTTTTCCTGATATTAAAGGATCCAATAATGACGAGGGGTAATATTCATAGGTTTTGTAATTTCTAATAAAATTATTATCAAATAAATATGTAAGGGGTTTAGAATTTAAGAAAGGAACTGACCCAAGGTATTTTATCATATTTCTATATACAACTTATGCTTTAAAGTCTACGAAAGACCATTTTTTGGGTGTAAAGATGGACTTATGAATTTCAAGGGCAAAATCGTCACTCATTCCGGCGATGAAGTCACGACAATCATTTTGATGAGTTTCACTTTTAAATTTATATAACTCTTTAAGTTTCTTATCATTCAATAGGAAAAAATTATATAGATCAATTAAGATTTGTTTAGCTTTTTCAAAATTATCTTTAATTTTTTTCTGATAATAAACTTTTTCAAATAAAAAATCTCTCATGTAAACAAGATTTCGTTCAAGCTCCTTAGATATAGTTGCTGATTTAAAAGAATTTTTTTTCGTTTCATTGATGATATCCGATACAACTTTAGAAATTCTTTGAGAATGCGTATTCCCAAAAAACTTAAGTAGCCTAGTAGGTATATCTTTTTTTCTGATTAAAGATGACCTTATAGCATCATCTAAATCATGTGTAAAATAAGCAAAGATATCTGAGAACCTAACAACTTGTCCTTCTAGAGTCATAATTGGAATTTTTTTATTCACCATAGGTCCCTTACCTTTTGAGTGCTTTGATATTCCATCTTTAACCTCAAGTGTTAAGTTCAAACCCTTTCCTTCCTTTTCGAGTAATTCAACAATCCTAAGACTGTGAATATAATGTCTAAATCCACCTGGATGGACTGTGTCAAGGGCCTGTTCGCCAGCATGTCCAAAAGGTGTATGGCCTAAATCATGTCCAAGAGATATGGCTTCGGTTAAATCTTCATTCAAGGCCAAAGACCTAGATATCGTTCGAGCAATCTGTGCGACCTCAAGAACATGGGTCAATCTAGTTCTGAAGTGATCCCCGTATGGAGCAAGAAAAACTTGAGTTTTATCTTTTAGCCTTCTAAAAGATTTTGAATGAATTATTCTGTCTCTATCTCTTTGATATTCTGTTCTTAAATTACATTTTTTTTCTTTTCGTAATCTACCTTTGGTATCACTACTAAGAGAAGCAAAAGGGGACAAAATCTTTGATTCGTTAATTTCCAATCGTCTACGGATATTCATATTTTATTTTCTAACTAATATATCATGCTTTGATAAGAAATTTTTAACCTCACTGATAGTGTACTCTCCAAAATGGAATATGGACGCACAAAGAGCAGCATCAGCTTTACCCAAAACAAATGCGTCTGCTATGTGCTTCAAGTTGCCTGCACCACCAGATGCTATAACAGGTATTGTTATGGTTTCACTTATCAAAGATAGGATTTCTAAATCATATCCTTTTTTTGTTCCATCTCTATCCATCGATGTTAGAAGAATTTCTCCGGCTCCATATCGTTCCATTTTTTTTATCCAGTCAAGGGCATTAATTCCCGTCGGTTTTCTACCTCCATGGGTAAAAACTTCCCACAAACCCTTTCTTTTCTTTTTTACATCAATTGCGACAACTATACTCTGAGAACCAAATTTTTTTGCAGATTCGGTAACAATATTTGGATCGTTAACTGCAGCAGTATTAATCGAAACCTTATCCGCTCCCGCCAATAAAAGTAGTCTTATATCTTCAGTATTACGTATTCCCCCTCCAATAGTTAAAGGAACGAACACTTTATCCGCTGCTCTTTCAATGGTATCAATCATGATATTTCTTTCTTCATTCGATGCTGTTATATCTAAGAAGGTAATCTCGTCAGCCCCTTCCGTACTATACCTCTCAGCAATTTCCACAGGATTTCCAGCGTCAATCAAATTAACAAAATTAATTCCTTTTACAACTCTTCCCTTGTCGATATCCAAACAAGGTATGATCCTTTTAGCTAACATCGCCATATTCCTTAATACAATCTTTGAAATTTATTCTGTTTTCATATATTGATTTACCTAGTATTACTCCGTAAATTCTTTTATCATTCATAGATTTTATTTGCTTTAAATCTCGACAGTCCTTAATTCCGCCTGATATTATTATTGGTATATTAGATAATTTCAAATAATCCTCAGTAAGATTCTTGTTAAAACCTTCAAGTGTCCCATCCCTATCAACAGATGTCAGAACTATTAGCGAGACTTTCAAGTTCTCAAACCTTGAAATAGCATCTTTAATCTTCATGTCAATTTTTGTATTCCAACCTTTAATTGCAATCTTATCATCTTTAATATCTAAACCAACGGCAATCTTATCACCATAAGTTTCACAGGCTGTTTGAAAGAAATCTTCATCAACGAATGCTGATGTCCCTAATATTACTCTTTTTGCCCCAATAGATATATACCTCTCAATCGTTTTCAAATCTCTAATTCCACCACCAATTTGGAATTCACATTTTTTATTTTTGAGAATTGCCTGTATAAGTTGAAAATTCTTACTTTCACCCTCAAGAGCACCATCTAAATCTACAATGTGTATCAATTTAGCACCATCTGATTGCCATTTGCTTGAAACATCTAGGGGGCTATTTGAATAAATCGTTTCTTTCTCAAAGTTTCCCTTAAAAAGTCTCACACATTTTTGGTCTTTTATGTCTATAGCAGGTATTAAAAACATCACTAATACATTTTACAAAAATTAATTAATAAATTAAATTAATTTCATGAAGTATTGGCTTGTAAAGTCAGAACCCTTTAAATATTCATGGAATGACATGTTAAAAGATAAAGTAACATATTGGGATGGGGTTCGAAATTTTCAAGCAAGAAATTATCTAAAAATGATGGAAAAAAAGGATCAAGTTCTTTTCTATCATAGCAATGAAGGCAAAGAAATAGTAGGTATCACCGAAGTTGTAAAGGAATACTATCAAGATCCAACAACAAAAGATAAAAAATGGGTTGTAGTTGATTTAAAAGCAAAAAAAAGTTTGAAAAGAAAAATTAGCTTGAGTGAGATAAAAGAAGATTCGACATTATCAAAGATGGGCTTAATTAAACAGTCAAGATTATCAGTCATGGAAATCAAGAAAACACACTTTGAGAAAATAATTAGGAAATCTAATGAAAAAAAATGAAAAAAATCTAATGAACGGTCTATTGTCTGGTGACAGGGTATGTCTATCAAGACTTATAAGTATCGTAGAAAGCGACCCGTCAGCAATTTCTAGGATTTCTCGGTCTATAAAAGAAGTTCCAAATCATGCGTACAGAATAGGAATGACGGGCCCACCAGGTGCTGGTAAAAGTACTTTGACAAATAAAATTATAGCAAGGTTTAGAGAAAAAAAATTAAAAATTGGAGTAATTGCCGTCGATCCAAGTAGCCCGTTCACTGGTGGAGCTGTGCTTGGAGATAGAATAAGAATGCAAGAGCATACCCTAGATAATGGGGTTTTTATCAGAAGTATCGGTAGCAGAGGAGATTTTGGTGGATTATCAAATTCTACAAGTGCAATAATAAAGCTTTTTGATATCTTTGGAATGGATATCGTAATAATTGAAACCGTGGGCGTTGGTCAGACCGAACTTGGCATCATTAAAATCTCTGACTGTGTTATAGTAACCCTGGTTCCAGAATCTGGTGATAGTATACAAGCAATGAAAGCAGGATTAATGGAAATCGGAGATATTTTTATAGTAAACAAATCAGATCGTGGGGGAGCAGAGAAACTAGCAAGAGAAATTGATTATATGATATCCCTAAAACAAACAACTCCAAAATGGAGAACCAAGGTTTTAACAGCCCAAGCAGAAAATGATATTGGAATCAATGAAATAATGGATGAAATAAAATCATTTAGAGAATTTGAGGAGTTAAATGGTTCCTTGTTAGCAAAAAGAAGTGCGAGGAAAATATCCGAATTAGATGAACTACTAAATCGAAAACTCAAGCAAGAGTTGGAAAGAATAAAAGATATGGATAAAGTTAAAAAAGCAATTAGTAAACTCAAAGATGGAAAATTGGAATCAGAAGATATAGCAGAATTAATATTTGATTTATTAAAAAGAGAATAATTGAGAAAAATTCTAATTAGTGAAACACTTGATGAAATAAGAGTTGCTATTATAGATAACTCTAGGCTAAGGAACTTCTTTATTGACAATATTAGCGAACAAATATCTATAAGAGGCAATATTTACAAAGCAAGAATAAATCGTTCGGCTAGTGGGATTGAAGCATCTTTTGTAGATATAGGTGTTGGAAAATCTGCTTTTTTGTCTAATTTCAATCCTTTAAAAGAGGAAATGGGGAACGAGGCTTTAGAAGCACGCGAAATAATAAAAGATAATTTTATCATGGTTCAAGGAGTAAGTGATTATGATCCAAGAAAGGCTCCTAAAGTATCCAATTTTATTGCTCTTCCTTCAAAATTTTGTGTTATTCTGAGCAAGCCTGGATTCTTCGGAATCTCAAAGAAAATCAATGGTGAGAAAAAAAGGTCAAAGCTTAAATCGTTAAAAAAATTGGTCACTAAAGATATTGGGATTATATTAAGAACTCTATCTCAGAACAATTCCATTAAAGATATAAGCGAAGATATTTTAAAAACAAAAAGAAAATGGAAAGAAATCTTAAAACAATTTAAAGAAAATGGTCCTCATGGTATCTTGCATCAAGAAGACAATATAATTGATAGTATATTAAGAGAATTTTTAATTGATACCACAAAGGAAATTGAATTTAATTCGAGAAAAACTTACAACTATTTTAAAAAAAATTTAAAGAAAAACCAGAGCAATATAAAATTAAAGATTGTAAGCAAGAAAGAAGATATTTTTAAGAGAAATAATATAGATAAAGATATAGAGAAAATATTCCATAAAAAAGTAAATTTAAAAAATGGTTCTTTCTTGATTATCGAAGAGAAAGAAGGATTAACAGTTGTTGACGTTAATTCGGGCAGAAGTCTCAACAACACTAAAGAATCCATCTTAAGTGTTAACATCTATGCAGCGAAAGAAATAGCTCATCAAATAATATTAAGAAATTTAAGTGGAATCATACTAGTAGATTTTATCGATTTGAATAAAAAGGCTGAGATGAGGAAGCTTTTTGATATTTTTAAGAATTCGATGAAAATTGATAAGGCAAAACATACAATCCTCCCCATGTCCAAATTCGGAATCATCGAAATGACAAGACAGAAAAGAGGAACTAGAACTTCAACACTTGTAAGTGAAAACTGTCACCTTTGTTATGGTTCGGGTCTTGTAACAAAAAAAGAAATTATATGCTATGAATTATTAAGAAAAATCATAGCACAAACTAATTCAAGCAAAAAAGAGAAGATTAAAATTAGTATAAATCCCAACTTAATTCAAACTATAGACAAAATAATTGAAAATAATAAAAATCATCGAGATATTAAAAAGTTAGATATCAACCTTTTTGAAGACAGCTCCATAAATCAATATGAAATAAGTTGATGAATTGGGGGTTATGTATTAGATTTATAAGCCATGGACGTCTTTGAAGTTGGCAATTTGTATCACGTGGGTATCGCGGTCTATAATGCCACCAAAACTGCAAAATTATATGAAAAGACTTTAGGTCTTGAGATTGCTCATGATGAAACATCTTCGGATCAAGGTATAAGAGCAATAATGCTTTTACCCAAAGATATTAAATCAACTGCCATAGAGCTCCTCGAACCCATAGTTCAAGATTCATCTATTTCTAAATTTTTGGAAAAAAAAGGGGAGGGAATACATCATGTTTGCTATCTTGTAGACGATATTCGGTTAGGAATAAAACGTCTAGAAAGTATGGGCATAGAAATGATAGATCACGAACCTAGAGAAGGGATAAATAACACCATCGTAGCTTTTGCTCATCCAAAGGATATGAATAGCGTTTTAATCGAATTAGCACAAAAAATTTAAAATACTTAGCTTTTTTTTGAGCTATTGTTTTTATCCGCTTCTTCTGTTTCTTCTGTATCTTTATCTTGTATAGATTTTTTAAAGCCAGAGACACCTTTCCCCAAAGCGGATCCTATATCGCCTAATTTGCTAGGGCCGAATATAAGTAAAACTATCACCAAAATGAGAACCAATTCCCAAATTCCTAAACCACCAATCATTTATACCTCCACTGTAGGAAAAGCTAACTCACCCAACTTGTAGTGTCAATCATAAGCTTTGATATATCATATAATACAATATAATTAGTGTGTGAAAGTTCTTCTTTACACACACGAATTTCCTCCATTTCAAGGTGGTATAGCGACATCGGCTAAGAGAATTGCTGATATTGTAAGTTCTGAATATGAATTAATGGTTTGTTGTCCGTCATATTCAATAGAAAATCGTGATGAAACAGTAGAATACCCAATTAAGAGAATAGATTTTTTGGGGGGAAGAAATTTTAAAAAAATCCCCTTGCTTCAATATTTTTTAGGATTGCGGAAATTAAAGGAGTCAATTAACGATTTCGAACCACACAAGATTGTTTACCTAGGAGAAGAAGCCGAAATTGTGGGAGGGCTACTAAACAATAAAGAGATTGATCAAATAGTTAGAATTGCCGGTTCAGGAATCGAATCAATATTAAACAGCAAGAAATTTTCCAAAATGATTTTCAAACATTTTTTAAAAAAATTATACAAGAATGCGAAATCTATCGTGGCAGTCAGTAAAAATACTGAGAAATTGATGAACAAACATCCAGATTATTTTAGTAAGGAGAAAATAAAGCTGATATATAACGGAATAGATGACGAATTCATAAATAGGAATAAAGATTATGGAATAAGAAACTCGTTAAACATAAAAAAAGATGAATTCGTCCTTTTAACAGTAGCGAGACTTTTACCAAGAAAAGGTCAGGATTACGTAATCAAAGCATTGTCGAAAATTAGCAATACGAATATCAAATATATCTGCGTAGGAGAGGGAAGATTCCTAAATGATTACAAAAAATTAGCTACTTCTTTGAAAATCGAGGATAGAGTGATTTTTATTGGTGGAATCAATAGAGACATAATTCATAAATACTATGATTGTGCTGATATTTTTATATTATGCAACAGGAAATGGGATTCAAAAATTGAGGGCCTACCGAATGTCGTGATTGAAAGTATGGCAAGATCGATTCCTGTTATTGGATCTAAAAATAGTGGAACTGAGGAGCTGATATTGGATGGAATTAATGGATTCCTTGTTGACCCATACGATACAAATAGCATACGCACGAAGATAATGGAGGCCCATCAAAACAGAGATAAATTAGATAAAATGGGAGAATCGGCTAAGATTTTTATAGAAGAAAATTTTAATTATCAAAGAATGAGAAAAGATTATTTAGAGTTAATTACCGATGAATAGAATTAAGATTTGTGGATTAACGAATGTCGAAGATGCTGTTTTATGTAGCGATCTTGGGGTCGATTTGATTGGGTTAAATTTCTACTCGAAAAGCAAAAGATTTGTGGATTTAAAAAAAGCATACGAAATAGCCAAAAAGCTTGATAGCAAGATATTGAAAGTTGGAGTTTTCGTCAATGAAGATATAGGAACTATAAACGAATACGTTACGAATCTAGACCTAGACTATGTTCAATTACATGGAGATGAAAGCCCTGAAGTAATAGAAAATATAGATTGTAAAACGATTAAAGCTTTTTCAGCCAGAAAATTGAATCTACAGGAATCTATTTCTAAATTTAATAGCGAATACTGGCTTTTTGATTCCTCGGATGATAAAGAAAGAGGTGGTACGGGTAAAATTTTTGACTGGAGCACTATCTCAGATATTTTTCCGAAAGAGAAAATGATTTTATCAGGCGGTTTAAATAAAAACAATATAAAAAAAGCAATGCAAGAGACCCAAATTAATTTCGTTGATGTTTGCTCTGGCACAGAGTCGTCTCCAGGATATAAAGATGTTGAAAAACTTGAATCTATTGTAAGATTAGTAAAATCATGAATAAGAACGTCAAAAATTACAGAAATAATCCCGATAAATACGGAAGATTTGGGGATTATGGGGGTAAATTTGTTTCTGAAACTTTAATGCCAGCCCTGGATGAACTTGAGAGAAATTATAAAAAAATTAAAAATAATAAAAATTTTAAGGCCCAAGTTGATAATTTGCTTAAAAATTTTGTAGGAAGACCTACTCCTTTATATCTGGCTGAAAAAACATCTAAGAGTATCGGGGGTGCAAAAATATATTTAAAAAGAGAAGATCTTGCCCACACTGGCGCTCATAAAATAAACAATACAGTTGGTCAGGCAATATTAGCAAAAGCCATGGGCAAAAAAAGAATTATTGCTGAAACCGGAGCAGGCCAACATGGTGTAGCCACCGCAACTGTTTGTGCTCTCTTGGGACTCAAATGCGAAATTTATATGGGTGTTTTAGATACTTACAGACAATCAATCAATGTACAAAAAATGAAATTACTTGGAGCAAATGTGATTTCGGTGAAATCAGGGTCTCAAACACTAAAGGATGCACTAAATGAGGCATTAAGAGATTGGGTAACAAATGTTAGGGATACTTTCTACATAATAGGAAGTGTTGCTGGTCCGCATCCATATCCAATGATTGTTAGAGATTTTCAATCAATAATAGGGAAAGAAACGCGAAAACAAATTCTTAATCTAGAGTCAAAATTACCCGATCTTTTAATTGCTTGCGTCGGTGGCGGGTCCAATGCCATTGGGTTGTTTCATCCCTTTTTAAATGATGAAAATGTTAGCATGGTTGGGGTCGAAGCTGGAGGAAAGGGTCTTAATACTGGGCTTCATTCAGCAAGCATCACTGCTGGAAGCATCGGAGTACTACATGGGAGTAAAACCTATGTTTTACAAGATGGACATGGGCAAATTAAGGAAACTCATTCAGTTTCTGCAGGTCTTGATTATCCTGGAGTTGGGCCTGAACACTCTTTTCTGAATGATACAAAAAGAGTTAAATATACATCAGTCAATGATAGGCAAGCTGTCAAAGCTCTACAATATTTCTCCCAGAAAGAGGGTATAATTGCAGCATTAGAAACTTCCCATGCACTTGCGTATGCTTTAACTTCAGCCCCTAAAATGAAAAAGAACCAGATAATAATTGTTAATTTATCCGGAAGAGGAGATAAAGATCTACAATCTGTTAATGATTTTTTGGAGAACAAACAAACTTGTCGCTGAACATGACATTGATTGATACAATAAGAAAAGTTAACAAAGAAGGGAAAGTGTGCTTTGTAGCTTACATTGTCGCTGGGGATCCCGATATTCATACATCCTATAAAATTCTAGAATCACTATCTAAAAATAGAGTTGATATAATTGAATTAGGAATACCATTTTCTGATCCAATCTCTGATGGTCCAACTATTCAAAAAGCTTCGGAAAGAGCTTTGAGAAATAAAGTAAACATATCCAATGCTCTAAATATGGTAAAAAAATTTAGATTGAATTATAAAACTCCTATAATTATATTCGGTTACTTTAATCCCTTTTTGCAGTACGGATTAAAAAAAGTCATGCAAGATATCAAGAAAGTGGGGGCAGAAGGAGTTCTAATAGTTGACCTTCCACCAGAAGAGGCATTTGAAACTCAGCAAGCTGCAAATCATGCCGAACTCGAATTAGTTTATTTGTTAGCTCCTACCAGCACTCAAGAACGAATCGATCTCGTATCAAGATTGTCCAATTCTTTCATTTATTTAGTTTCTGTTACGGGCGTAACTGGGGTAAGAGAAAAAATAGATAAAAATCTAAGAAACATCATCGCCAAAATTAAGAAAAAAACAAAAAAACCTGTTTGTGTTGGATTTGGTATATCAAAACCAGTCCACGTTAATCAATTAAAAAAGGTGTGCAATGGAATAGTAATAGGAAGTGCGATTATAAAAATAATTGAAGCAAATTTGAGCAGAAAAGAGCGAATTATCGGTCAGATTTCGAACTTTGTCTCAAAGATAAAGAAAGCAACTTTTATTTAGTCACTTTTATCTTTTTCAAATATATGGCAACCTATAATAACTATTTTGTACTATAAAATAATGCAACGAGAGGGGGTTATTACCTATGCAATTATTATTTAAAACTAGATCTCCTGAGTACACCGGCAGCGGGTCTCTTCCAAACGGAACATTCGATGATACTTCTACTTGGAAGCCAGTAACAAAATATTTAGAAGATGGGGCAGTAAACTATCCAGACAAGCCTATGTTTAAAATCGCTAATGGAGAAGGGAGTGTAGTTGAGACCTATTCATATAAAGAGACTAACGACAAAGCTAATCAGGTAGCGAACGGATTGATAGAAAAAGTCGGAGTTAGAAAAGGCGATAAAGTTGGTATGTATATGATTAATTGCGCTGAATTTGTTCTTTCAATTATAGCTATTCATAAAACTGGGGCCATACAAGTTCCAATCAATAAGGACGAGAAAGGTGAAAGGCTTGCTTATATAATAAATTATTCTGATCAGGTTGCACTAGTGGTGGACCCTTCCGGATTACTACTGATTCAAGATATAGCAGACAAACTAGAGAACCTAAAGAATATTTATGTAACGGGCGAACCAGCTGATGTCCCTGAAAAGATTGGCAATATTCCTGCTGAACCATTCAACAATCTTTATGATTTTTCTACCGAGAATCCCAATGTAGATGTGGGGATTGATGATAAAGAAAGATGCATGTTTACATCTGGAACTACAGGTATGCCCAAAGGTGTTGTAAGGGAACATGGTGGAGTTATTTTAACTGTCAGAGCGTATCTACAACAGCAAGGAATTAGAAGCGAGGACACAATGATGAGTGTGCTTTCTCTAGGACATGCAAATGCTCAAGCAATGTGTCTATTTACTTCTATTGGCGCTGGTGCTACTGCTATCTTCTTCCCCAGATTTTCTGCATCAAACTTCTTTAAGTGGGCTCATAATTGTGGTGCAACTTGCGTTAATATGTTGGGTGCTGTAGCAGAATATCTTTGGTCTTCTAAGCCTAGCGAATATGACCAAAAACATAATATTAGAATAATGCTTGGCTCTCCTGCCCCAAGAAACTTAATAGATTTCCAGAAAAGATTCAACGTAAGAGTAATAGATGGTTATGGTTCCACTGAGATGGGTATGGTTTTATGGAAAAACCCAGAAGACCATAGAGATAAATCTATGGGTTATCCTACGGAAGGCTTTTATGTAGAGCTAAGAAATCCAGAGAATATAGGGGAAATTATAAGGCCTCATTGGGATCCATACACAGATCCAAATCCTCCAGATTCAGCTAAAGGGATTCTGTATATTAGACCTCTGGTACCAAATACGACTCTTAATGAATATTTTAAAGACGAAAGAAGAACTCGTGAGGCATTTGATGATGATGAATTCTTTAATTCAGATGATGTTATGGCCTGTGGAACTGATGGAAGATATTATTTTGTGGGAAGACATACTCGACTAAGAGTTTCTGGCGAGAATGTTGACCCAGTAGCAGTTGCAGATCTTGCATTGGCATATCCGGCCATACATGACGCCATAGCAGTAGGTGTCAGGCTCCCTGATGTGTCTGACGATGAATTAAAGCTTAATATCGTCGTAAAAGAAGGTGAGAAATTTAATTATGCTGAATTTTGTACATGGATGGCAGAGAAAGCTATTATTGCGATGGTTCCAAGGTTTATAGAGATTTTTGAAGATGGGTTCCCAATGACTGCTACACAAAAAGTGAAAGTAGCAGAACTTAAAGAAATTAACGACAAAACTTGGGATAGAGCAAAAGCTGGACTTAAATTTAGTGCAAGGAAGTAAAGTATCATGAAGCTTTTTTTCAGACCAATAAATGAAAGGTATATGGGAACAGGCGGGCTCCCAAATGGAACCTTTAAGGACACATCTACTTGGAAACCAATCACAAAATATTTAGAGGATGGTGCGATTAATTATCCAGACAAAGCGATGTTTAAGATAGGTAATCCTGAAGGGGAAATTATTGAAACATATTCCTATAAAGAAACCAATGAAAAGGCTAACCAAATTGCAAATGGATTAATAGAAAAAGTTGGCGTGAACAAAGGTGACAAAGTTGGCATGTATATGATTAATTGTGCTGAATTTGTTCTTTCCATTATTGCAATACATAAAACAGGTGGCATACAAGTTCCTATAAATAAGGATGAGAAAGGAGACAGACTTGCATACGTAATAAATTATTCTGAAATGGTAGCACTAGTAATTGATCTATCCGGCCTTCAATTGATAGAAGCTATAGCAGACAAACTAGAGCATGTTAAGACAATATTCATTACAGGAAAAACCCAAAATATTCCTGAGAAGGTAGGAAGTATTCCTGTTGAAAACTTTGATAATTTATATGAATTTTCTTCTGAAAATCCTAATGTTGAAGTATCGATAAGAGATCAGGAGAGATGTATGTTTACATCTGGAACTACTGGTCTTCCTAAAGGTGTAGTTAGAGAGCATGGTGGAATAATAATGACAGTAAGAAGCTACTTGCAGCAAGGAGTAGGTGCTGACGATATTTTGATGAGTGTGCTTTCTCTAGCACATGCAAATGCGCAAGCCATGTGTTTGTTTAGCTCCATTGGTGCAGGGGCAACAGCCGTATTCTTTCCAAGATTTTCCGCATCTAAGTTTTTCAAGTGGGCCCATGCTTGTGGAGCAACAATAACAAACTTTTTAGGTGCAGTATCAGAATATTTATGGTCTGCAAAACCTAGTGAATATGATCAAAAACATAATATTAGATTTGTTTTAGCAGGGCCTGCCCCAAAAAATCTGAAAGAATTCGAAGAAAGGTTTAATTTAAAAATAATCGAAGGGTATGGTTCTACCGAAATGGGAATGCCCTTATGGAAATATCCAGAAGACGAAAGAGCTGGATCTTGTGGATATGTAGTTGATGGATATTATTTAGAAATTAGAAATCCAGAGAATATTGAAGAAGTCATAAGGCCGCATTGGGATCCGGTATCTGAAAAATCTCCACCAGAGAGCGCAAAAGGCTTGCTCTTTATTAGACCCTTGCTACCAAATACGACTCTTAATGAATATTTTAAAGATGAAAGAAGAACTCGTGAGGCATTTGATGACGATGGATTTTTCAATTCTGATGACATTTTTGCAGCTGGTACAGATGGGAGGTACTATTTCCAAGGACGGTACTCCAGATTAAGAGTTTCTGGAGAGAATGTTGATCCAATAGCGGTTGCAGATCTTGCATTAGAATATCCAGCCATACAAGATGCTATAGCAGTAGGTGTCAGACTTCCTGATGTTTCCGATGATGAATTAAAGCTTAATGTCATCGTAAAAGAAGGTGAAAAATTCGATTATGCTGAATTTTGTAAATGGATGGCAGAAAAGACCATTATTGCTATGGTCCCAAGATTTATAGAGATTTTTGAAGGTGGCTTCCCAATGACTGCATCCCAAAAAGTAAGAGTAGCTGAGCTCAAAGACAT
This sequence comes from Candidatus Dadabacteria bacterium UBA1144, assembly GCA_002311855.1. Taxonomy (GTDB): domain Bacteria; phylum Desulfobacterota_D; class UBA1144; order UBA1144; family UBA1144; genus UBA1144. Next base: position 466,455 of record DCAB01000012.1, on the reverse strand, counting down.
AAATGACAAAACTTGGGATAGAGCAGAAGCTGGGCTTAAATTTAGTGCAAGAAAATAAAGAAAGTATTGGCATGAATATTGCACATAGTCAATAAAGAGATGCGCCTTTTGTAGTATTTCTTTGAAATGTGTCATAATATTGACACGTAATTTAAATGCTGGAGGAATCGAAATGAAAATGATTCAGGCTATTATAAAGCCATTCAAATTAGATGATGTTAAAGAAGCCTTAAAAGATGTTGGAGTTACTGGTATGACAGTCTCCGAAGTTAAAGGCTTTGGAAGACAGAAAGGACACACCGAAGTTTATAGAGGTGCAGAATACGAAATTGAATTTATTCCGAAACTTCAATTAGAGATTGCAGTGCCTGATGAAAAAATTGATAGTGTATTAAAAGCAATTCAGTCTTCCGCTAATACGGATAAAATTGGTGATGGGAAAATTTTTGTTCTTCCAATCGAACAAGCTATAAGAATTAGAACTGGCGAAACTGGCGATGAAGCCGTTTGAAAATTGAAACTCGATTAACACAAATTTAAAGGAGGTACTTCATGAGTTATAGCGTTAATGATGTACTAAAGCTTATTAAGTCCAAAAAAATTGAAATCGTTGATTTAAGATTTTGTGACTTATTGGGAACTTGGCAGCATACTTCTTTCCCTGTATCAGAAATAGATGCCGGGGTATTTAAGGATGGTTTGGGATTTGATGGATCGAGTATAAGAATATGGCAAGACATTAATGATAGTGACATGCTTCTCATGCCTGACCCCTCAACCGCAGTAATTGATCCATTTTTATCTCACTCTACTCTTTCAATTACTTGCGACATCAGGGATGCAGTCACAAAGGAAAGATATGACAAAGACCCAAGATATGTCGCTACCAAAGCGGAACAATATTTGAAAAAAACTGGGGTCGGTGATACAGCACATTTCGGTCCTGAGTTAGAATTTTTTATTTTCGATGATGTTCGATACGAGTCATCACCTAATTCAGCGTTTTATTCTGTTGATTCAGTAGAAGGAGAATGGAATTCAGGAGAGGATGAGCTACCTAACCTCGGACATAAAATTAGATACAAAGAAGGTTATTTCCCTATGGCTCCTAACGACACATACCAGGATGTAAGGTCCGAAATGGTGAAAATCATGCAAGATTGCGGTATAAGTGTCGAATGTCACCACCACGAAGTTGGGGGACCAGGCCAAGCAGAGATCGATATGACTTTTGCTCCCTTAAAAACAATGGCTGACAAAGTTATGTGGTACAAATACATCGTTAAGAACGTTGCAAAGCTTCACGGGAAATCCGCAACGTTTATGCCCAAGCCTGTGTTCGTGGATAATGGATCAGGAATGCACATCCATCAATCAATATGGAAGGGAGGCAAACCTCTTTTCGCAGGAAAAAAATACGCTGGCTTAAGCGACACAGCACTATATTATATAGGTGGCGTGTTGAAGCATGCTAGAGCTATTTGTGCGTTTTCAAACTCGACTATCAATTCGTACAAGAGATTAGTTCCAGGCTATGAGGCACCAATTATTCTTGCCCATTCCGCACGAAACAGGAGTGCAGCTGCAAGAATACCGATGTATTCAACAAATCCAAAAGCAAAAAGGGTCGAAATAAGATTCCCAGACCCAGCATCAAATTGTTATTTAGTTTTTTCAGCTCTCTTAATGGCTGGACTTGATGGTATCAAAAACAAAATCAAACCTGGGCCTGAGTTAGAAAAAGATATCTATACACTTTCAGATAAAGAATTGAGTAAGTATCCATCTGTACCTGTATCGTTAGAAGAAGCATTAGAGGCACTCAGAAGGGATTACAAGTTCCTTCTACAGGGAGATGTGTTTACTAAAGATTTAATTGAAGCGTACATAGATTATAAAACGAATGAGGAAATTACTCCTTGGCGAGCAAGGCCTAATCCGTTTGAATTTGTTATGTATTATAGCGTCTAGGAAATAAAGCCGCTTAATAGATAAGGCTTTATCTGCTCTTGTCAACTCCCACTTGTCTACAGTAAAGGTTTATTGCGCATTTGCTACAATATGGCGATATCGGTCTGCAAACTTTTTGACCATAAAACACTAATAAAGAATTAATAGGTAGCCAGAATTTTAAGGGCAATTTATTTCTCAGAACAAATTCAGTTTCGTTTGGGGTTTTCGTTTTTACATAACCTATTCGATTAAAAATCCTGTGTACATGTGTATCAACACAAATTCCAGGCTTATTGTATCCAAGTATCATTACAAGATTTGCGGTTTTTCTTCCAACTCCCTTAAATTTTAGAAGTTTATTTATAGAATCAGGGGTTGTACCATTATGATCATTTAAAATATTCTTTGATATTTCTTTAATTGTCTTTGATTTATTCCTGAAAAACCCACAAGGATAAATTGCTTTTTGAATTTGGCTGATTGAAAGATTTGATATAGTTTTCGGAGTTGAAGCTAACTTAAATAAGTTTTTTGAGGATTGGTAAGTAACTTCATCTTTAGTTCTCAAACTTATTATTGTTGATATTAAAACTTTAAATGGATCCCTTTTTTTATTAAGTTCAATGAAGCTCTCAACAGCGGTAGGATTACTATTTTTTTTGCAGTTTTGCATTTTCTTAATTATCTTTGCTATATCAAACTTAGCCATAATAATAAAAGTTAGCAGATTTTCTATATAAACAAAATCAGATAAGATAAACAAATGGATTTGGAAAAAAATAAAATATCTACAATTCCTGATGACCCTGGAATATATATATTTAAGAACAAAGAAAATGAAATTTTATATGTTGGGAAAGCAAAAAACCTTAAAAAAAGGATTAAATCTTATTTTTCTAAATCTAGAGATTCTAGAATGAATATTGATTTTCTAATGAAAGAAACCGAAAGTTTTGACTTTATATCAACAAAAACCGAAGATGATGCCTTAACCCTTGAAAATGATACAATTAAGAAAAGACAGCCAAAATACAATGTCCTTCTTAAGGATGATAAGACATATGCTTCAATAAGGATTGAAATTCAAAAAGACTACCCGCGAATTTCTATGGCTAGAAAATGTAATGATAAAAATTCGATATACCTGGGACCCTTTAAGTCCTCAGATAAATTGTATAAAACAAAAAGATTACTGCAGAAGATATTTGGAATCAGGAATTGCACCGATAACAAATTTAATATGCACAGAAAAAGGGCTTGCATCTATAAGGATATAGGCATGTGCATAGGTCCTTGTGATGATCATTCTCTAAATAAAATTTATTCAAAAAATATATCTTTAATAAAAGATATATTCAAAGGAAAAGTCGGCGAGCTAAAGAAACAAATTAATGAAAAAATGAATTTAATGTCCAGGGAAGAAAGATTTGAAGAGGCAGCCTTTTATAGAGATCAATTAAATTTAGTAAGTAATCCTCATTTCTTTGAAGCAATATCGACAAGGGGATTAAAAAATACAGACATAATAGGATTGTATGTACTAGGAAATAAGATACAAATAATTATTTTATTTCTTAGAGGAGGATGCATTATAGACAAGGCCGACTTGTACGTTGAATCAAAAACGAACCAGATTAATATTGAAATTTACCAACTCATCTCGCAGTTCTATTCACAAAAAACATCCGCTCCCAAAACAATCTTATTGCCTCCTACTTTCCCATATGTAGAAGAACTAAAAAAAGATTTATTTAGTTTTTCTTTGTCGAACACGAAGATAGAGGTTGTTCAAAGAGGAAGAAATATCAAATTGATAGATCTTGCGATTAAAAATGCACAGAATCAAATAAAGAGGAATGTAGAGCTAGAAAAGGAAATCAATTTAAGACTTAACAAGATAAAGGAAATTATGGATTTAAAAAATACCCCTAAGAGGATTGAATGTTTTGATATATCGAATCTTCAGGGCACAAATTCTGTCGCTTCGATGATAACTTTCATAAATGGGAAACCGCAAAAGAGCTTATATAGAAAATTTAAAATTTTAACGAAAGGTCCGAATGACTATGCAATGATGGAAGAAGTTGTATCAAGAAGGCTTAATAGGATTGGGGAACCTGGCTGGGAGAAGCCGGATTTAATTTTAATTGATGGTGGCAAGGGTCATTTAAATAGAGTATTAAAATTAGCGAAAGGAATCGTGAATATTGCGTCAATTGCAAAACCTACAAAATCAGAACAAATCGACAAAATATATCTACCAAATAAAAAGAAACCTGTAAATTTCAATAAATATGGAGAAGAATTAAGAATATTAATCAATGCAAGAGATGAGGCACATCGGTTTGCCGTCCAGTTTCACAAATCTAAAAGGAAACAATCTATGTTTGTATCAGATCTAGATAATATTTATGGAATTGGTAAAAAAACTAAAAATAAGTTAATCAAAAAGTTTGGTGACATAAATTCAATTATAAATACCCCCGAAAGTGAACTTAGAAAATTAGGTCTCAGTAGAAAGGTAATTGATAATTTAAAATCTAGGATAAACAATGGTCAATAATGGCCATTGCGGTATAAATTTTATTTTCTGCTTGAAGATAAACAGCTGAATTTTTTGATTCGATAATTTCTTTACTTACCTCTTCTCCAATATGAGCTGGTAAACAATGCAAGAATATATGGTCCTTTTTTGCACCTTGAATTAATTCAGAATTTACCTGAAATTTTTTAAAATCTTTAAGTCTTCTTTTTTCCTCCCCTTCCATGCCCATACTCGTCCAAATATCAGTATATACAATATCTACATTTTTAATGGCTAGTTGAGGATTGTGGGTAATTTTTATTTTATTTTTAACTGATTTAAGTATTTTTGAATCTGGCTCATAACCTTTAGGGCAACAAATAATCAAATTCAAATCCAAAATACCCGCTATTAAACATAACGAATTAGCAATGTTGTTTCCATCGCCGATATATAAAATTTTTATTTTTTTAATATTCTCAGTAGGTTTCATTTCTTTTATAGAAAAAATATCTGAAATAATTTGTGTGGGGTGCTCGAAATCAGAAAGGGCATTAATAACCGGAATATCTGAAAAATTTACAAAATCTTCCATATGTTTTTGTTTTGATGTTCTATATACGAGCGCATCCAAATAAAGAGAAAACATTTTAGCGGTTTCTTTAATCGATTCTCCTCTTGAAAGTTGAGTATCCGACTTATTTATATAGATGGGATAGGCTCCAAGTCTTGAAATCGCCACTTCGAAAGAGAGCCTGGTTCTTGTAGAAAACTTCTCAAATAGCAAACCGACTGACTTGCCTTTGTGCCTATTTGAGGCTTTATTCTTTTTAAATAATAGAATTTGTTTAAAAATCTTTTCGAGATCATTATATTTTAAATCCGCGATGGATATTAACGATTTATTCATGCATTTTCCCAAGAGCAGAATCAAAAATTTTAATAGATTTTGATATTTCACTAATTTTAACATTTAGTGGAGGTAAAATTCTAATATTGAATTTTTCTGTGAGTATAATTAATAAACCATTCTGGAGACATAGTTCAGAAAATTTCTTAGCTATGTCCGAAGAAAAAAATTCTATAGCAAGTATTAATCCTAATCCCCTAACATCTTTAACGAATTTATTTTTTTTAAACTTTTTTAATTCATTAAGAAACAGTTTTCCTTTTCTGGAAACATCCTTTAGAAATTTTTTATCTGTTGTTTGTTTAAAACTTGATAACCCAGCCGACATGGCTAAAGGGTTTCCACCCATCGTTGTCCCATGGGAGCCGGGAGTCAAAAAATCAGCTATTTTAGAATTAGCAACTATCGCTCCACACGGTATCCCGCCACCTAATCCTTTAGCTAAAGAAATAATATCTGGATTAAGTTTATAGTGTTGGTGACAATATACTTTCCCAGTTCTCCCAAGACCAACTTGAATTTCGTCTAAGATAAAAAGTATATTGTTCTTTTTGCATAAAATTTCTACTTTTTTTAAATATTGAGGATCTACAAATTTAACTCCAGCTTCTCCTTGGATAGGCTCTAGAATTATAGCTGCGATTTTCTTATTTTTTCTTACTGTTTCTTCGAGTTTTTTAATATTATTAAGTTCAACCGATTTAAAACCAGGGACTAGAGGATAAAATCCGTCTCTATATTTTTTTGGGAAAGTAGCACTCAGCGAACCAAATGTCCTTCCATGAAAAGCTCCGGTTGCAGATATAATTATATTTCTACCTCCATTAAAAATCCCCCATTTTCTAGCTAATTTGAAGGTGGCTTCATTGGCTTCGGTTCCACTATTGCAAAAGAAAACCTTATATCCAGGCTTAAATTTAACTAGTTCTTTTGCAAATTTTACTTGTTCCTCTATAACAAAAAGATTTGAAATATGAACTAACTTTTTAATTTGTTTTTTTATTGACGAGTTAATTTTTGAATTGTTGTGTCCAAGATTGTTAACCGCAATTCCAGTTGTAAAGTCCAGATACTTTCTACCCATTGAGTCGAAAACCCATGATCCAGAACCTTTCACAATCTTAATCGGATACCTTTGATAGTTTTGAATTAGGTATCTATTGCTCTCTGAAACTATATTATTATTTTTCAATATTGCCTCATAATAAAATTTCTGTGCCTATCCCAGAATCTGTAAAAATTTCTAAGATAGCAGCATGGGCGATTCTACCATCTATTATATGCGTTTTATTAACACCCTCAGTCAATGCATCAATAAGACATTGAACTTTTGGTACCATTCCTTTTGCTATTATCCCTTTTCTAATTAACAAATTTGCAGATTTTTTACTAAGAGACGATATCAACTTATTGTCTTCTCCTTTTATACCAGGTACGTCAGTTAAAATAATTAATTTTTCTGCTTTTAATGCTGCAGCGATTTTTGAGGCTGCATGATCTGCATTAATGTTATAAGTAATTCCTTTATTGCTACATCCAATAGGGGCAATTACGGGGATGTGCCCTTTTTTCTGTAGTCCTACTATAAATTTTGTATTGACTCTAACAATCTCGCCTACCCTTCCCAAATCAATTCCCTTTCTCAAAAGCTTGATTTTTTTTACCTTTAAGAGTCCATTTTCTTTTCCTGAAACCCCAACCGAACTACCTCCATGGGTATTAATCTTTGAGACTATTTCTTTATTAATCTTTTTGACCAAAACCATCTCTATTATTCGAATAGTTTCGTCACAGGTAACTCTTAAGCCATCAACGAATTCTGTCTTAATGCCATTTGCATCAAGCGCTTTTGTTATTTCGGCACCTCCACCATGAACGACAATGGGATTTACTCCAACTAATTTCATCAGAACCAAATCCCTAGCAAAATTTGAAAAATCCTTAGATCCGATACTACCCCCATATTTAAATACGATGGTTTTTAAATTAAATTTTCTTATATAGGGTAAGGCTTCAAGTAATGTATTTGCCCTTTGTATGTCTTTCTTCATATCGTTTAAAAGAACTGAATTATAAAATATATTTACTCAAATCTCTATCTTTAATTATACTTTTTAGTTTTTTATCGACATATTGAGCATCTATAGTAACATCTTTCTCTCGCATATCAGGTGCCGAAAAAGATATATCTTCCAGTAATTTTTCTAAGATAGTATGGAGTCTTCTAGCGCCAATATTTTCATTGTTCTCATTAATTTCAACAGAAATTTCTGCAATTCTACTTATTCCTTCTGCAAGAAAAGTCAGATTAATCTCTTCAGTTGCCAGTAGTTCTTCGTATTGTTTTAATAAAGCATTCTCAGGTTCGCACAAGATTCTTTCAAAATCTTTTTTCCCTAGCGCCGAAAGTTCAACTCTTATTGGGAATCTTCCTTGAAGCTCTGGAATTAAATCAGAAGGCTTTGCAGAATGAAATGCTCCGGCACCAATAAACAATATATGGTCCGTTTTGACCATGCCATATTTTGTCTTTACGGAAGACCCTTCTATAATAGGAAGTAAATCTCGTTGAACACCCTCCCTTGAAATATCTGGACCGGTTGAATTATCGACACCTCTTGCTATCTTGTCGATTTCATCGATAAAGATAATTCCCAGGTGTTCGGCTCTGTTGATTGCTCTTTCGTTGATACTATCTTTATCAATTAATTTTTCTGATTCTTGTTCAATCAATATCTTGTAGGCTTCTCCAATTGTTACTTTCCTTTTTTTCTCTTTGTTGGGAAAAAGATTTGACAACATATCGCTCATATTATTTTCAAGTTCTTCATTAGGATTATTAGTTATAAATTGAACAGGTGAGAATTTCACAGGGATATTGATTTCTACCATTCTTTTATTAAGCTGACCTTCTCTAAACATTTTTCTAAATTTTTGCCTAGTTGCTGTAGTATCGCTATCTTTTTTTTCTTTGTATAATAACAAATCCAGAATCTTTTCTTCAGCAAGCTCTTCCGCTTTAGTATTAATTGATATCTTGTCTTCATCGCTAATCATTTTTACCGAAATCTCAACCAAATCTCTAACCATAGATTCTACATCTCGTCCAACATAGCCAACCTCGGTAAATTTTGAGGCTTCTATTTTTATAAATGGAGCATTAGATAGTTTCGCCAGTCTTCTTGCAATTTCAGTTTTCCCAACACCTGTGGGTCCGATCATTAATATATTCTTTGGAGATATCTCATCTTTAATGCTTGACTTTACTTTTTGTCTTCTCCACCTATTTCGTAGTGCTATAGCAACAGCTTTTTTCGCTTCAGATTGTCCTATAATATATTTATCAAGTTCCGATACAGTTTCTCTTGGGGTTAAAATAACTTTCTTCATTATTATTCTATCGTTTCAAGCGATACATTCTCATTTGTATATACGCAAACCTCTGATGCAATTTTTAAAGACTCCAAAACAATTTGATCTGAAGAAAGATTAGAAAAAGTATAAAGAGCTTTAGCCGCTGAGTATGCAAAGAAACCACCAGACCCAACAGAACAAATAGGAATATCGGGTTCTATTACATCACCGCTACCTGAAATTAAAAAAATATCATCTTTGTCAGCAACAATCATCATCGCTTCAAGTCTTCTCAGGATTCTATCGGTTCTCCAATCTTTAGCTAATTCGACAGCTGCTCTTTTAAGATTGCCTTTAAATTCATCTAATTTGGCTTCGAATTTATCAAATAGCGTGATTGCGTCAGCGGTTGCTCCTGCAAACCCAATCAAAATTTCATTATTATGGATTTTTCTAACCTTTTTGGCTGTTCTCTTCAAGATTGAATCTCCCAGAGATACTTGTCCATCTCCACCTATTGCAACCTTCTTGTCTTTCTTTACGCATAGAATTGTTGTTGCTTTAATTTTATCCATTATTATCTCTATAAAAATTATTTATAAGATTATACTTACTTTTTATTTCATTTACATGTTCGTATATTTCCGTTGAAGAAATGTTTTCATGATCAAGCATTTTTTTAACTTCAGCAGTAGTTGCACCATTCAATAGCAAACAAGTAGCAAAAGTGTGCCGTAAGGTATGTGGATAAATTCTATATCCAAGAAATTTTAACGAATAGGTTATGACGATCTTGTAAACCAATTGCCTACTTATTGGTTTATTGGCTTTGTTGTAGAAAAGATTATTGATATTTTCTGAATCCATGTGATTTCTGAGTTCCAAATATTGTTTTAGTATAGGTTTAAGAAATTTTGTTTCTATAGGGACTTCAGACTTTTTCCCTCTTTTTCTCACTATGTTGTCAATTTTATCATTTTTTAAATCTATATCAGGAATCTTTATATTACTTACTTCACTAGCTCGTAAACCAGTAAAAATTAATATTAGCAATATCGACACATCCCTTAAGATTATCAAATCTTTATCCGAATCGTTAGCAATCTCAAAGATTCTAATTGTAAAATTATATAATTCTTTCTGGTCGATATACTTTTTGTGCTCTATACTTCTTTCGTACTTTCCAATTAATTCAGATCGATCTAATGTTCTTATGTAGTTTTTATCAACAATTCCTTCTCTTTTCAAATAATCAAGAAATTTTGAGAATGATGATATTTTCTTCGAAACTGTTCGTTTAAGTTTGCCCTTTAATTTTACATTGTTATCATATTTATTTGAGCAGAGAATGTCTTCAAAATAATTTAACAAACTTTTTTTGCTTATTACTTTAATAAATTCTTCTGAATCTAAAAAGTTTTTAACACAATTTTTTTCAGACAAATAATGGTTAATGTCACATATATAAGTATTGATAGTATTTTTGGATAAGTTTTGAGCTTCCAAATATCTTTCAAACGTTGTTAACAAATTATCAACATTCATATATTGAATATAAATCAAAATTAAATATTTAGTCAATTAAAAAAACGTTGTTTCAAAATTGAAGTAAAATATGAATTGTGAGATAATTAAAATATGTACAAAGTTGGGGACAGAGCTGTCTACCCCTCGCATGGTCTAGTAACAGTAGTTTCAATTGAAGAAAAAAAAATAGCTGATACTTCCCATACATTCCTAATACTAAAAGTTGCTGATAGCGATATTACTGTAATGATCCCTCAGAGCTCAATTCAAGCCCGAGGATTGAGACCAATCGCTAAAAAAAGTGAATTGAAAGCTCTCTGGTCGCTGATTAAAGGCAAAACAAAATATAGAATAGAAGAAAATATTAGTTGGAATAAAAGATACAGAACTTATACGGAAAAACTCAAAACTGGGAATATCATTATGGCGGGAGAGGTTTTTCGAGAGATAAATGATATCTCAAAAGGAAAAGATTTATCTTTTGGAGAACAAAAAATTTTAGAAAATGCGTTCAATAGACTTGTCAAAGAACTAAGCGCGTCTTTAAAAAAAAAAGAAGAGAACATACATACCGAAATAAAAAGTCTTTTAAATAAAGAAAATTCAATAAACATTTAATTTCTTTCCATCAATATCATTTGCAATCTCTTTGTTTAAATAATCTAATATTGTTGGGAATAAATCTACGGTTCTTATATGTTCCTGTTTTATTCTCTTATTCATTATGAGAGGTACAAACATATGACTCTTTTGTAGTGATCCATGAGAAGATTTATGCTCAGGGTATTCATATTTTTTTCTTAAGTCAAAACCTGAATCTGCACTAACAACGATATCTCCACAACGATTTGACTTAAAAATTTGAACAATCTGGATTAATGCATCTGGATATTCAGTATTGTAGGTTTGCGATAGAACGTCATCCGAAGAAAGAAGCTCATTCATTTTTGGATACCCAAAGGGGTCATTCTCAAGTGGTTGATATCGCAATAAATTTTCTTTTTCTTCTAGAACAGCTAGCCCCCTATCGCTCTTAATTATAATATGATTTTTTTGATTTAAGGCCATGACTAAATCAATTCCATTGATTTTAAGTAAACTATCAATGAGTTTCTCGGAATCTATAAAGGTATATTTTTTTTCCCAATTAAAATCTTTTCGCAAATAGATATGTGCCATCGAATTGCCTGAAACCATAACTGATGCATTAATATCTCTATAATATTTGTTGAGAATAAACGGATATGATAGAACTCTAAAGTTTCTTGATTCCAAAAATTCTACAAGATCAATATGCGTAAGGGTGTTTGAATGTCCATGGTCACTTGTTATGATTAAAAGCGTATCATTCAATTCATTATTGTTTTCCAATTTAGATAAAACGATTCCTAAATTGTAATCAAAGCTTTTATACGATTGAAGTACAATATCATGGTCAAATCCATATATGTGAGAATTAGAGTCTAGTCCGTGTAAACAACAAAAGATAAATTCAGCCTCGGAATCTATCGCGGAAAGAAGTTTCTCCATAGCGACAGAATCAATATCGCTCGAACCAGAGAAATGGGATTTCATTTTATAATATATTTTTGATATTTTTGTCATATTGTATTTTGAATCTAAGCCCCTAGTAATTTCATTAAAGATTGATCTCGATTTTTTGACAATTTCAAACATGGTTTTTTTTGATTTTTTTAGATCTGTATTAAAAAAAATACTTCCAATCCCTACATAACTCCTGTGTGCTCCAGAATCGGACTCATTTTTAGAGAATTGGATTTTGTTGAACCATCTAATACCCGGCATATTCATATTTCCCGGATATAATCCCGTCAAGAAAGGTACATAGGCTGGTCCAGTCGTAGAAGGAAATACGGATATGGCACTTGAATTTGAACCATTATTTTTAATAATTTTATCTACGTTAGGAAGATGGCCGAGATCTAGATATCGATTTAAACAATCGTATCTCGCTCCATCTAAAAGTAAGAAAATAACTTTTTTCATAATTAATAATTAAAATCCTAGCTTCTTCGTTTTTCCCATTCTTCTTTGGAAATGATATATCCTTCTTCATCGCGATATATTTGTTCTTTCTCTAAGGTTTTTGTCAATTGATCGTTCCATCTTTCATATTTTAGCCACCTTTCAGGGTGCGGTACATATTTTTCTTCTTCGGTTTGCCTGTAAAGCTCATTAAATTTTTCCGCCAGTTGTCTGGCTGTAAGTTGAGTTTTTATTTTTAAATATTCCAATTTTGCTTTCTTTTTATTTACCTTTCTCCCTAAAAGCAAACTCCAAAATTTTTCAAATTCGATTAACATTAACGAAAAAGACCTCAACTCCTTATCTGTCTTCATTTTGTTTGTCTTCATTGGCTTCCTTATCACGTCTTTAAGTTCTTTTAACACTTTGATTAATTTATCTATATGTTTTTTATTGTGTAATGCCATCAGGGTAATTCTTATTCTTGATTCTCCGGCAGGAACTGATGGTGGTCTTACCGCAGGTACAAATATTTTATTATCAAACAAAATTTCTGAAATTTTTAATGCCTCTTTTTCGTCACCTATTATTATCGGAACAATTGCAGTTTTTGAATTCAAATGATTAAATTCAGATTTTTCTAAAAAGTCAGATAATTGTTTGAGGTTCTTTTTTAAAGCTCTTCTAAGACTTTTGTCTTCTTGAATAATCTTTATTCCAGCCATTGAGGCCATCAGACATGATGCCGGCAAAGATGTATCAAATATGAAAGATCTTGCTTTATTCTTAAGGAAATCAATCAGTTCTGATGATCCAGCAACGTACCCACCCACGGAGCCTATAGCCTTCGAAAGAGTCCCCATACATATATCAATTTTATTTTCTAGTTTGAAAAACTCAGAAGCACCACTCCCATTTTTTCCTAATATCCCAGTCGCATGCGCTTCATCAATCATAGATATACATTCATATTTCTCACAAAGTTTTACAATTTCATCTAAAGGTGCTATGTCTCCATCCATACTGAAGACGCTGTCGGTAGCAATCATTTTTTTATTTTTTCCACCTGCATTTGTCTTTATCTTAGTTTCAAGATCGTCCATGTCGCAATGTTTGTATATTACTATTTTTGATTTAGATAGTTTGCATCCATCAATTACAGAGGCATGATTAAGCTCATCACTAAATATTACGTCGTTTTTATCCATTACGCTAGATATTGTTCCAACGTTAGCTAGATATCCTGAGCTAAACAGAATTGCATCTTCAGTTTTTTTAAAACGAGCTATTTGTTTTTCCAATTGCTTATGCAATAAAGATGTTCCAGTTACAAGTCGCGATCCTCCTGTTCCCGTTCCAAATTCGTCCAGACCTTGCATTGAGGAAGCAATAACTCGCGAATCAATAGTCAAACCTAGATAGTTGTTTGAAGCAAACTGATAAAACTTTTCATTATTAATTTCAATCTCGGGTCCCATAGGACTAGATATCTCTACAAGATTCCTATGTAGATTGGCACTCTTAATCGCAATTAATTCTTGAGATAACCAATTATCAATACTATGTCGTTTCATCTTCTGTCACTATCTTGATACATTTATAAATTGACTTTGTGAGTTTTTTTAATTCTTTCTGATTAATAGAAATTGGGGGCATTATTACTATGGTATCGCCTAACGGTCTAATTAAGACACCCTCTTTTCTTGCCAAATCACAAATTTTTTTTCCTATCCTTTCTTTCAACTCGTAAGCGATATTTTTATTCGAATCTTTTTTCAAATCAATTCCAGCCATAAGACCTTTATTTCTAATATCACTTACATGCTTAAGACCTTTAAATTCCTTAAGCTCATCTTCGAGGATTTTAATAGTCTTTTTCACTTTTGAGATAGTTTTTTCTTCATCAAAAATTTCAAGGTTTGCAATCGCTGTAGCACAAGATAAGGGGTTTCCGCTATAGCTATGGCCATGAAAGAAAGTTTTGAGCTCTTCATAATCACCAAGAAAAGTATCGAAGATATCTTGAGTAGTTATAGTTGCGGAAAGTGGAAGGTATCCACTTGTTAGACCCTTACCTAAGACTAAAATATCAGGGGTAACTTTATCGTGATCACAGGCAAACATCTCACCAGTTCTCCCAAAACCAGTAGCAACTTCATCAATTATAAGAAGAACATCATAATTGTTACAAATATTTCTTACATCTTTAAGGTATCCTTCTTTGGCCACTTTGATTCCACCAGCAGTTTGCACGTATGGTTCGATAATTAACGCAGCTATCTCATCTGATTTTTCATTTAAAATTTTCTCCAATTCTTTAACCATTCTATCAGAAGAATCATATGAAGATATTTGAAAAGATTTAAATAGTAATGGTTTATATGTGGAGTGAAATATATCTATTCCTCCTACTGAAACGGCCCCTAGAGTATCTCCATGATATCCATCTTTTAGAGACACGAATTTTTGTTTGTTAGGTTTATTTTTTAATAACCAATATTGAAATGCCATTTTCAATGCTACTTCCACTGCGCTAGCACCATCACTTGAGTAAAAAATTTTTTTTAGGCCCTCAGGGGCAATATCAATTAATTTTTTTGCCAGTATTGCCGCAGAGGGGTTTGTTACGCCAAGAAGTGTTGAGTGTGCAATCTTATCAATCTGTTTCTTTATAGCTTCATCAATTTTTTTTACTTTATGACCATGTATATTGACCCACAGCGAGGATACCCCATCTATATATCTATTGCCGTCTGAATCAATTAGATAAACACCATCTGAATCTTCTATGACAATAGGTTCATCTTCTTTGTACTCTTTCATTTGAGTAAAGGGGTGCCAAATATAATCTAAATCATATGATTTGATTTTTGATTTTGAGGTCATTATAGGTCTTAGGTGTATCTATCCCTAATGGGCATTTGAAGATCTTCAATCATTTTGAGGTCTTCCTCGGGTGCACGTCCCATCGTTGTTAGATAGTTTCCTATAATCATGCCATTTGAGCCAGCCATGATACCCAGAGACTGGAGATCCCTTAAGGTAATCTCTCTTCCTCCCCCCGACATCAGAACTTTATCAGGCATTATAAGCCTAAAAATAGCTATAGTTTTAATTGCTTCAATACTCGGGAGAGGTTTTAAGTGCCCTAAGGGGGTTCCTGGTCTTGGGTTTAAGAAATTGATGGGAACAGTATGAGGATTCAGTTCTTTGATTTCAAATGCTAGTTGAATTCTTTGATTAACGCTCTCACCTGTCCCAACAATACCCCCACAACAAAGCTCCATACCTGCCTTTTTAACAAGTTTGGCAGTATTAACTCTGTCATCATAAGTATGAGTAGAACAGATATTAGGAAAAAATTCTCTACATGCTTCTATGTTATGGTTATATCTCCATACACCTGCTTCGGCCAACCCAAAAGCTTGTTCTTCAGTCAGGCTACCCAAGGAACACCCGATTTCAAGTTTGGTATTTTTCTTAATCAACTCAATAGATTCTAATACTTTTTTAAACTGTTGCTTATTTGGCCCTTTGACGGCTATAACAATACAGAAATCAAAAGCACCTATTTTTTCAGATTGTATAGCTGCCTGAAGAACTTCATCTGGATCCAAAAAAGGGTGTTTTGATATAGGTGACGAAAAATGTACGGACTGAGAACAAAAGGAACAATCCTCGGAACAGTCTCCTGTCTTGGCACTAATTATTGATCTTAGAAAGACTCCATCACCTTTATATTTGAGCGTTACCTTCCTAGCCAAACTTGTTAACTCTAAAAGTTTATCATTAGAAATATTGGTGAGTTCCATCGCCTCATCAAAAGTAATAGACTCACGTTTATCGAGTAATCTTTTTTCCAAATCAGCAAAATTCATTTAATTCACACCACGAAAACACTATCTATTTTACATATAATAAAAGGTTTATTCAAACTAAGTTATAATTGGATAGAAAATGGAGAATAAATTAAAGACCACTAAAAAAAGTACGTGGGACGAGATAAGAGAAAGTCTTATCCTATGTGGCAATATAGGTGAATTCGAAGAAGACATGATTCACAATGAAGATATTCCAAGATTAATATATAAAGGTAAGGCGGTATTGGGTGATAATTTATTTAGAAAATTTAATTTATCTAAAAATGTTGAATCTGATTTGTTTTCTGCCATTTGTCAAGGAATGGTTATCGCCGCTTCATTAAGATTAGGACTGAATGAAAGATATAGCATAATTTTTGCTGACTGTTATTGCAGTATCAGGTTCCAAAGAAGTGAGAACAAGTCCACACAAT
Source organism: Candidatus Dadabacteria bacterium UBA1144 (assembly GCA_002311855.1). Classification (GTDB taxonomy): domain Bacteria; phylum Desulfobacterota_D; class UBA1144; order UBA1144; family UBA1144; genus UBA1144. The sequence goes on along the minus strand of DCAB01000012.1, from coordinate 449,907 downwards.
ATGAACAAGTCTATTTTTCAAAAAAATTTATTTCAATGTTCTCGTTGAATAACAAATGGAACGTTAGGGGAAAAAATCTACAAATATTTATTCATGATATGTATAAAACGATTTGCAATTGGCAAAATAATTCCTCGTCACATAAAAAAGAAATCAACTCATTTAAAGAAGAATTGTATAATGTTTAGTAAATTTTAATTGGTTCATAAAAAGTATTTCTTTGAATAGGGATAAAACCTTCCGATTTAATTAAGTGAACTATATCGTCAATATTTGCTCTGTAGGGGTTATTCGCAGATTTCAGAACATTTTCTTGGAGCAAAGTTCCACCAACATCGTTTGCCCCGTAATATAATGCGATACCTCCTACTTTAAAACCTTGCGTAAACCACGAACTTTGAATGTATTTAAAATTATCAAGAAAAATTCTTGATAGCCCAAGAACTCTTAAGTATCTATCACTGCCTATTTCGGTTGTTATAGTTCTTTCCATAAAAGTATTTTCTGGTTTAAATGTCCAAGGGATAAAAGATAAAAATCCATTAGTATCATCTTGTAGATTTCTAATCACTGACAGATGTTCTATGATGTCCTCATCCTCTTCTACGTGACCAAACATCATAGTAGCCGTTGTTTTAAATCCTATAGCATGTGCTTCTTTGATGATTCGAATCCATTCGTCTGCAGAAATTTTTAGTGGGCTTATTTTTTTTCTTGTTTTATTAGACAAGACCTCCGCTCCACCGCCCGGAATAGTTCTTAACCCCAACTCCCAAAATTGATTAAGAAGCTCTTCTGTAGTAATCGAGGAATACTTTGCGATGGAATATATTTCTGGTGCAGAAAAGGCATGAAGATGAATTCCAGGAACCTCTTCTCTGATTCTCCTAATTAAATCACAATAATATTTTAATTTAATAGAAGGATTATGTCCTCCCTGAAGGAGTATTGTCGTAACTCCATTATGATATGATGTCTTTGCAATCTCAATAATTTTATCTAATGATAGGGTGTAAGAATCCGATGCATCTTTAGGCCTCCAAAACGCACAAAAAAGACATTCCGTATCACAGATGTTAGTGTAGTTCGGATTGGTGTCAACAACAAAGCTCACTTCATTGTTAATACCCTGTTTGTTTTTTAAGAAGTTGGCAAATTGACCGATTTCAATTGTAGAAAAATTTTTCAATATTTCTAATCCATCAGTTTTGTCAATTCTCTTCCCTGATAATATTTTATTTACGATATAATCCATTTAGTTATTTAAACAAATTGATAATGTTAGTCAATATGCCTAGAAATGGTTAGAATAGAGCTAGAATCTTCAATGGGTTTTAATTTAAGTCAAATGAAATCAATAATTAGAATAGTTTTAATTATATTATCTATATCTTGCTCAGGATTAAGCTCATATGGAAATGACAATTTAACCAATCCGAATGATAAGAGTATCAATAAAAAAGTCAAAGAAATAATTCACAAATTAGAAGATAAAAAGAAATTAATAAAGACTGCTGAAATTAAAGGTAGTGTGATTTACAATTTTCCATTTCGAAAAAGATTCAAATTACAACAACATTTTTATATAGAGAAAAAATCAAAGATACATGTTGATATATTTGCAATATGGAAGATTAAAATAGCAGAATTTAATTCGAGTGGGGAATCAATTGTATATAAAAGAAAAGGGAAAAGGGATAGAGTCAGAGATATCAATAATTTTAATTTAAGCATATTCAACAAAAAACGCATGAATCTCTCTTTGGAGATCGAAGAGCTGAATAATATACTATTAGGATTAAATATTCTGGATTTCGTTGATAGTCCTTATACTTATAGAATCGAGGGTGAAGAACTTATTATTCTTCAAAATAAAAATAAATGCATAATTAATTTAAAAACGAACCAGATAAAAGAGATATCAATTGACAATGGAAGAAAAATGCAAATTAAATATTCAAAATATGAATTGTTTAAAGAATTTGATATACATCTTCCATTGCGTATCGAACTTAAAACTGAAACTTTTTCAATGCAAATGAATCATGAAAATGATATAATCGTCAATGACAAGTTTACCAAGAGAATATCACGTACTTTAATTAATTTGCTAAACTAATCGATGCTAAAAAGAATAACGATTTCTAATAAATTAGGTCTCCATGCAAGAGCTGCATCAAAACTTGTTCAATTGACCAATAAATTTAGCTCTGAGATTACAATTTCAAGAGGAAATCTCCGCGCAAATGGCAAAAGCATATTGGGGATATTGTCATTGGTTGCTAGTGTTAATTCGGAGATTGATATTCAAGCTATAGGACTGGATGAGAAAAAAGCAATTAAAGAAATCGAAAAACTATTCAATGATAAATTTGGAGAGAAATCTTGAGTGAAGAAAAAAGAGGTCTTGCTATATCCCCTGGTTTCGCAGTAGGCAATGTTCTATTAATCAATCAGGCGAAAATGGCTGTTGAAAAAAGAAAAATTAAAAAAAATGAAATAATAAATGAAATAAATAGATTTCAAAAAGCCGTTGAGATATCAAAGAGTGAAATTAGCAGTTTAAAGATTAATCAAGATTATGGATACAAGATAGAGCATATAGAAATACTTGATTTCAATATTCTCATACTCGAGGATGAAATCCTAGCTGGAGAAGTTATAAGCACAATTGAAACCAAGCTAATAAATGCTGAATGGGCACTAAATAATGTATTAACCAATAAAAGCAAAGAATTTTCAAAAGTTAGAGATCAGTACATGAGAGAAAGATTGGCTGATTTCTATTATATAGCTGAAAGAATAATGAAGAATTTAAGAGGAACCAGTGAACCCTTAGCAGACATCAAAGGCAACATAATACTTGTTGCTCACGACTTGTCTCCAATAGATGCTTTAAAATATTCTAAAAACAATAAAGTCAGAGGAATCCTTACCGATTTGGGGGGAACAACATCTCATACAGCTATTATTGCAAGATCCATGGGTCTTCCTACAATTATGTCTTTACGAGATATTAGCATTAGATTGAATCCAGGACAAAAGATTTATGTCGATGGATATAAGGGTATAGCTACATGGAAAGTTACGAAATCCGAAAAAGGTGAGATGGAAAATTTAAAGAATAGGTATGTCTCTCTGGAAGAAAGCCTACTTAGTTTTTCAAAATTGTCAGGTGAGACAAAAGATAAGAAAGTTATTTCAATTAGAGCCAATATTGAATTGACTTCAGAGCTAAAGGTGGCAAAAAAGTATGGAGCGGAAGGTATTGGTATGTACAGGACAGAATTTCTATTTACCAGAAAAGAGCAGTTTCCTTCAGTAGAAGAACAATACCTAGATTACTTGAACCTATTTGAGGATAATTTATTTAATGAAACCACCATAAGGACACTTGATACCGGGGGAGATAAAAGTGGAAATTTAAATCATCAAGAAAATAATCCTGCTCTAGGTCTAAGGGGAATAAGGTATTCACTAGCAAATAAGGAAATTTTTATTTCTCAAATTAATGCAATACTTAAAGTTGCACAGGATAAAAAGAAAACTATAAGAATACTTCTCCCCATGATATCTACAATTGATGAAATTATCGAATCAATTGGCATCATAGATAATTTAAAAAAGAGTTTTACATTAGAAAAGAATGTACCCATTGGCGTTGTAGTAGAAACACCTTCGGCAGCAATGCTTATTCCTGAAATATGCAATTATGTCGATTTTTTAAGTATAGGAACAAATGACTTGATACAATACACTCTTGCAGCTGACAGAACAAATGAGAATTTAGGTGAGATTTTTTCTCCCTTTCAACCATCCGTTATAAGAATGCTTAAATTTATAATGGATAGTGTTTCCAATCAGAAATATGTTTCAGTTTGTGGAGAAATGGCTAACAATATAGCGTGTTTGCCCGTTTTTATCGGTTTGGACGTTAATGAATTAAGTATGAATTATCATTCCATACCGAAAATAAAAAGTGTTATCCATGATTTATCATATCAAGATTGTAAATCAGCATTGGACAATTGCCTCAAAATCACCCAGCCCGATAAGATTAGGAAGCTGTTAACCTCGGTGATAAATGATAATATTGTAGGTGCAAAGCCAATTATGGAATATGAAATTTAATACCCGCTTGTGAGGACTCGAACCCCAATTACTTGATCCGAAGTCAAGTGTGTTATCCATTACACTACAAGCGGCTTGGAATATTCTATCATTAAAAGATAGAATTAGTTTAATTATGAAAAAACTTTATATAGATAAATCTTGTGATATTTGTCTAAAATATGCCGCATATATCAAATCAAACGAAATTAACAAGATAGAAATTTTAGATATTGATGAGTTGAAAAAAGAAAATTTTATAAAAAAAGAAATGGTTTTTGAATCTGACAATAAATATTTTTCTGGTTCGGATGCAGTGTTAGAATCAATGCGCACAAACAAAAGCTCATCAATCGTTTTTAAAATATTGAAGATGGTACCTAATGCTATTAGAAAAAAATCTTATAAAATTATTTCAGAGAATAGACATAGAATTAGTAAGTTATTTGTCATAATCAAACCAAAATCTTAGTCTGTTCTTCTGAGGATTGTAGGAATCAAGTTTGTTTATATGTTTTTTTAGAAGTGGGCGTTTGGTTTGTCCGTAATGATCAAAATACAAATGAGATTTGAAAACATCTTCTATTTCTCTGGCTTTTAAGACATTGGGAGCTACAAAATAAATATTCTTACCTGTAATTACAACTCTTGGGTAAGTATGAAATTTTTTTATGTAAGATAAAATATTTTTTTCAAGTGGTCCCCTGACAATCAAAGGACTTTCCCCACAATATAGTAATCCGTCTGGATTTAAAGGCTTTAGGATTTTATCAAGATTTTTTGATTTAAGAAAATTATTTAATATCAAATCTTCACTATAATAAGAAACTAGATTTTTATAATTTTGCTCCCACAAAACTTTAGATATTTTTGTAGTAAATTTATATCTTTTTAAATCGATATTTAAAAAATTTTCAAATTTTTTCATAATTCTTTCCACAGATTTTATTAGTTCCTTCTTATCGTCAGATGAGCAAATAAGTCCATGGTTTTCTAAAAAAAGCACGACAGATTTATTCATCTTTATCTTTTCATCATAAGGTAATAAGTGATTAGTTATTTCAGTCGCCAGGGCTATACCTGGGGTTCTATACTTGATATAAAATATAATTCCATCACTTATTTCTTTAGAAAATATTTGATTAAAAAAAATTTTTGACTCTCGATTCACGGAAATTATATTGCTTGCAATTGGGTGGAGGTGAATAGTAAATTTCTTCAGAATGGAGTGCGAGAAAGTCTCTATTGATGGATTATCTCCTTTTATAATAGAATCTTTCAAAATATGGAAAGACTTTTTTTCTATCCGACTATTAACAATATAATTCTTTATCTTGTATAGGAAGTTGGTCAATTTATCATTCCGGAGAACAGAATAACCATTCTTAAGTTCAACCTCCGATAAGGAATATCCGCTGGACTTAATAAACATTCTCTTGTTAATTTTTATAGAAGAATTTCCGCCAGCAGCCTGAATCAAATCAAATCTTTGTCCAAAATATTTTGAGATCTTTACCAAATCTTCTATTAAATCTTTATCTTGCTTAACCATTCTTTGTTTTTTAAATGCCATTTGAGAGTTTTTTGAAGTCCTTGATCTATTCCCGTTTTAGGAGCCCATCCAATTAATTGTTTTGTTCTCGATATATTGGCCGCGGTGAAAGGAACATCCTCCGGATTTGGAGGCTTTTTGTTGATTTTTATTTTGTTTTTTGATAATTCGGATATCTTCACAATAAGATGGTTTATCGAAATTGGCTTATTGTTGCCTAAATTTAGAACATTGTACCCTTTTAATTTCAGTGATTTATAAATCCCAACAATAACATCGTCAACATAAGTAAAATCTCTTTGTTGTTTCCCCGTACCAAACAAATTAATTGGGTCTGAATTAATTGAGGATTGGATAAAGATAAATGGACTCATATCAGGTCTGCCAGCAGGACCATAGACAGTAAAAAGTCTCAATATGGTAATATTTTGCTTATGGAGCATATGATACGCATAGAGTAAAACTTCGGATGCTTTTTTTGAAGCAGCATAATTTGATAGAGGCCTATTTGTATCATCTGTAATTTTAAAATTTTTCTTTCTACTTTTGCCATACACACTTGATGTTGAAGCATGAACAAAGCTCTTAATTGAGTAACGATTTGCTAATTTAACCAAATTGAGAACCCCAATAACGTTAGATCTGTAATATGAATCCGGATCTAAAGTAGATTTCCTTACACCCGTTCTTGCAGCCAGGTTAATAATTGCATCAAGCTTATTCGATTTGAAGTTTTTCCTAAAATATTCATTAAGATTCAACGGTGAAACGATATTGATTTTGGTAAAATGAAAATTTTTTTTACCAACCAATTGAGAAATTCTCCATTGTTTAATTCTTTTATCATAATTATTGTTTAGGTCATCTAGTCCGTAAACTTCGAAGCCTTTGTTAAGTAAAAAATCAGATAGATGATACCCGATAAATCCAGCAGCACCAGTCAATAAAATTTTCTTCATTTATCTAAAAAATATAACCTAGTTTAATCTATTTTTAAAAACCCAAAGTCTCTGACCAAAATATCCTATAATCACAGAAACACACAAGGCAGCAAAGTAGGCAATATTAATGATTGTACCTCGTTGCATTAATTGGTTCTGAATATGATTATGATATACATCCAGCAATATCATATACACAATTTTGTTGGTATAAACATTTACTAAAATCGTGACAGAATATAGAGCAACATATCTTCTCAGATCATTTATATAACTTGATATCGATTCAAAGGTCCAGAAGCGGTTAAAATGAAACGATATATTCACTCCCAAAAAAGTTGATGTAGCTTTTGCTAAATCCATATCAATCCTTGAGAGTAGAAAATTATATAGATTGTAGTCGCATACTAGAGCAAAGAGACCGACGACCGCCCATTTATAAGTTTTTGTATCTTCCAAAAGTGAGAAGAGATACTTAAGGATTTTGAACATTGGATTGTCAAGGATAATAAATTCAATTGACCAATTAGTCAAACAATTATATTTATTGATAATATTGATGTTAAATAAAATTAAATTAATATAGAATTATCAAAATGGCTGATGAATTAAACAAAATTAATTTCAGTAGAAACGAAAAATTTATTTTTTCTTTTACAATCGCTGGCTTAATTTACTCTATAATTTCCAATTCATATTTTGATACAAACGGTTTCCTAACATCAGACTCAACTCACTTTCTTAAATTGGCTCAGTCATTGAAAAATGATAATGGGTTTCATGTTTATTCTTGGACTAATAGTGGAATTAAAAATTTTTTTAGTACATGGCCAGTCGGTTATCCTTTATTAATTTTTCTAGTGTCTAAAATATCCCAACTTAGTGTTTTCTGGTCCTCAAAATTACTTAACATCATCTGTGCTATTCTAATTATTTTTTCAGTCAAGAGATATTTGAAAGTTGGGTTTTCTATAATCGGAATTCTCTTTCTATCAGGAAGTTTTCTTAATATATTTTCCTATACTTTAACCGAAAGCTTATTTGCACTTGGTTTGATTCTATATATATTAAGAATTTATGAACTCGAAAATTTTCAATCCAAAAGAAATTTACTCTATGTATTTTTTGCTTTTGTCCTAACATTTACAAGTAGATATATTGGCGCTTACTTACTAATATTTAATCTTTTATTGATATTTCAAGCTCTTGGAAAAAACAAAAAATATCCAAAATATCTTACGGCATTACTGATCTCTTCATCTATATATGTTTTGATCTATTTATTGATGAATAAAATTTCATCAGGATATATCACTTATCCCCATGCATATATAACATACGAGTTATGGCAAGATATATCAGTCCAATTTATAAAAAAAATCCTTGAAGAATTTAATCTAGTTATGGCGAGCGTAAGATTGAATCAAAATTTAATGGTCTCAATTTCATCGTCAGCTCTATCATTATATCTAGCATATTCGTTAACCAAGCATCTTTTGAAGAATAAGATTGCAGATTTATCTCTAAATAATATCTCAAATAAATTTCTATCTTCAGGAATACTATATTTGGCTATAGTATTTTTGTGGAGATTGACTATTTGGTTTTCTCCATTTTCATACAGGATTTTATTCCCATCAACTCTTTTAATTGCGCTAGGGCTATTGTTTAAATTTCTTTCTAGGGAAAATATGTACTCTAAAGAATTTAATAAAATTTATTTAATATTATGCGTTACGGCAATATTTTCATTTTCTTTCAACATTGTTTATAAACAATATTCTTACACAGAAATAAATTACAATAAAAGGATTGAAAAAATCACAAAAAAATATAGTGGAGTCGAAGAAGGGGCTACGGTCATTTTTGGAGAAAGAGACTTGGATTATCTAAGACAAGATATCGTTCCTATTAAACCCTACTATTTGCCATTGTTTAGCAAAGTAGAAACTCGAAAAGAGTTTAACAAGAGAATAGAAGGATTTGAGAAAATATACTTCAACATCGCAAATTTTTGCAAAAAACCATACGAGACTCTATCGGGAGATAGAGGTTTAAATTGTCTATCTGAAAATAAGAAAATTCATTTTTTTGATGACAGTATAATTACTTTTATTAAGCAGAATGCGGCAAAGAATCTTTTTAAAATTAAGCAAATAAAATGAAATTTGAAGAGATAAAAAAAAGAATACTAAGAAACTACAAAGTTCTTGCATTCACAAAAATTATAGGTGGTTTAGCATCCGTACTAACTCTTTTAATAATAGGAAGATTCCTCGGAGTAAAAGAATTTGGTGTTTTTTCAATCATTGTTTCTAGTATAGAAATCTTAAATATAGTATTTAGTTTCAGAATATGGGATACAAGTGTAAAATTTATCGGAGAAAATATTCAAAACAAAGATCGTGTTTCTAGGTACTTATCTTTTTCGATTATCTTGTCTTCCCTCTCGTCTCTATTATCTTTTAGTTTAATTATCTTTCTTTTATATTTTCTTGTAGACCAATTTTTTAATTTTGAAAAAGATGTAATTATTTTATTGGTTATATATTCATTTTCAGTATTGTTCACATCAACTACTGAAACCATAGATGGAATATTAAGAACTTATAATCAATACAATTCTATATTTAAAATAAATGTCAGTACTAATTTCTTTAGATTATTTTTAATCCTAATTTGTCTTTATACAATTTTTAGCATTAAATTTCTACTTCTATCGTTTGTTTTATCGAGCTTAGTAGGAATGTCTCTTAGGTGTATATATCTACAAAATATATTAGCAAAAGAAAGAATAAACTTTAAGATTCATAATTTACTCAATAAAAACGAGAGAAAAGATTATATCAAATTCATGCTCAATGCACATTTTTCAAACATCTTAAATTTAGCCAATGATAAAAACTTAGGTGTAGTAATCGTTGGTTATTTTGTCGGGCCCATTTATGCCGGATTATATAGGGCTGCAAGGGCAATAGTAAAAATAATAAGAAGGATAATGGATCCAGCACTTGAGATAATATTTCCAGAATTTGTTAGATTGAATGCCGAAAAAGATTTTAATAACTATAAGAGATTAATATTAGAATCACTGAGGATGATTCTAATCTCATCGTTGGTCATTGGAATTATAATTTATATTTTTTCCTATGAAATACTTTTCGTTTTTTTTGGAGAGCAATTTGTTGCCGCAGAAACTGCTTTAATAATTCTTATTTTAGCTATGATAATCCATAATGCTTCTTATTGGGTTAATCCATCAATGCTTGCACTTGGAAAAGCAAAATATTTGACTTTTATTACTGCTGCAACAACAGTTATTTATTGTTTTTCGTTGTTCTCTCTAGTAGATATCTTAAAACACGATGGTGCCGCTATTTCCCTAGTCGTAAGAAATTTATGTACTTTACTTATAGGAACCTACTTTTATAGAAGGGCAATTAAAGAGAAAACTTCCCAAGATTTATAAAGGGGTAGGTTTTGTTAAACTGTTGGAAAATGGTTGGTCAAGAATCTTCGAATGAGAATTTTTCCATAAATATTCAATTTGGTCGATTTCCTCCCTAGAGAAAGGAGTAAGTTCTGATACTTTAGTAAATTCATCTACTTCTTCATGTGTTGTGAAATTCGGCAATACGGTACATATGTTTGACACAGATAATGGAAAGAGAATCGCGGCTTGACTGATTGTTGTTCCAGTATCTTTGTACAAAAACTCAAAATCCTTTTTCACTTTAAGTCCCGCTTCCATCCACAGTTGTTTTCTGTGACTTCTATGATCATCTTTTGAATAAATTTTTTCGTTCGTGAAAGTTCCATCCATTATTCCAGATGCGTGGGGTACTCTTGATATTAGACCGGTTTTTGTCTCTTCAGATTTCTTAAAAAGAGACCTGGAAGGCTCTTGTTCAAGAAGATTGTAAATTATTTGCAACGCGATAGGATTATGGTTCATTGCTTGAAGTCCTTCCTCAAGCCAGCCAATATCAGGCCCCAGAGCCATAGCAAAAGATCTTATTTTGCCTTCTTTAATTAATCCATGAAGTGTTTCTAGTACTTCTTGATTATTTATGAAGTCTAGTCTTGGATTATGCATTTGATATATATCAATATAATCGGTCTTTAATCTTTTTAGGCTTTGCTCACATGAATATTTGATTTTATCGGCAGAAAATTTTTGTGGGAGTTCGGAATGACCTTTTCTTTCACCTGGATTTGCATAGATGTCATATCCAAATTTAGTTGCATAGATTCTCTTGTCTCTTGATCTAGGAAAGGCTTTGGCTAATATTTCTTCTCCATATCCTTCTCCATAAACATCTGCAGTATCAAAAAAATTCACTCCTTCACTAAAAGCATGCTGCAGTAAAGAGATCCCGAGTTTTTCGTCATCTACTCCCCACCATTTAGTAGCGACAGACCACACACCAAATCCAACCTCTGATACTTTGATATCATCATTTCTAGGAAAAGATCTATAATTCATAAATAAGTCTTATTTCTCCTCTTCTAAAAAGCGCTCAGCATCTATTGCTGCCATACAGCCACTCCCAGCTGCGGTAATAGCTTGACGATATACATCGTCTTGAACATCTCCGGCTGCAAAAATCCCTTTCAAGTTTGTTTTGGAGGATTTTCCTTCAGTAAGAATATAACCACTATCATCCATATCGATTTTATTGAGGAACAGTTCTGTGTTTGGATTATGTCCAATAGCAATGAAGATTCCCTCCGTCTCGACTTTCGTAATTTTATTTGTTTTTACATCTTTATAGAAAAAAGAGTTTGTACCATCTTTTTGAGTACCAATTATTTCGTGTAATTCGGCATTCCAAAGAAAATTAATTTTAGGATTTGATTTCGCCCTATCTTGCATTATTTTTGATGCTCGGAGCCGATCTCTTCTGTGCACAATCGTAACTTGTTTAGCAAATTTAGTGAGAAAATTCGCTTCTTCCATGGCACTATCACCACCACCAATTACATGAATTTTTTTATCTTTATAAAAAAATCCGTCGCAAGTTGCACATGTCGAAACTCCTCTGCCAATCAAGTTGGATTCTCCAGGTACATCTAACAATTTTGCAGTTGCCCCAGTTGCGATGATTATAGAATCAGCATATATTTGTTTCTCGTTAACCATTAAACAATATGGGTATAAATCAAAATCTACTTTCTCAACTTGAGCTGCAATACAGTTAGCTCCAAATCTTTGGGCTTGCTCTCTAAGTAAGTCCATTAAGTTTGGACCCATTACACCATTGGGGAAACCTGGATAATTCTCAACATCAGTAGTCATAGTTAATTGACCACCTGCCTGGAATCCCTCAAAAACTAAGGGCTCAAGATTGGCTCTAGCCGCATAAATAGCGGCTGTCAACCCAGCAGCTCCTGAACCAATGATTACGACTTTATTTTCTAATTCAAAATCCATATTAACCTTATTATAATAAACAAAAAATTCCAAAGTAGGTAAATATTATGTATCTTATTTTATAAATCTTAGAAAAAAAATCAAGACTGGAGAATAAATGAGAGAATTTTCATCCGCCGAATTAATGGATTTCTTAGAAGAAGAAAATTTCATATTCGAACTGAAGAGTCAATCTTTGATAAGATTATCTGGTAAGGATCATATCAAATTTTTAAACGGAATCTCTTCCAATGAAGTCACAAACCTATCAGAAGGTGCCTCTATACATAATCTAATCCTGACCAATAAAGGTAAAATTTTGTTTGATATTTGTATATTTAAAATCAACGGCAATTCCATTTATATACAAACCAATTCCAATCAAATTGATTCTTTAATTGAATATCTTACAAAATATAGAATGTCTTTTGACGTCAAAATAAATAATTTGTCAAAAGATTACAAAATATTAAAAGCAAAAGGATGCGATTTGGACAATCTACTTAGTTTTAATTCTCCAATTTCTTTAGAAGAAAACTTTAAAATTATATTTATCGAAAGAGGTCACGAAAAAGCACTAGAAGAAGAAATAATGGACGAGGAGCTATATGTACAATGGAAAATAATTAACGGAATTCCTAGCTACCCCTACGAAATTCATTCCGGCGTTATACCCATCGAAGCAAATATGTGGTCAGCTATTAGTTTTACCAAAGGTTGCTATATCGGTCAGGAAATAATTGCACGAATAAGATATAGAGGTCAAGTAAAAAGAACGCTTGCTTGCATGAAAACAAAAAGTAATGTGCAAATTAATCAAGTTATTAAAAATAATAAAGATGAAGACATAGGTCATATTTCAAGCAAGGTATATCTACCAAAAGATAATATAACTTTTGCATTGGGGTTTTTGAATCACCGTGAAAACGTTGACAAAAATGAAGTATTTTTGTCTAATAACAAGGCAAGGATTGTAAAGAACAAATATCAGATCAAAAGTATAGAAAGCCTACAAATATGAGTTATTTTTTCGAGGCCTTATCAATTATTCCTTGTACTTGATCTTGAAAATCTTTCAAACCATTCACCGGAATAACTATGCTTGATCTACCACCACTTACCTCGGTAATCCTTAAATATTGACCCTTACGATTCTCTTTCAAATCGAAAAAGAATTTTTTCGTTTCAATATTAAGTTGAGAACTAAATACATCCGTACTTTGAGTTTTTCTATCATCCGACATTTTGTCTTAAAGGTTAAGCATTTGGATTTTCTAAAACCATAGCAATACCTTGTCCGCCTCCAACACATAAAGAAACCAATCCTCTTTTGACTTGTCTTCTTTGCATCTCATGTAAAAGTTTAACAATCAAAATTGTTCCAGATGCACCAATTGGATGACCAAGAGCAACGGCTCCTCCATTTACATTTAACTTTTCTGCAGGAATCGGAAAATCACTTAAAACGGCCAATGATTGTGCGGCAAAAGCTTCATTTAATTCAATTAAATCAATATCATCAATTGTCAATCCAGCTTTAGCAAGTGCCTTGTTCATCGCCGCGACAGGAGCAATCCCCATGATAGCCGGGTCAACGCCCGCAACTGCAAGAGAAATGACTTCACCAATTGGATTAAGACCTAATTCCGTTGCCTTTGACTCTGATGAAACCAGCATAGCAGCTGCTCCATCATTAATACCCGATGCATTGCCGGCAGTTACCGTACCGTCAGGAATAAAAACTGGTCTGAGCCTGCTTAATGCAGCCATTGATACTTCTCTAGGATGTTCATCTATATCAAAGACACCTTTTTTCAATGGAACGGGTACGATTTCTTTTTTGAATACTCCGCCTCTTATTGCTTTTTTTGCTTTACCTTGACTTTCAATTGCAAACTGATCTTGTTGCTCCCTGGTAATCTTATATTTTTCTGCAAGATTCTCTGCGGTGATACCCATATGGTAATCATTAAAAATATCCCAAAGTCCATCATGTACCATTCCATCCAGAATCTCATCTTTAGCATTTATAGCCATTTTGTACCCATATCTTGCCTTAGGTAAGAGGAATGGGGCTAGGTTCATATTTTCTATACCACCAGCAATAACCAAATCTGAATCTCCGGCTTTAATTGCTTGAGTAGCATTTGCAACAGATTGAACACCCGAAGCACAAACACGATTTAAAGTATAAGATGGCGTGTCATAGTCAAGACCAGCTCCTAAAGCAACCTGCCTAGCGGGGTTTTGCCCTTGGCCTGCCCCCAATATGTTCCCCATTATGCATTCGTCAACCTGAGTTGGGTCAATCTCATTTCTTTCTAAAATTTCCTTAACAACGGTAATTCCTAAATCTACTGCGGGAACGTCTTGGAGAGTACCTCCAAAAGTTCCAATCGCTGTACGCAAAGGCTCACTTATAACTACTTTGGTAGACATTTGACTTTTCCCCCTTATGCATATCTTATAAATTATTGACAAAGATATTAAAAAAATCGATATTTTTATTTTACCAAATTATGAAGAATAATAAACAATTAATTAATTTAAGAGTATTATTGATTTAATATCACTGATGAGAGTATGTCTTATATATGGTGGAAAATCGGTAGAGCATGAAATATCGATAATTTCAGCTAATTCAATATTGAACAATATAGATAAAAAGAAATATACAATAATTGGTATATACATAGAAAAAAAAGGCTCATTCAGAGAGTCAAAAATCATTACAAAAAAAAGCAAGCTAGAATTTAAGCCGACAAAAAATAGAATTGTTTTTCCACTCGGTAAAAGTAAAGATTTATCAATAATAAAAAATAATAAAATTATTAAGAATGTAGATATCGATGTTTATTTCCCAATTGTTCATGGTACAGGCGGAGAAGATGGATCTATTCAAGGTTTGTTACAAATAATCAACAAACCTTATGTGGGGAGTGACGTAGGTAGTTCGGCAATTTGTATGGACAAAATCGTAACCAAAAGAATTCTAGAGAATATTAATATAAGAACTCCTTCATTCATTCAGATTAAAAAGTACGAATGGAAAATGAATCAAGCAGAAATTGTAAGAAATTCATTAAAAAAAATCAAACTTCCTTGTTTTGTTAAAGCAGCAGATCTTGGATCAAGCGTTGGAATCTATAAAGTAAAGACAAAGAAAGAGCTAGTTTTAAAAATCAAAGAAAGTTTTAGATTTTCTAGCAAAATACTTGTCGAGGAAGCCGTTATAAATCCATATGAGATAGAAGTAGGCGTGCTAGGCAATGAAAATTGTATCGTATCGAGTCCTGGTTCAATAATTCCATCTTCTGAATTCTATGATTATAATGCAAAATATATTGATGGAAAATCACAATTTGAAATACCTTTTGACAAATCCCAAAAAAACAAGTCCCTTAAAAAAGAAATAGAAAAAAATGCGATAGAAGCCTACAAGATTATAGGCTGCGAAGGGATGGCTAGGATTGATTTTTTATATGGAAAAACAAAAAACATCAAAAGTCCAAAGCTTTTTATGAGCGAAATCAATACTATTCCTGGTTTTACCTCAATCAGTATGTATCCAAAACTATTAGAACATAGTGGAATTAAGTATAAAAAACTAATTGACAATCTCATTCAATTAGCAACAAAGAGACACAAAACAAAAAATAAATTAAAAACTAATATTTTTTAGCCTACATTTTCATTTCTAAAGATTAAGAGAAAAAGCACTCCCAAAATTATTAGAGCACCGCCAGTTAATTTAATACTACTTGGAATCGTATCAAAAAATACAAAAGTTAGACCAATTACAAAAACCGCTTCAAGCGGAGTAATCGCTGTTGTTCTAGAGATATCAACAAGCTTAATCGCCTGAAATTGGAAAGCTTTACCTATATATGCCCCAAATGTTCCCCCAATAAACATATATGCGAGATCTAAACCGGACGGAAATTGGAATTTATTTGTAAAGAGTAGATAAGCCACGGCAAGAATAGCAACTCCTAATGATCTTAATGTAGCAACTATCATCATATTTAATTTTGAACCCAGTTTTCTCACTATTAGAAAAAGACAAGAATAAGAAAAAGCAGCGAATATTGCGAACAATCCACCCTTAAGTTCAAAATGAGAAATATCATAAGTGATTACAAGTCCTCCTATAAGGGTTAGAAAAATACCAAAAATTTCTAGCTTTCTTAGTTTTTCATTTAAAAATAAGAATCCTAATATTACGGAGAATACAACTTGAAACTTCATTAGAAAAGAAGTCATCGGTGGGCCTATTTCCCGCAAAGCTATTACCCAGAAAACCATACCAAAAATTGTAGCTACCGACGATATCCCCATTACTAGGGAATATTTTCTTAAGTCGGATATAGAAATCTTATATTTAGTGTCAAAAATCGAGAATATCCATCTTTTGACAAGAGCAACCAAAAAGGCTCCGAAAAACCAATAAAATGCAATTGTCTCAGGGTACAAATCAAGTGACACCATTGTTCCAAAAATATATGAAAAAGCCGTAAAGAACGCTGTTCCAATTACCAATGAATAACCCAAAAGCATATTTGAATTCTTTTTCATTTTTATTTTTTAAAATTTTGTATTGTTCATAGAAAATTTCTTATTCTACTTTCTTGGTTGCTATTCCTAGTTTTTTGAACCCTGATTGTTTAATTATATCCATAATTTGTACGACAAATCCGTGATCTATAGTTGTGTCAGCTTTGATAACAACTACCTTATTTTGGTTCTCGTTTGACAAATATGTTGGAATTTGATCCAGAAAAACTGCTTTATCGTTGATTGAGATTTTATTGCCCTTTTCTATGCTGATGACAATTTGTTGATCAGTTATTACTTCAGAAGACTTCGCCTTTGGCAACTTGATATTCAAACTCGAAGTAATTTCACTAAAGTTCAAAGACAACGCAAAAAAAATCAAAAGATTAAATACGACATCTATTATTGGTGTAAGGTCTAGGTTTAATTTATTATCTTGAATATTTTTAGTAAAATTCATAGAATTAATTTTTTATCCTTGATAATAATTTCATAGATTCAGCTTGGAGCATCATAGCGATTTCATTAATTCTTTCTGCCAAAAATTTGTACCCAATAAAAGTTGGGATAGCCACAAGCAAGCCAAATGCAGTAGTGTACAATGCTTCGGATATACCTCCCGCTAAACTAGGAGGGTCAACTACAGGTTGGGTAGCTATCACTTGAAAAACTGTAATCATTCCGGATATTGTTCCCAATAAACCAAGGAGCGTGCTAATGTTACTTAGAGATCCTAGTATTTCGTTAGATTTTGAAAGATCAAATATTTGCCTTACACCTTCATCCTCAATTATTTTCTCTAATTCATTGGTCGGCTTACTTCTATTAAGTAACGCAGTGACAACTATTTTTGAAAAAACTGATCCATCTTTTTGACAAAAAACAATACAACTATCAAAATTACCCTCAGAAATATAATTTTCTAATTTTCCCAAAAAACCGAGGGTAAATATATTTTTTCTTCTAGTTAAATATAGTCTTTTAAGAAAAATTGATAGGGCAATTATTGAACATAATAATATTGGATATACAAAAAACCCCCCTTTATCAAAAATTGAGATTATTAATGAATCATTCATATTATATAATTACCTCATTTTCTAAAATTTGAGATATGGTCTCTTTTTTTCTTATTAAAAATGTTTTGTTTCCGGAGACAAGGATTTCTGGAATTTTGGGTCTTGTATTGTAATTTGATGACATAGTAGCCCCATAAGCACCAGCAGAATGTATAACTAAAATGTCTCCTAATTTCACATCATTCATAGATAAATTCTTTGCTATTACATCTCCCGTCTCACAGATTGGGCCAACAACATCGTAAATTTTTTCATCCTTGTGGGATCGAATAACTTTACTAATTTTATGATATGATCCATAAAGTGCAGGCCTTAACAAATCGTTCATACCAGCATCAATTATCAAGAAGTTTTTTTTGTAATTATTTTTTTTGTACACAACCGCTGTAAGAAGATAGCCAGAATTTCCAACAAGAGACCTACCAGGCTCAAGTAGCAATTTGCAATTAATTCTTTTCATTCTTTTAATAATTTTCTGAGCAAATTTTTTTTTGGACGGCGGGCGATCTTCGTCCTTATATTTAATTCCTAGACCTCCGCCTATGTCAATAAAATCTATATTTATATTTTCATCTTTAAGTTTGAAATATAGATTCTCCAATCTTTCTAAAGAGTCCTCAAAAGGATCAAGATCCAAAATTTGTGAGCCTATATGTGCATCGATACCGATTAGTTTTATATTTTTCATCTTCTTTGCTTCTCTGTAAATTTCAAAAGATTGCCTAATTGGTATTCCAAATTTGCTTGATTTCAAACCAGTAGAAATATAGGGATGAGTTTTAGGATTTATGTCAGGATTAACTCTTATAGATATTTCAGCGACATGTCTAGTTTTCTTTGCAATTTTATTAATTACCTCGAGTTCATCAAAAGATTCGACATTAAAAAATAGAATTCCAAATTCAATGGCCTTTTTTACTTCTTCGTTTGATTTAGCTACTCCAGAGAAAACTACTTTTTTTGGATTGGCTCCAATCGCGATAACTCTTTCCAATTCTCCCCCTGACACAATATCAAAACCCGAACCCATTTCTTTGAATACTTTTAAAATCGATAAATTAGAATTAGCTTTTACCGAATAGCAAATGATAGTTTGGGGATAACCTTTAAAGGCATTTTTATAATCACTAAATTGTTCTACTAAATATTTTTTACTATATATATAGCAAGGAGTTCCATATGTGCTAGCTAAAGTTTTAAAACTAACATTCTCGACAAAAAGTTCTTTGTTTCTATAAGTTACCATTTCAATTATTATATATTTTAGCCAATAAGTGCTGCAATAGAAATCAATTGAGAGTTAACGATGTCAAAAGTTCATCAAATTAAGTTTGTAAAATTAAATAAAACCATAGACATAATAGAAGGTGAATCAATACTAACGTCTTCAAATAATCAAGGATTGAAGCTTCCTTATAGTTGCATGCAAGGTATGTGTACCACGTGTATGGCAAAGATTATAAAAGGGGAAATAAAATATATTCACCCTCCCGACCCAAATAGCTTAACTAAAGAAGATATCGATAATAATATGGCCTTGCTATGTATTGCTACTCCCTTAACTAGCCTAATAATTGAAGAATTAGAAGATTAAATAATGTTTATTGAATTTGGAATTGCCATTTGATACAATTAACCTAGATGGAGGTGTAATATGCCAGATCAACAAAATTCCCCAATGAGAAATTGGGCTAGGCGCGTGAGTATAGATACAGGTCAAAGTGCACACAATCCTCAGAACGCAAGAGGCTATGCAGGACACGTTGCTGGATCACAAAACTGGGCAGCAATAGTCGGCCTTGACTTTGGTCGTCCAGAAAAGGGTCCAACAAAAAGAAAGAATGGGCTCGCCGACTAAGAAAGTTCTAAGTCGTGGTTTTATAAATTAATAAGTTCATGTTTGGTTGCTAGGATTTGATTAATTTTAGCAACCAATGGATTGTTACGAATGGAGCACCCGCTGGTCAATATCGGTTGTTGGTTGTAGCTTACGTAATTTATTATATTTCTTTAACTCTTTTTTTTTCTTTTTTTTTCAATTAATCTAAACCTAAGTGTTCAAAAAAGTAATAGGTTTATTATTAAGTTTTTTAAATTTTCTTCTAGCTGTTGCTGTTGCGGGATTATTGACTTATTTATTTTATACAAATGCATTCTACCCATTCGACTCTATAGACATTTTATATTATTTTTCTAAAATAAATTATTTCTTTCCACAGAATGCATTCTATTCAATAATAATTTTTTATTTATGTTCGGTTATGCTAGGTTCTCTGTATATCATTTTCTATGATAGGATTAAATTTGGTAGAATCGTTAAAGGCATTTTCTTAAGTTTTTTCGTATTTCTAATTTATTGTTTTATCTCAATTGCAAAATTAGGAATGCTAAGATTTAAAGAAATCGAAGTATTTTTAATTCAAGATTTTTTTGCTATATTAATTTTTTATTTTACTATTGCTTTGTTTTATAGGAAGGATTCCGATAGTGGAAATTGAGCTCTACACAACTGAATCGTGTCCTTTCTGCATAGCCGCAAAAAATTTACTAAAAGTAAAAGGGCTTGAATTTAAAGAAATTGATCTGACGTCAGATAGGGAACTCAGATTGGAGATTTCAAATAAGTATAATTGGAAAACAGTTCCGATAATAATAATAAATAATAAATTTATTGGTGGTTTTGATGAATTAAATATATTAAATAAGTCTGGAGAACTAAATAAATATTCTTAATTCCTAATTTTAATTACCGCGCAAGCAATCCTAGCCCCTCCGTGCATATTTTCATGAACAATAATTGATGAACCATCTTCATCCATAATAGACGATTCTGAGCTGGGATTTAAAAAAATATCAGGCAAAAAAATAATCTTATTGAAATCTTTAATCTTGTTAGTATACCTATTAACCTCTTTCTTGATATTAATTGGTTTAAAATCTCCTGCGAATGTTCCATCGGATCTCAGACCATGATGATTTCCAGACGTCGTAAAGTTTGGGGGTTCACAAACTCCTTTCTCATGAATATGCATTGCATAATATCCATGATTAAGAGAACTTAATTCGATTCTAAAATTTGAACCTCTTCCTTGTTCTATTATTTCCACCCTACCAATTTGTTTATTCATAGAATCTACGAATACAGCATCCGCAATGAAAACTTCCGATTGATTATCACATGACAAAGTCAAACAGAAGAACAAACAAAATATTAATCTATTCCCCAACGTGGATCCCTCCTCTTTTTTTTGCGAGTTCAACCTGTTTTTGTCTTTCAGTGACTTTAACAATTTGTTTTTTTGTTAATTTATCGTAACACTGTGGACAAGATATACCTTTATTGAACTTCGGAGAATCCATATCCTTATTATTCAAAGGTTCTCCACATGCATTACATGTAACATAAGTTCCTGCCTTCATTCCATGTTCAACCGTAACCCTATTATCAAAAACAAAACATTCTCCCTCCCATTTGGATTCACTTTCAGGAACTGTTTCTAAGTATTTTACTATTCCCCCTTTTAGATGAAAAACTTTTTTAAATCCTACCTCCAGCATGTAAGAAGTTACTTTTTCACATCTTATTCCACCAGTACAAAACATTGCTATTTTTTTTTCTTTTTGACCTTCCAACGTTTTCAGAAATCCAGGAAATTCTTTGAAAGTATTGATATTTGGAACGAGTGCTCCATCGAAAGTTCCTATGGATGTTTCAAAACAATTCCTAGTATCAACAAGAATTACATCTTTTTTATCTAAAAGTTGATTCCAATCTTTTGGTTTAACATGTTTCCCTACTAATTTATTAGGATTAGATTTCTCAGGGCTACCCAAACTTATAATTTCTTTTTTAAGCTTTATCCTCAATCTATTAAATGGCTTGATTTCAGAAAATGAAATCTTTATATCATCTCGATCTAATCTCAGTTCAAAAAGTTTTTCACTTATTTCATCTATTTTGCTTTCTTGTCCCGCCAACATTCCATTAATTCCTTCATTGGCAATTATTAAAGTTCCTAAAATTTTCGACTTTTTGCAAAATATATAAAATCTATCTTGAAGGGATTGAGGAGAATCAATATCAATAAATTTATAGAAACTTATAATTTTATATTTATTCATAAATTTATGTCAGGCGCTAAAGAATAGTCCCCGCCGCAACCGTATTATTGGAGTCTGTATTTATCAAGATAAATGATCCTGTATTCTTATTCTCCGAATAAGAATCAAAAACAATTTTATTTTGTAATACTATATCGACTTGACCAATGTCGTTCATATCTAAGGTATTGTCAGCAGGGATTTGATTTAAGGTTTCCATATCAACCTTATATATTATCTTTTTGATAATCGCTTTTGATATTTTATTGCAATGTTTAAACAAATATTTTTTTTTGATGCCAAGTTGTTTCTCGTCCATCCAACAAATATTGGCTGTAACAGAATTTGAAATCTGTGGTTCGTTGCCTATTGAAGAAAACATATCTCCTCTTGAAATATCGATTTCATCTTCAAGTAGTATCGTTCCCGAATCATAAAAATTTATTTCTTTGACTTTTTTTGATGAAAGAATTAACTCTCTTACCTTTGAAGTTTTATTAGTTGGTAAAATTTTTATTTCATTTCCAACTGAGATTTTACCTGACAAAGATCGCCCCATATAGCCACGAAAATCTTTTCTTTTGTTGTTATCCACTCTATTAACTAGTTGAACTGGGAATCTAATCGAACCTTCATAGTCAATTATATTTAATTTGGCTGATTCCAAAATTTCAATTAATGTTGGGCCATCATACCAAGGCATTTTGTTTCCTCTCTGAACAACCATATCGCCTTTTAAAGCTGAAATTGGGACAAAATCAATTTTTTCTATAAACAAATTACTTGTTATACTCATAAAATCCCTTGATATAAAATCAAAAGTTTTTTGATCGTAATCTACAAGATCCATTTTGTTAATCGCAACTATTATATACTTAATTCCCAAAAGCCAACTTATATATAGATGTCTTTTAGATTGCTGAAGAACACCCTTTCTAGAATCAATCAATATTATTGCCAAATCAGAATTACTTGCCCCTGTAAACATATTGCGAGTATATTGAACATGTCCTGGAGTGTCAGCAATTATAAATTTTCTGTTCGGAGTTGAGAAATATCTATATGCTACATCAATAGTTATTTTCTGCTCGCGCTCAGCACGTAAACCATCAGTTAATAGGGCAAAATCGATACCTTTATTTTCGCCCGAAGAAGAAGTGCCTTCTAGAGCTTCCAATTGGTCATCAAACACACCCTTTGAATCAACGAGCAATCTCCCAATAAGAGTAGATTTTCCGTCATCTACGCTCCCCGCGGTTGCAAATCTCAAGATATCTATCGAATCGGGCATCAAAAATAGCCCTCTTTTTTCTTATCTTCCATGGTATTTGAGCCATGATCAATTATTCTGTTCTCTCTCTCGCTTCTTGTTGCAGAAATAGCTTCTTTTACTATCATATCTATACTATTTGCATTAGATTTCACTGCTCCAGTACAAGGCATACACCCTAGAGATCTAAATCTACTTTGGATTTCTTCTACTTTTTCATTAGAGTCTAAATTTTCAGCAGGAATTAAAGTTTTTTCTTTTTGAACAACTTTTCTTTTTTTAGAGAAATATAATGAGACAATTTTAATTTTTTCTTCTTTTATATAATTCCATATATCTACTTCTGTCCAGCTAGACAATGGAAATATTCTTACAGATTCGTTCTCATGAATACATGAATTATAAATGCTCCATAGTTCGGGTCTTTGTGATTTCGGATCCCATTGACCAAAAGAGTCTCTAAAAGAAAAAACTCTTTCTTTTGCTCTAGATTTTTCTTCGTCTCTTCTTGCACCACCAATCGCGGCATCAAATTTATATTTTTTGAGCGCATCTAAAAGGGCTTCCGTCTTAAGGGCTCCACAGCATCTAGCTACTCCTAATCTTGAAGGATGGGCACCCTGCGCTATCGCTTCTTCGTTTCTGTGAACTATTAATTTAGCACCTATTTTTTTTGTAAATGTATCTCTAAACTCATACATTTCTCTAAATTTATAACCGGTGTCCACATGTAGCAATGAAAACGGAATTTTACCTGGGTAGAAAGCTTTTTGAGCAAGATGTAACATCACGCTTGAATCCTTTCCTACTGAATAAAGCATCACCGGATTATTAAATTCAGCTACCACTTCTCTTAAAATGAAAATTGATTCATTTTCAAGTTCTTTAAGATATTTTGATTTGCTCATATTATTGTGCTATCTGTTTTAATTTTGCAAAATCATAATTGTTGCAAAAATCACCAAAGTCTTCATTCTCGTTTTTTTTATTAGCTTTCCAGTAATCAATTAATCTTGAAATCTTATTAGCTAATTCCGTATCGTCAACCAATTCAAGAAAAAGTCTGTTGAGTCTTCTTCCATAAAAATCTCCACCTAGGTAGATATTATATTTTCTGACAGATGCACCGATAATCCCTATCTCAGATACAGGTGGTCTAGAACATGAATTAGGACAACCGCTCATTCTTATTTTGATTTTCTCATTTCCATAGCCTCTTCCCTCTAAATCGTCAATTAAGAAGGGTAAAAATCTTTCTGCTTCAGCAATTGCTAAACCACAAGTTGGAAATGCGGGGCATGCCATCGATGCTTTTCTTAGAGTAGAATACTTTTCATTGGTATCTATATTAAACTGTTTTAACATGTCAGAAATCTTAGGGACATCAGATTCATCTATATTAACCATGATAAAATCCTGCGTGGCTGTTAGTCGAGATTCAACTTTAAACTTAGAAATTATTTCGGTCAAGCCAGACTTAAGCATGACTGAATTTTTATCTTTAATTCTCCCATTTTCAACGAAAATTCCGCAATAAAATTTCCCATCTTGTTTTTGTTTATTCCATCCGTAGTAATCATCTATCGTTGAAGGAACAATCTTATAATAATCTTTTAGACTAAAACCTAATCGTGACTCAAGTTCATCTCTAAATTTTTCTACGCCCCACTCGTCCAGTAGATATTTCATTCTCGCTCTTTTTCTATTTGTTCTACAACCATGATCACGTTGTATTTCAACTATCTTCCTTACAACTTTGATTATGTCTTTTTCTTCACACATCCCTAATTCATCTGCCAGTCTTGGAAATGTTTGGCTTTGTCTATGATGACTTCCTAGACCACCCCCAACCAAAATATTCAAACCTATTAGTTCTCCATCAATTATTGGCATAATACCTATATCATGTGTATAAATATCAATTGAATTATCAAGTTGATGACCCACTCCGATTTTGAATTTTCTTGGCAAATAATCTTCTTTATACAAATCATCTTTCTCTATCTTGTCTCTATTAATCTTGGTGGTAACTTTTTGACCATCGACCCATATTTCGTAGTACCCTCTTGATTGAGCCAAAGTTGCTTTATCTATTTCTCTTGCTAATGCCTGCGCATTATAACTGTAATCTTCTCTTACATCCGAAATTGGTGATGCAACGGTATTTCTAACTATATCACCACAGGCACCGTAACTAGAAATGAGGTTCTTATTTAAGGAATTAAGTGTATTCCATAAGTTTGTTTTTCCAATACCATGGAGCTGAAAGCATTCTCTAGTAGTAATTCTGAGCGATCCATCACTCCATTGATTACTAATTTGGTTCAACGCATTCCACTGATCTGGTGTTATGTTTCCACCCCCTGGATTCTTAGTTCTAATCATAAAAATATATTCTCTATCCAGACCTTCTTTTTTTAACTCTTGTCTTTTATCCCTATCATCTTGTTGATAAATACCGTGAAATTTCAAAAGTTGTACGTTATCAGCAGTAAATTTCGTAGAAGACTTATCCTGAATTTCTTGGTGAATAGTTCCTCTCAATCCATCGCTTGATTCTTTTATGTACTCATTTTTAACTTTTTTAACTTCTGACATGTTGTAAATCACTCATATTGAAAATTCAATTGTCTAATTAATATCACAAATTCGTACTGAATTAATCATCGCAGTTATAAGAAAACACGAAATTTCCCCTATTTTCAAGCATCCTCGACAATCATTCTTGAATAAACATGTTTATTAAACTAAGTAAAAAATGTATATTTTGTAATTAAAAAGAAATATATATTATCAAAATCCTATGGAAATTCTATTTATATCTGTTTTAGCTCTAATATTATCGTTTAATGTTGGGGCAAATAATGCTGGTGCTTCCATGGCAACTGCATATGGATCGAATACTTTATCCAAGATTAAGTCAGTTTCATTGATTTTTATTTTTGTTTTTTTAGGAGCCGCTTTTGCTGGAGAAAAGGTTATTCAAACGGTGGGTAAAGAAATAGTAAACACAAATCTAGGGATAGTAGATATAAAATTTACTTTTTTAATTCTTCTTCTTCCAATCTTATCAATCGCAATTGCCAATATCTTAAGAATACCGATTGCTACCACCCATATTGTGGTTTGCACAATAATTGGAATCGGATTAGCTTTGAATAGTTTGAATTCAAGCAAAGTAATAGAAATCACTATATGGTGGGTAGCAACTCCACTTGGTCTATGGCTTGTCAACTATTTGATTGGCAAATATTGGTACATTAAAATTATAAACTTTTTAGCTTCTCATTCAGAAGAACAAAAAATTAATCGTATTCTTCAATATCTACTTATATCTTCAGGTTGTTTTCTTGCTTTCTTTGCTGGGGCTAACAATTCAGCAAACGCAGCCGCACCAATTGTTGCTAGAGGTCTAGTCTCAGCCTCAGATGGGGCATTAATCGCCGGCCTCTTTATGGCTCTGGGTGCATTATTTTTGGGAGGAAGGATACTTGAAACTGTTGCTAAAAGAATAACCGATATTTGCCTTATTAGGGCTATTTCTGTTCATCTGACGGGTGGCTTATTTCTTGCGGTTGCTTCATTGTACGGCATCCCCATATCTGTAGCAGAAATAGTGACAGCAGGAATTATAGGATTTTCCTGTGCAAGTACAGGTTTCTCAAGAACATTAAAAAAAACTAGTGTTTCTAGTATTTTAAAATTTTGGATTTTCGCTCCTTTAAGTTGTGTTGTAATATCTTATATAATTGCAGAGTATTTTTTAAAGGCATGAACAATGGTAGATTTTGAACAAGAATACAATAAAATAGTAGATAAAAATTCTAATAAGAACCCTGAAGAGCTTTTAGATTTTATCTTTCAATTGCATGGCGATAAAGTAGAACTTGCTTCTAGTTTTGGAGCCGAAGATGTTGTTATAATTCATATGATTCAGAATCTTGGTCTATCAATACCAATTTTTACCATAGACACCGGAAGGTTGAATCAAGAAACCTACAATCTAATTGACGAGATAAGAAATAAATACAATATCAAAATTGAAATTCTCTTTCCAAATAATGTTGATGTAGAAACCATGGTTCAAGAGAAAGGAATGAATCTCTTTTACAAATCAGTTGAGAATAGACAACTTTGCTGTAATGTAAGAAAAGTTATACCCCTTGAAAAAAAGCTATCCAATCTTGATGCATGGATAACTGGACTCAGAAAAAATCAGAATGAGAACAGGTCTAATTTTAAAAAAATCGAAATAGATATCAGAAAAAAGACAATCTTAAAATATAATCCATTAATAGACTGGAGCTTCGAACAAGTATTTGATTATATCAAAAAAAATAACGTTCCTTATAACAAATTACATGATTTAAATTACCCATCGATTGGCTGTGCTCCATGTACAAGGGGTATCAAGACTGGTGAAAGCCCTAGAGCAGGTAGATGGTGGTGGGAGAACGAAAGTAATACCGAATGTGGGTTACATTCAAAAGATTAAAAAAGACAAAAAAAAAGATTGAGTTTTAGTGCTAATCTCTTAGCTTTCTTCGTGAGACAATCAACACTGTCCCTAACTCAACCTAAAACGTTACAATAATCTTATTTAATCAAAAAGTCAAATAAATCTTCATGGATACTGTTTATTTTACTCAAGCAGTTCTGCTACAATGTTATTATATAGGAGGCCTAATATATTCTAAATTCATTATGTTAATAAATCTTCTTTCTACTCTTTTTTTTTCTACAAAACTTTATTTATCTGCTTCTTTGAACAGATACTACATTCCCGGTGGTAGAGCATTATTGATAGTTATCGTAGCAACCGCTTTAGATGATATAAGTTACTATTGTTTTGATTCGAAATATGCTTTAGATAATTTTAGCTTTGTTTTTTATTTCTGTGAAATCATAATATCGTGCTTCATTCTTGCCATTATATCGAGATTGTGTGGTGGTTCAGTAAGACAATGTGCATTTAAAAGTATATTTAAACCATTTAGCTATACTTTGTCTCCTGTTATCTTTGGATCCATACTCTTAATTACAATTTCAACATTAACCGATCTCAATATTGCATATCATAGTCAAGTACAAATTGGTGCCTTTATCATTTTAACTATTTGGTTATGGGGCTGTCAATATCTTTTCATCATGTCTTATTTCGATTCATTGAAAACTATTCCTAAACTAGTACTTTTTATAATTAATATTTCTATATATTTGGGAATGCATGAATTTAAAGAATATTTTTATCTCTTTTTGTCGGAATCCCAATAATCAACACTTCTATAAGTATCAACAATATAGTTGAGATTAAATCCAAAAGTATTTGCATCAGAATATATTTTTTCTGCCAAGAAAGGAGTTAGTAATAAATCAGATGTCTCTCTATGATTTTTTGGAATCTTGTTGTGAATCTGGGATATAATCTGTGCAGCTATCAGTGTTGTATTGGAGAAGTTCAAATTAATATTTTCTACATGGTATTTTTTTGTCAGAGCGAGTTCAATATCCTTGTTTGTCAATTTTAATTTTTTAATTGTAGATATTATTTTCTCAAAATTTTCTATCAATCTAAAGCATCTTCTTGGAGGATGTACTTCAAATGTTATCACTGGACTTAATTTGTCTTTATAACTATGAACAAAACCCGAGTCATAGTGAAAATCGGTACTTGTATCTCTAGAGTTTGACAAAGCTATACCAATGTTTTTTAACAATATGGAGGCCATATTTTTTTCTTCAATATTTTTTGAATCAATCATATTAATCTTCCACCAATTAATCGTTTCTACGACAAATGGGTCCATAATTGAATTGCTATCAAATTCTAAGGACCAAAATAAATATTTAGGTTTTTTTGTGGATAAATATTTATTGATTAATAGATATCGTGAAAAGCAGTTAGTAATATCAAGAGCTTTTGGAAATAAAATTACATCTTCTTGATTTTTATATATATTTTGAATTGATTCAAAATCTCTATATTGTAAAATTTTGTTCCTCTATCTCATCTATTTGAAATTAGATATATGCAAATACTATCTAATTCTATTCCATGGGAAAAGAATCGATTAAAAAAAGTAAATTTATTTTCTTCCGATTTCCATGAGATTTTTTCACTTAATGAATCATCATTGCGTGTCATATAATGTTCTCCGAGTTGACTAATCGAGATAGCTCTTAATTTCCTACAGTCACCATCATTTGACGCAACATAACCAATACCTATAACTTTATTACCGTGGTCAAGCGCATAAACAGATGAGACGACCGAAAGATTTTGAAAAGATGATTTTTTTGATTTCAATCTAAAATTATTAGAACTGAGAATCTTAGAAATTATCGCATATTCATGTGATTGTGGTGAATATCCACCTAAAGCATTAGTGTCACCCCTAAATTGTGCGTTTAAAGCAATTCCATCTATTTCATTTTGTCTAGAATCAATATATTCGTCAGATGAATTTATAGATAGAAACAAAGCAGAGACTGATACCAAAAGTAAAAAATATAATATTGGAGTGATGGTCCATTTGTTGTCTCGTAAGAAAGGAATTTCGTCGATATTCATTTTATTTATCCATTTATTCATTAATAGCTGTAACTTCAATCATTTTATCAGGATTTTCAACCATGCCACTTGAATCTCTACCCTTTTTTAAGTTGTCTACAAGTTCCATCCCTTCTACAACTTCACCCCAAACAGTATAATTACCATCTAGCGACGTACAATCTTTGTAGCAAATAAAGAATTGAGAATTTCCACTATCTGGATCGCTAGATCTTGCCATTGAAACTGTTCCTCGAACATGTTTTTCAGAACTGAATTCCTGCTTTAAGTTTGGTTTCTCCGAAGATCCAGTTCCTGTACCCGTGGGGTCACCGGTTTGCGCCATAAAATCAGGAATAACTCTATGGAAGACCACCCCATTATAAAAACCTTCATTAGCAAGTTCCACAATTCTTTGAGAATGGTTAGGAGCAAGATCTGGTTTAAGTTTAATTTTTACATTACCTTGTTCAAGCTTAATATCGATATGAGTAAAATCCATTTTGATCTCCAATATTTTAAATATGATTTTATATTAAATATATATTTTTTTTAATTTATTTGGAAGCCTTTTCTCTTTTAATTCAGTAATTGCGTTGTATAATAAATGACGGTAAGTTGCACTTCAATACTTAATAATACCGTAGATGGAGGATGTCCATGCCTTTAGTTACCGAAGAACATGAAGAATTTAGAAGAGCGGTTCGGAGATTTACTGAGGAAGAAATAGTACCCATCGCATCAGAATTGGATGCCAAACAAGCTGAGATTCCAATGGAAATCATCCAAAAAATGGCCGAGCAAGGATATTTTGGCGTGTTGTTCCAGGAAGAATATGGTGGATTGGGTCTCGACAATATAACTATGGCAATAGTTGCCGAAGAGCTCAGCAAGGGATGGCTCAGTGTTGGGAGTGTAATGACAAGGGGAATAATTATGGGCACGTTGCTTGAGGCTCACGGAACTGAAGAGCAAAAGAAAAAATATTTACCCGGTCTCGCTATCGGTCAGATATTACCCGCTGCCGCTTTCACAGAACCAGATTCAGGCTCTGACTCAGCTAGCATGAGACTTAAAGCAACTAAAACTGATGGTGGATACCTATTAAATGGAGCAAAAGCATGGTGTACTTTTGCTAATCGTGCCAATTGCTTAATCGTTCTTGCGCGAACTGATCCCGATGCCAGCAAAAGACATAAGGGCTTAAGTATTTTTTTTGTTGATAAAGAGTCCGGAGAAAAAATAGATCATCCTAATATTAAAGGTGAGCCGATACCCACGGTTGGCTATCATGGAATGAAATCATACAATCTAGCATTTGAAGATACCTTTGTACCAGAAGAAAATTTACTAAGTGGAGCAGAGAATAAGGGCTTCTATCAATTAATGGCAAGTTATGAAGTCGCTAGACTTCAGACTGCAGCACGAGCTGTGGGGGTTGCTCAAGCTGCTTTTGACTTTTCTTTACAATATTCAAAAGAACGTGAACAATTCGGGAAGCCTATTTGTGAACATCAAGCTATCAGAATGAAACTGTCTGAGATGGCCGTAGAACTTGAGGCTTCCAGGCAGCTAGTTTACTACGCTGCCTCCATGAAAGATTCTGGAAAAAGGTGCGATTTAGAAGCAGGAATGGCCAAAGTTAAAGCAGCCAAAGCGGTAGAGTTCATCACTAGAGAAGCTATGCAGATACTCGGAGGATATGGATACTCCAAGGAATTTCCTGTGGAAAGATATTGGAGAGATGGAAGAGTAATAAGCATCTTCGAAGGAACAAGTGAAATCCAACATGAAATCATAGCAAAATCAATTCTAAATAAATAGAATTTTTGTTATTTTAGGAGGAAATGAATTGTTTATTTTAGATGAAGGAACAAGAATTGTGGTGCCAAGAACCGAACTAACTTATCCAGGGCACAACATGAAACTCCACACAAATGCTGCCAATGCAGAAAAAACACCGGTTGATCATGTAATGGCTGACCTAGAAGATGCTTGCCCATATGAATTTAAAGGTGATAAAAGTAGGGCCACAATGATTGAAGCTTTAAATAAATTAGATTTCGGGAAAAAAGTTATTACGGTAAGACCCAATAATTTAAAATCTGAATTTTTCAGGGGCGACATGGATGCTGTTTTAAAAGAAGCTGTAGACAAATTTCATGGGATAATCATCCCAAAGTGTAATGGGCCCGAAGACGTTAAGTTGGTATCTGACACCCTTGATGAACTCGAATCTAAATATGGTTGGAAAACAAAACTTGCAATCGAAGCTTTAATCGAAAGACCTAGAGCATTGGAATATGCATATGAAATGGCAATGGCCTCCCCTAGAATGGCAGGGCTTATTTTTGGAATTGCTGATTATACTGCAGAATTAGGTGTTGATCCAAAATATTGTCTAGATAGACAGAATGAGGTCTTTCATTACGAGAAAAAAGCTGTTATAACCGCAGCAAAAGCAGCTGGGATTCACGCAATTGACAATGTCTATCTAGCTTTATGGAGAAAAAATGATAGTCCTGAAAGAATTAAAGAAGTTGAAGATGGATTAAAGAAAAAATGCGAGGGTTCCGCCGCTATCGGAATGGATGGCACATGGGTTATTCATCCACAACAAGCAGTCGTTGCGAATAACGCTTTCACACCTAATGAACAACAAATTAAGGAAGCAATCCATCAACTAGATTTTTACCATGAAATGGGTGGCGGATCCATGTTTAATCCAAAAACTGGCGAGATGATAGATGAGGCCACTGCAAAAATAGCTCTAATGAGAGTATCCAAAGCATGTCTTGCAGGATTAGTTGACAAAAAATATTTGGACTCAATGGCAGAGAAAAGTAAATCGATAACTGGCTATGACATCCTAAATTCGGCTGAATAGAGTATAATTTAAAAATGACTTTATCTAAGGATAAGCCATGGATCATGAGAACTTATGCGGGTCATAGTACCGCAGAAGAATCTAACAAATTATTTAAAACTAACCTATCTAAAGGACAAACGGGTCTTAGTGTAGCCTTTGATCTCCCGACTCAAACTGGATATGACTCCGATCATATTTTATCCGAGGGGGAAGTTGGAAAAGTTGGTGTTTCCATATCAAATATAAGAGACATGAAGGCTCTATTCAATGATATACCTTTAGACAAAATGAATACCTCAATGACAATAAATGCCACCGCGGCTTGGTTACTTGCGTTATATTGTGCCGTGGCAAAACAATATGATGTTGATCTAAATAAGCTTCAAGGAACTACCCAAAATGACATCCTTAAGGAATACCTTTCAAGAGGTACATATATTTTCCCTCCAAAAGAGTCGATAAAGCTGATATCGGACATGATAGTCTATTGTTATAAAAATGTTCCCAAATGGAACCCCACCAACATATGTAGTTACCACCTGCAGGAAGCAGGTGCAACACCTGTTCAAGAAATCGCCTTTGCTCTTTCAAATGCTATCTGTATTCTTGATGCGGTAAGAGATTCAAAACAAATACCTGAAAAAAGTTTTCCAAAAATTGTTGGAAGAATATCATTCTTTGTCAATGCTGGAATAAGATTCGTTGAAGAGCTTTCCAAAATGAGAGCATTTACCGAAATGTGGGATGAGATATGTCTTAATAGATACAATGTTAAAGATGCAAAATTCAGAAGATTTCGATATGGCGTCCAAGTCAATTCGTTGGGTCTAACCGCACAACAGCCAGAAAATAATGTTGCACGAATAATAATAGAAATGCTTGCTGTAACTTTAAGTAAAAGTGCTCGCGCAAGAGCGATTCAGCTTCCAGGATGGAATGAAGCATTAGGTCTACCGAAACCTTGGGATCAACAATGGTCATTAAGATTTCAACAAATATTGGCTTATGAAACAGATCTTCTTGAATATCCAGATATATTTGATAAATCTCCAGTTATAGAAGAGAAAGTGAACGAATTGAAAAAAGCAGCGTATAAAGAAATAAACAAGATCGACAAAATGGGTGGTGCAACCGTTGCTATTGAGAACGGTTACATGAAAGAATCCTTGGTCACGTCGTTATCTCATAGATCACATCAAATAGAAACTAGCGAAAGAAAAATTGTTGGGGTCAATTGTTATCAAGAAACTGAAGAGTCACCTTTCTCTGTAGATAAGTCTATCCAAAAAGTCGATGAGGAGATCGCAAAATCAAAAATAAATTCACTTAAGAAGTACAAAAAGAGTAGGAATCAAAAATTAATAAAAGAGAGTTTAGAAAGACTGAAAAATGCTGTAATCAATTATGAAAACATAATGCCAATATCAATTGAATGTGCATTAAATGGAGTTACTACGGGGGAATGGGCAGACACTTTAAGAGGAATATTTGGTGAATACAGACCTCCAACCGGAACCTCAATCTCAACTAATTTAAAAGATAATAATATTGATGAGGTCAGAAAAAAAATGCAGACAATAAGCAAGAAACTCGGTAGGCCAGCAAAGATATTAGTTGGGAAACCTGGGTTAGATGGGCATTCTAATGGTGCAGAACAAATCGCCGTTAGGGCACGAGATGTAGGGATGGAAGTAATTTACCACGGAATTAGGCTAACTCCTGAAGAAATTATGAGCACCATAGAGCAAGAGAACGTCGATTTAGTTGGTCTGAGCATATTATCCGGATCACATTTATCTATTGTACCTAGAATTATTACAATGATGAGAGAAAGGGGTTTTGGTTCCACACCTTTAATTGTTGGAGGTATCGTGCCAGAGGAGGATCACGAATCTCTTAGAAATTGTGGTGTAAGAGCTATTTATACACCCAAAGACTATTCCCTCAATAAAATCATGCTAGATTTGGGGAGGATCATTGAAGAAGGTATTACAATTGTCTAACAATCCACGCACAGTAGTAAAAGGGTCATTTTGTTTCTTTTTCAATATTTCTTAGAATCTACTTGTCCCGATTTTTACCATATCTAATTTCTTCTTCGTAAGTTTGAAAGTCGTCAATAAATTCTTCTTTAAATTCTTGAAAGCTTCTTGATTCTTCAACAATTGAATTAACTTCTGATATCAGAATACTTTTATGTTCTTTATCTATAGACAAAAATACTTCTACATCATTTTGAGCCCATTTATAAATCTGAAAAGAATAAATTGAATTTTCTGATAGGGGAGATGAATAAAAATCGACTAGAATTTGATAAACCGCGTTAACAATTTCCTCTAAATTATTCTCGTTAGATGCATCAATACGAACCCTTGAAGATAGGATTGTATCGTCAAAAAAATCAACACTAGAATTAATGGCCTTATAAGTAAACAGGTTTTTGGTATCAAACAAAGTACCTTCAAAGTTAAATGTTTGAATTTGAGATTTTTTGTCCAGTCTACGCTTTTTATAATCAAAGCCATTGTCGCTTATAAGTTTCTTGGTTTCGCTAATCGATAAAGAAATATTAAAACCGGTTAGCAATTCTTTACTCACTTTATATTCTGTTAGTTGTTGATTCAATCCTTTGTCAGGCATTATCCAATCAGGTCTTTTTTCCCAAGTCTCTGAAACCCAAGAGCAGCTTGATATAAATAAAATAAGAAAAGTCAGTAAACAAATATCTTTCAATTTCATTATAATTTTTAAATACTAGTATCGATCCCTCGGTGATCCTGGTCGATTTATCCTCTTATCGCCTTTGTTCTCTCGGATCTCTGTCGCAAAATTATCATCTTTATATCTCGTGTTGACCATTTTTTTGTAATGATTAATTTTATCTTCCTCCTTGTTATAATTCCACCTTTCTCTAGGAGATTTTGTAGAAGAAACAACTATATCGTTTTCATCAATTAAGATAGAATGCGCCACAGAAAAGGAACAGAAAGAAGGAATGAATAAAAAAATAGATATAAATGAAAAAAATACCGTTTTTTTATACATAATATAATGATA
Organism: Candidatus Dadabacteria bacterium UBA1144; assembly: GCA_002311855.1. GTDB lineage: Bacteria > Desulfobacterota_D > UBA1144 > UBA1144 > UBA1144 > UBA1144. Next base: position 414,411 of record DCAB01000012.1, on the reverse strand, counting down.
CATTCTAAAATATAAATTAAAATTTTAGTGCATGAGAGATTTATTAAAAAAATTAAAAAAGGATGTTTTTTTACCTTTATCGGTTCTGATACATCTATTAATTTTTATCTTGGCGATTATTTTTAGTGATGCAACTCTCTTGTATGAAAAACCACTAAAATACATTGAAATAACAGAAATAGAATTTCCATATATCGAAAAAGAAAATGATGCTAAAAGATTAGCGAAACACACCCATAAAGCTAAAAAAGAAAAGGCACCAGACGATAAATACAAAAATTACGAAAAACCATCTCCTAAGCAGTATGAGAGAAAATTCTCTAAAAAAACTGAAGAAAAGAAAGCACAAAAAGATAAAGAGTTAGGTGATTTGAAAAAGTTTGATGAAGAATTAAAAAAAGAGGACAATATCAAAGAAGCTAAAGTAGATTCTCCGCAACAAAAGAATAGTATATTTAAACCTCAATTATCCGTTCCCAATTCACAGACCGAAGCGACGGTGGAACTTAATACGAAAGAATTTAAATACATTTCATATTTTTTAAAAATAAAAAGAAAAATTCAAATGGTTTGGTCATATCCAAGAGAATCATATAATAAAGCTGAAAGTGGCAAGGTGCTTGTCGTGATGTCAGTAGATAAGACAGGGAAATTGATTAGTGTTTCAATATTAAAGTCTTCTGGATTCAAACGTTTGGATGAAGGAGCAAAGTCAGCAATAATTACAGCGGCTCCCTACCCGCCATTTCCTAAATCTTGGAAATATCTAAAAAAATTAAATATTAAAGTTTTATTTGCATACATGCCTGGGACATGGAATTTTAGATAATTTTCAATCCTGATTTCTTACTTATTGTGCCTATCAGATAATATTTTTCTTTAATTAAGCTGAAAGTTTTTTCTAGGATAGGTAGTTTGTTTTTATCAATACAAAGAACAAGGCCTATTCCCATATTAAAGATATTAAACATTTCGCGTGAGCTAAGTCGTGATGATTCCTGAATTAAATCAAATAGCTTAGGAGTAGGCCAAGAATCTTTAATGAGTTCGCAACCTAAACCTTGAGGAATAATTCTAGGGATATTTCCTACCAAACCTCCCCCCGTTATATGGGCTATTCCCTTAATCGCAAATTTGCTCTTAATCTTGTTTAAAACATTGAAATATATTCTTGTTGGTTTCATTACCGAATTAATAAATTTTTTATCTCTTGAATAATGGTTGTTTTTGGTAAAAAAAAGTTTTCGTACAAGGGAATATCCATTTGAATGGATTCCATTAGAAGGAAGGCCAATCAATAAATCTCCACTTTTAATCCTCGTAGTATTTATCAATTTCTGTCTATCAACAATACCTACTGCAAAGCCTGCCAAGTCAAAGTCGGTTCCGGTGTAAACACCAGGTGTTTCAGCCGTCTCACCCCCAACCAAAGTGCATTTTGATTCAATACAACCCTCTGAGATTCCTTTAATTATTTCAGAGTGATATTTAGTTCGCAATTTTGAAGTAGCAAGATAATCAAGAAAAAAAAGTGGTGTTGCGCCGGTACATAGCAAATCATTCACACACATAGCAACCAAGTCAATTCCTAGGCCTTTTATTTTATTTGTTTTGATACCAATTTGTATTTTAGTTCCAACGCCATCGGTACATGCGACTAGCAAAGGTTTTTTGTATTTATTTGTATTTATTGCAAATAAGGCGGCAAAAGATGTGGTACTACCAATTACATTTTTATTTAGGGTCTTCTTTATGTAGGGTTGGATACTTTTTACGAATCTATTTCCTTCATAAATGCTAACTCCAGAATCTTTATAAGTAATTTTATCCTTCATTGAAAATTAGTTTACTATACCAAAGACAATCCTAATAATTCTAGGAATAAAAGGGCCAAGCATTGATATAATAACTAATAGTGAAATAAATCCACAAATACCTATAGCCAAACCAACAGCCCCGGCTGTCCCCAGTTTATCACTCTTAAAATCCATTAATGTTCATCTCCTTTGGTCAATTTTTTAATCAAATACGGATCTTTCGAAGCAAATATAGGAAAATACCCGAGAAATCTAATAATACAAAGCAGAAACAAAGATAAGAATCCCAATGAAATTAATATACTCTCAATACCAAAATGAAAATTGTGATGGACTATTGAAGGATATATCAATACTATTTTTTCAAGAAATAACCCCAAGAAAGAAATAGAAGCAATTGTAACTAATGCGGGCTTAACAATTTTTGTTGTCCTAGGAATTAGTGTTACAAAAGGAATGACAAAAACACAAGTAATCGTTGCCCAGGCCAAAGATTTATAAGGATCTTCAAAGAATATGGCGCCTAGGAAGCCAGTTTCTTCAGGCATATTTGCATACCAAATAGGAAGAAATTGAGAAAAAAATAGATAAAGCCAAAAAATAGAGAGACCAAACATCAACTTTGCGGAATCATAAAATTGATATTCGGTTATAACGTCTCCTAATTTAAAATAGTTCGTGAGAATAGAAGAAAGGATTATTAACAATCCAAGAGCAGCCAATAATGAAGCCATGAAGTAGTAAACTCCAAAAAGAGTGCTATAAAAATGTGGATGTAGGGACATAATAAAATCCCAGGAAAGAAAACTCATTGACAACGCATACATAATGGCAATTGCAACAGAAAGTCTAACGAGATTCGAATCATAATTGCTGGGGTCTTGATTTGCTTCAGAATCTGAGGACAAAAACGAGAAGAAGCCTCTAAATCTATTAGTACCAATGCAATCTTGTCTAAGCGAATAATAAATATAATAGTAAATAAGTATATGAAGGATTCCTATAAAAAACACACTTCTGAAAAGAACAAAAGAAGTATTTAGCCATTTTTGTTTATATGCCAGAACAGTATATGGCATTGTATATTCCCTTCCTAAAAATAATATAAATAGAAAAATAAGAACAAAGGGAATGAAAGACGCAAAAGATTCACTTATTCTCATTATGGATCTACCCCAACTCGACTTGGTAATACGCATAGCGCATGCAAAGAGTACCCCACCATGGCTTACGCCGGCCCAAAATACAAAATTTAGATGAAAAGCAGACCATGCAATATCTTCATGACCAGAATTCAATAAATAGAAAAACGTTATTAGTCCAAGTAGAACTCCTATCATTAACAAATATTTTAAAACGCTAGGGAAAACTATCTTCTTGTCTAATGTCTTATCAATATCTACACTCATTATCTTTCCCTAATTCATCTTTCCTTGAAGGTATCGAACATAGTAAACTATGTCCCAAGCTTCTTTCTCAGTTATTCTTCCATACGCGGGCATCATCACTTTTCCTCCATATCGTATATAAGCATAAATATATCCATCTGTTCTGCTCTGTGTTTGAGATTGGGTTAAGTTAACAGGATAAAAATATGACTTTGGTCTCAAATTATTCTTAATAACAGGGCCATCTCCCATGCCCTTTGTTCCATGACATGCGTAGCAATACGTTTCATAAAGCACTTTTCCTTTTGATATAGATTCTTGACCATTACTGGGTCCAATCTGAATTGCTTCATATTCTTCTCTCGAAAGCTCCGTCGAATTTTTATTGTTAAAAATAGAATTTTCAGGATACCCTCTGGCTTCTTCGTAAGGTTTGATGCTTGGATGTTCCCACATGTCAGTAGACCAAGGTAACGCGGAGGATGGAATACTCAGCACAAAAAAATAAAAAATAAAACTTAACATGGTGACAACGCAAAATATCAAATAAGATTTAATCTTCATTTTTCTCTTCCTGGTCTGGAGTTGTTTCTTCTTCGGTAGATCCTTCATCCAGTTTTTCCTCTTTTGGTTCTACGAGTTCTTCTGCAATAACGGAAGCACCGTCTATTTTGATTTCCTCAGATCCGTAATTTTTTAAAATATTTTCAACTTGTTCAATGTCAGAAGAAGGACAATTTACCAAGATACCAAATTTATCGTTACTAAATCTTTCATCGTACAATTCGGGGGGAACATTCTTTCTCAGTCGGGAATTTATAATTAAGCCAAGAAATGTAGACAGTCCCCCTATTAGAACAGTACACTCAAAAATTATTATCATGTACGGAGGAATTGATACTATAGGTTTTGCACTTGTAACAATTGGCCAATCTATAGATGTAAGAACCGTAAAAGAGGCGCCAACAAGTGCTCCGAGTATTGCCCCACAGATTGTGAAATACTTAATTTTACTTGGTTCTCTCCCTGTATCTAGGACATCTTCCATTTCTTGATTCGGAAAAGGAGAGAAGGCTCTTATATTTTCAAAACCCTTTTTTCTTAATTCTTTTATCGAATTAATAAAAAGATCAAAATACGAATAAATCCCCAGGATATTTTGATTATCGTTACTCATAGTGTGAGTCTCCATTTTTCTTTGGAACAGGTAGAGTTTCTTTGATTTCAGCAATAGAAAGCGCAGGAAGTGTTCGGACAAAAATTAGAAAAAACATAAAAAACCAAGCGAAACTCCCAACGGTTATTCCTAATTCAACCCATGATGGTTTATATAGACCCCATGAACCAGGTTCAAATTCTTTCGATAAAGATATAACAATGATATTAAATCTTTCAAACCACATCCCGACATTGATTAAAAGAGAGACAATAAATAGTACTTTTAAGTTTTGTCTTATTTTTTTAAACCAGAGAACAAGGGGCACGATTCCGTTACAGAACATCATGGTCCAATAGAATAGTGCATAATCACCAGTGGCTCGGTATAAAAATTGATCATATTCATATTTATTGTCGCTATACCAAGCAATAAAAAATTCGGTTAGGTAAGCATAAAAAACAATACTAGAAGTTAAAATTATCATCTTAGCCATGCAATCAAAATTATCGATTGTAATGTAGTCTTCTAATTTAAAAATCTTTCTAATAGGTATTACTAAAGTTATAACCATTGCGAGACCCGAGAAGATTGCTCCTGCAACAAAATAAGGAGCGAAAATTGTAGTATGCCACCCAGGAGTATTTGCCATCGCAAAGTCCCATGATACTACGCTATGAACTGAAATAACTAAAGGAGTGGCAAATGCTGCAAAATAAAAATAAGTTCTTGTATAATGACTCCATTCCCAATTGCTACCTTTCCAGCCTAGCGAAAGGACCGAATAAAAAGCTTTTTTGGTTTTTCCAACAACTGAATCTCTAATTGCCGCTATATCAGGAATCATTCCGATGAAGAAAAAGATCGAGCTTATTGTTAGATAGGTACCTACGGCAAACACATCCCACACAAGGGGAGAATCAAAATTAACCCATAACCCTCTTTGATTTGGGTAAGGAAGAAGCCAGTAAAAATTCCACGGTCTCCCTAGGTGGATAATGGGAAATAATCCCGCAGTAAAAACTGCAAAAACTGTCATTGCCTCTGCAATTCTATAGATAGACATTCTAAATCTGGCTCTAAACAAATATAGTATCGCTGAAATCAACGTCCCTGAGTGAGCAATACCAACCCAAAAAACAAAATTAGTGATGTAGACACCCCAGAGGACAGGGTGGCTATATCCAGCAACACCAAGACCAGTATATATTTGATACATAAAACAAAAAATACCGAATCCCAAGAAAAGAAGATCTACGACGAATATAGACCACCAACCGAAAGAAGGCTTGTTAAGCATATTCATCACCGTTTCATTCACAGTCGAATATCGCTGTGGTTTGGCTACATCACTCATCATGCTCCATCCCATTCAATCTTTTTGAGATAAGATATCGATGGCCTTGTATTAAGTTCTTTTAATAATTTATAAGATCTTTTATCTTTACTTAATTTTGTAACTTGGCTTTTTGAATCATTTAAATCTCCAAACTCAATTGCACTACAAGGACATGCCTGCTGACACGCTGTTACGACTTCACCATCTCTAAGTTTTCTTTTTTCATCTTTTGCGATATCTTTTGCATAGGTAATTCGTTGAAGACAAAAACTGCATTTCTCCATGATTCCTTTTGATCTTACAGAGACATCGGGATTGAGTTGCAAGTTTAATGGTTCTGGCCACTCATATTTGAACCAGTTAAATCTCCTGACTTTGTAAGAGCAGTTATTCGAACAATATCTGGTTCCAACACATCTACTATAAACCATTACATTAAGACCTTCTGGATTGTGGTACGTGGCAAACACAGGACAGACTGGTTCACAAGGGGCATTCTCACAGTGTTGACATAATTGAGGAATAATTCTTGTGTCGATTCTAGTAGAATTCAGATAATCATTATCTTTTTCTTCTTGAAATCTTTCTATTTTTAACCAAGCCATATGACGTCCATTTGCAACTTGCTCTTTCCCAACAACCGGTATATTGTTTTCGGCATAGCAAGCAGTTACACATGCGCCACAGCCCGTACATTTATCTAAATCGATATTCATTCCCCATTTATGAGTAAAATAATCATATTCCCTATACATATCATATTCATCATGATGTTCTTCTTCGTGATGATCATCCATCAATAATTTTGAGAGGGCAACAGATTGTGCTATATCTCTGTTTTCCTGTGAATAGGAATGTTGAACTTTAACCAATTTTTCCCATTTGCCAGTTTTTTGGATGGTTACCGTGGTCGACGCCCAATTCAAATTACCAGCTTTACCTATGTTTTGGCCATTTAACAGATTTGATGGGTTCACTCCTCGATTTTTTGCGTATCTTCCCATTTCTTTGTGACCTTGCCCAAGAGAAATAGATACGGTGTCAGGTCTCATTGCCTTAGACAAATAGGCCTGTGTTGTAATTTTGCCGAAATTGGATTCGACATCAACATAATCTCCTTCTTTTATATCGAGTTTTTCGGCTAATTTTGAATTAATTTCTATCCATGAATCCCAAACCGCAGTAGTTAAGAGATCGGGTAATTCTTGCAACCAAGATTTGTTTGCGCTTCTTCCATCGTAAAATTTGTAAGATGGAGTCACGTACAAATTTAATTTATTTTGATAGCCCGAAGGAGTTTTAATAATAAACTGATTAGAGGCATCATGTTTAACGTCCGTTTGATTTGGGGCTTCACTAAATAGTCCACCATCTTTACGAACCCTCCTCCAGAAATCTTCAAAAGAAGATTGAGAAGAAAGATTTTTCCATGAATCTTTTAAATATTCATAGTATGAATTTTGTTGTATTGATTTGACAACTGGCTCGACGTTATTAAAAACAGAAACTATTGAATCACCAATAGATAAATTGCCGTAAAGGGGTTTCATTACAGGCTGTATTAGATAATAGTTTCCCTTCTTCCCTTCATAATCACCCCACTGCTCTAATGGATGAGAATCAGGTAAGACTAAGTCACAGAGCTTTGTCGTTTCATCAAGACAAGAAGAAAAACTGATTTTGTAAGGAATTTTTTCAAAAGTTTTTTCGATATTTAAAGAATTTGGTAGCGCATATAATGGATTTGCATTGTGAACTATAAGAATATCAACTTGACCAGAATCAGCTCTATTTTTAAATTCAACCATATCCGCATACGTTGAGGCATTAGAGAGCATCATATAGTTATCAAAATCAACTTTATCAAGATTGCCAGTTATATAATTGAGTAAATTAATTGCGACTATAGTTACATATCCATCTCGCCCAGCATCGGAAATTCCACCCCCTATAGCAAGAGCTGATTTAGATTTCGCAAAATCAATTGCAATCTTTTTTATCGATTCTTTAGAGATTCCTGTTAGTTTACTAGTAGTTACTAAATCAAATTCAGATAGATTCTTAAAGGTTGGAGGAACTTTATTTTTGTTTAAATTGTTTTTTTTAATATAGTTGATAATAGCAAGCACTAAATAAAGACTAGTGTTTGGGGCTATTGGAACCCATTCATCTGCTTTAGAACCAGTAAGAGTTAATTTAGGTTCTACTTGGACAAACTTACCTTTGTTCTTTCCTTCTAGAGAGTGCATTTTTGTAAATCTTCTTGAATATTCGAGTGGCGATAGCCAAGTTTCAAGAAAATCAGCGCTAAAACTTAGTAAATATTGTGTTTCATCAATTTTGTAAGTGGGAATTAATTTTTTTCCAAAAGAAATCTGATTAGCGTAAGTTATATGTTCATAAGATAGAGTCTCATATTTAATCCTTTTAGCATTTATTTTTTTGGAAAAAGAACTGATAAGTTTATCTAGAGTTCCAGTAGTATTGTCAGTTACGAAATATGTATTTGCCTTTTTCTCATTTAATTTCTTCGTAAGTATATCCAGAGCGGAGGTCCAAGTAATAGGTGTGAGCTTATTCCTGTTGTTTCTGAACAATGGTTGCTTTATTCTATCTGGATCATAAAGTCCTTGAAGTGATGCTTGCGTCTCTGCAGATGTTGCACCTTTAGAAATAGGCTCAAGAGGATTTCCTTCAACTTTGATAGCCCTACCTTCTCTAACTTTAACTACAATTGACGATCCAACAGGGGAATATGGTAGTGAGGTTGAATAAAAATTTGGGAGCCCTGGAATAACATCATCTGGTGGAATTGCATATGACACCAATTTATCCAGAGGTTCAGGAGAACATCCCGAAGATATAATGGCAGCGCCACCTATCGCGGATAAGGCCTTTAAGAAATTTCTCCTACTCAAAGAACCTTTTTTGCTTTTTTCTTTAGAACTCATATTCCAATCACGTAACTTTGGTTCAATTATGACATGTAGAACAGTCTTTCAACCAAGCTATCTCCTTATCGATATTAATTAGTTTTTCTGAATTTTCATTTGATTCCCATTGTTGGCCTAGTTTTTTATTATTGTCTTTATAGAGCTTATTGATTGGAATTCTCCCGGTATGACTCATTATCCTTTTATCCAAATCACTCAAATTAGAAATACTTTTATGAATCTCTTCCAGTTCCTTAAAATTCTTATCTAGTGTTTGCTCGTGACAACTTATACACCAACCCATCTTAATATTTACAACTGGCTTTGGTATATCTACATTCTCAACTTCACCATGGCACGTCTTACATTCCAGTCCATATCTAATATGAGGCTTATGAGGAAATTTTGCGTGTTCAGGAATATAGTGGTAATTGACCCATGGAATGGGTTCTTTTCTTTCCCAATATCCTGTTAATTTTTTTATTTCATTCTCAAAATTAATTCGCTTGCGACCATCATAGAGATAATCCGTTGGATTAATTAATTTACCTTTAAATTTATATATTCTCTGTGAATCTTTTGGATCATATTCTGCTTTCACATATTTATGACAACCCATACACTCCATAACGGAAGGTATGCCAGCCTGGGAAGATTTCGAGACATAAGAATGACAATAAGTACAAGGTATATTATTAACTCCTGCATGGATTTTATGGCTAAAAGCAATGGGCTGATGAGGTTCGTGATCTTTTATAAAGGCGAAATAGAAAATAAGAATTGTAATTAAGAACGCAGCAATAGTTAGCACAGTGAGTTTCTTTGACAACCTAATATCCTTTATTTATAGCAGAGTATCTGTGGACTCGTAAAATAATATCATAGTGAATTTTGGTGTCAATCAGCCGAATTTAACGGAAATCTTATCAAATTGGTATCTACAACTTAAGAGAAATTTTTTAGATTCGAATTCTCCATTTAAAGAAGGTGCAAAGAACTTTTTTGATGAATACCTTAATTTGTTTGAATCTGAGATAGTCAATGTTGGTATAACACCTAATATTTTTATTTTGTTCTCCTTGAAAATAATAGGATTGTACAATTCTGAAATATTTGGCTTCTTTGGATAATTATTAATAACGATTCCTTCCAATCTTATTTTTCTTCTTCGTAAAGCTTCGACAGAAAGCAAAGTATGATTTATAGTTCCAAGAGATGGTGATACAACCAATATAGTTTTGGCTTTAAGTTCTTTGATTAAATCTATTACTTCAAAATTTTTTCCTATAGGGACCCTAAGTCCGCCTACGCCCTCAACAACAACAATATCGTAGAAATTACTTAGTTTATAAATATTGTCGATTATTTTGTTTTTTTTTATATTTGTTTTTGTTAAAATTGCTGCTGTTAATGGTGCTAGGGGTTCTTCAAAACTATAAAAATTAAAAAAATCAATTTTATTTAAATTTTTTTTGTTTATGTTTCTAATGAACATTAAATCTGACTTATTTATAGAACGTAGTCCAGACTCGATAGGTTTTACGACTGCAATTTTATCATATTTCTGAATCAAACAATCAATTAGAAGGGCAGTAACGAAAGTTTTACCCATATTTGTGTCATTTGCTGTAACGAATAGAATCATTTTATGAATTAATAAAATCTAGTACTTCTTTCGCGTGTTCCTTGGTATTAACTTTTTTCCATATATTAATTATTTTTCCTTTTTCATCAATTAGAAATGATACTCTTCTTGCCGAACCTTTATCATTCATAACTCCGTATTTGGAAATTATTTTTTTTTCAGTATCGGGGATTAGAGTGAAATTCAAACTATATTTAGATGAAAAATTTTTATGGGATTTCTCAGAATCTTTACTAATACCAATTACTTTAATTTTAAGTTTTTGAAAATCTTTTTGTGAATCTCTTAAAGAACACGCTTGAATTGTGCAGCCTGGTGTATTATCTCTGGGATAAAAATAAAGCAATACTTTTTGTCCAAGGAAATCTTTTAGAGAAATTCTTTTTCCATCCTCAAAGACAAAATCAAAGTTTGGGGACTTTTTGCCAATCATCAAATCATCGTTTGGCATTAATCAATTCCCATACTTGTTCTAGCTTCCTCACTCATCTTTTCTGGAGACCATGGGGGATCCCATACTATTTCAACATTGGCTTCTTTAACTCCTTCGATTTCACTGACTAAAGTTTGGGATTCTAATATTATTTCCCGTGCGGAAGGACAGCCAGGTGATGTCATAGTCATTTTAAGGTTAACGGTATTGTCATTGATTTGAACATCGTATACCAAACCTAAATTAACTATATCGATAGGTATCTCTGGATCATATACTTGAGATAACACTTCTAGAACTTTTTCTTTAGTTACATTTTCACTCATCAGACTAAGCTTTTTATGGCTTCTAAAGCTGAATCATAATTAGGTTCAGTTGAGATTTCATTAACATACTCAACATGTTTGACAGTATTATTTCCGTCTATAACAAAAACTGCTCTTGCTAATAATTGATGGTCTTTCATAAGAACGCCGTAAGTAGATCCAAATGTATTATTTTTGTAATCAGAAATATTCTTTATTCGTTCTATACCTTCCGAGCCACAGAATCTTTTTTGTGCGAAAGGTAAATCGGCACTGATAGTATAAATCTCTAGATTACCATTAATACTGGCTACTGCTTCGTTAAACTTTCTTATTTGAGAAGAACAAACAGGAGTATCAACAGAAAGTACCACACTAAAAACCTTTATCGCATCACCCATATCAGACAAAGAAACGCTTGGCATCAAACCTTGATCGCAGGTAAAGTCAGGTGCTTTATCTCCTACTTTTAATTCAGGCCCAATTAATGTAATCGGATTTCCCTTTAATCTTACAGCTCCATCTCTTTCGTTACTCATAAAAAAACCTCCTCCATGATAAGCTAAACAGATTAGAAGATTGTGTCAAGAATCGAGTGAATCCTTAATTCTTTGAATTGAATCTTCTGCGGTTTTAGCAGAAATTAGATTTTTATTAATTATATATTCTTCTAAAATGGGGATATATTTAATGTCCCCGATATTACCCATCACGATTAATATATTTCTTATTAATCCATCTTTCTTGACCCTTTTAATCGGGCTTTTTATTTTTAGCTTATTCCAATTATTTTCGACATTGCGTAATAGTTCAATTAGATCAGGTATTGTAAATTCCTGTTTCGGATTAAAGACTTTTAAGTCTGTTAATTTGGCTCTTTTATTCCATGGACATACCTCTTGGTATATATCACAGCCGTAAATATTATTCAAAAACTTTTTCGCTATATCATTTTTGATATATTTTTTATTTTCTATATTCAGATAAGAAATACATTTATTTGAATCAACAACTTTATCGAAAATTATTGCATCGGTCGGACAAGCATCAATACATCTAGTACAAGTCCCGCACATATCTTTTACATCTTCATCGTATTTAAGAACTTGATCCATTAATATCTCGGATAAAAATATCCATGATCCGATTTCTTTATTAATTAAACATGAATTTTTTCCAATCCATCCGGTACCTGAGATTCCTGCATATGCTCTTTCAAGTACAGGTCCTGTATCAACATAATATTTGATTTTTGGCTCAGAGTGAAAAACGCCTTTTATCTTCAATGAAGCTATTTTTAACTTTTTTTCTATTATTTTATGATAATCATCACCAATTGCATATCTGGATATCCATCCCTTTTTCTTTCTGTAAGCCCTATATGAGGAAAGTTCGTTATTTATTGAATTATAGTTGATAGCACAACTAATTACAGACTTAAAAGAATTATCAATCTCTCTAACATCCGATCTCTTAGAAATATGTTCCATATATTTCATATCGGCTTGATATTTATTATCTACCCATTGTTTTAAGTGTTTGTAATCTTTAAGCTTATGTGCTTTAGATATACCGACGATATCAAAACCGGAAGATAAAATAATAGTTTTTATTTGATTTGATAGATTTTCAATTTTTGACATTACTGTAAATCGCTAATATTTTTTTTGCTATATCATCGGGTGGAAAATCATCCGTATTAATTTGAAATTCAAATGATTCATATATAATTCTTCTAGACTCAAATAGCTTCAAGCCCGATGAATAAGAATCTTCCGTATTAAGCAGAGGTCTAGTTTTGTCATTCTTTATTCTGTCAAAAATCTTGTCATATGATGTTTTTAAATAAATAGAAAAAGAATTCTTTAGTATATCTCTGTTAACATCTCTTAGAATAATTCCTCCGCCTGTGGAGACAATTAAATTACTTTCTAGCAACAGCTGTTTTAATTTCTCTGATTCTAAATCTCTAAAATACTCTTCTCCTTTCGAAGCAAAGATTTCTGTTATTTGCATATTTAAATCTTGAACTATCAATTCGTCTGTATCGACAAGTTTATAATCAATATACTTTGTAAGAGACTTGCCAACGGTAGTTTTTCCAGAACCCATAAAGCCTATCAAGTATATGCTCTTATAATTCATTTGGTCATTATGCTCTCGACATATTTCGCTACGACATCAAATTCGATATTGACTAAATCGTTTTTCTTCCAATTTGTAGAGTTAGTTCTAGATGATGTGTAGGGAATGATATTTACTGAGAAGAGATCTCCCTTGATATCATTTATTGTCAAGCTTATACCATCAATAGAGATTGATCCTTTTTCGATAATGTATTTTCTAAATTTTTTTTTGACATAAAACCAATAACGTAAAGATTTCCCTGATTTTTCTATTTTTCTTGTAGTTCCTGTTGAATCTATGTGGCCGCTTACGATATGTCCTCCGAACCTAGAATTAATTTTCATTGCTCTTTCAAGATTAACAAAAGATTTTGTTTTTTCTTGTTTTAAGTTTGTTTTTAGTAATGTTTCTCTCGAAGCTAGAGTTTGAAAAGATGATTTATTTTTCTTTGTAACAGTAAGACATGCTCCATTGACCGCAACCGAATCACCTATTGAAAGAGTTGAAGGACTTATTTTTTTACATTTAATCGATAGGACATACTCCCCGCTCTTGAGTTTCTTTATACTTGAAATTCTCCCAACTTCTTCAACTATTCCTGTAAACAATGTTTCTTTCCTTATAAATTTTCAATATATACATAATGATACCCAGAGAAATCATAGTGTCCGCAAAATTAAACGCAGGCCAATGTAAATTTTCATAATGGATATCGATAAAATCAATCACATGACCCCTAAAAATTCTATCAACAGTATTCCCAATTGCGCCAGAATAAAAGAAAACCAGAATATAAAAACCTATTTTATCATTCCTCATAGCCGAATCGAGGAGTACGAACTTAGTTATGATGAACATTGCCAGAGCAAATAGAGCCAAATAGATAAAAAACATAATTGAAGAATCTACAGAAGAGAAGAGACCAAGAATTAGACCAGTATTTTTTACATAAACAATATTTAAATATTCATTTACTTTAGTAGGGGCCCAATCGAGAGATACTAAAAATTTAGAAAGTTGATCTATAAGAACGTAAAATGCGACAGGGCCAAATAATGTAGGTGACTTATGACTAATTCCGAGCAGACCCATGATTCTATTGTAAATTAAAAGATTTTATTCAAGACACACTCTTTAGGTCCCGCTGGAGTTCTAACAATAAACTCATCCCCCTCTTGTTTACCTAGAACAGCCATTCCCATAGGAGATTGGACAGATATAGAACCCCGGTCAGGATTAGATTCTTCAGGTCCTAGGAGCTGAAAAGTTTTCTTATCTCCTGAATCTAAATCTTCTATTTCAAATGTGAGGCCAAAAATTAGTTTTGATTTATCTTTAATCTTGGAGGGATCAATTATTACACAACTTGCTAGCCTAGTCTCGAGTTCGGATATTCTTTTGTCATTAAAAGTCTGTTGTTCTTTTGCCGTTTGATATTCAGCATTTTCAGATAAATCCCCAAGAGATCTTGCAAACTCAATCATTTTGATTATCCTGGGTCTTTCTTCGTTTTTAAGCCGCTTAAGTTCTAATTGCATAGATTCAAAACCTTTCGGTGAAATTGGTAACTTCTGCATCACTAAATTATACCTTTTAAAAATATTCCTGAAGTGCTTTGACTTTAATCGTGTCCTTTTTTAGATATCCAATCGCATCAACCGCCGCAAGAGCTCCCGCTATCGTTGTGAAGTAAGGAACGCGTCTCGTGAGTGCCGTTCTTCTTATTGAAAACGACTCCAATATCTCCTTTTTTGTGAATGTTGTATTCATGAGAATATCAATTTTGTCTTCTTTAATTAAATCAACAATGTTTGGATGTCCTTCTTTTACTTTGTTAATTACTTTAGAATTTATAGAATATTTATTTAAAAATTCATGAGTTCCTTTAGTTGATACAATATTGAAATCCAATGCAATTAGTTTTTTAGAAAGCTCTATTATTTTTGGTTTATCATCATTCTTAACACTTACAAAAGCAGTTCCCTTGGTTGGAAGATCGTTACCTGCCGCAATTTGTGCCTTTGCAAAAGCTGCAGAAAGCTCATTGTCAATTCCCATTACTTCGCCAGTAGATTTCATTTCTGGTCCCAATAAAGTATCAACATCGGGAAATTTAATGAAAGGGAAGACGGATTCTTTCACCGCATAGTGATTAATGGAAACTTCTTCAGTAAAACCTAATTCTTTTAACTTTTTACCCACCATAACTTTCGATGCAATTTTTGCAATAGGAACACCGGTGGCTTTGCTTATAAAAGGTACCGTTCTACTAGCTCTAGGATTAACTTCAATTATAAATATTTTGTTATCTTTTATCGCATATTGAATATTCAAAAGTCCTTTAACTTTTAATTTTATTGCTATCAATTTAGACTTCTCAATAATTTGATCGATTAAACTCTGATTTAAAGAATAAGGTGGCAGAACCATGGTGCTATCCCCCGAATGAACACCAGCTTCTTCTATATGTTCCAGAATTCCGCAAATTACAACATCTTGACCATCGGAAATTGCATCGACATCAATTTCTTTAGCGTCATTTAAGAACTGATCTAATAAAATAGGTCTTCTATGAGAAACTCTAACCGCCTCACCAAGGTATTTCCTCAAATCTTGTTCTGAATAAACGATTTCCATTGCCCTTCCTCCTAGAACGTATGAAGGTCTGACAATAATGGGATACCCTATCTCGGAAGATAATTGGAAGGCCTCGTCTAGAGATTTAGCAATCATAGATCTTGGCTGAAGTATTCCTAATTCTTCCATTAAATTTTTAAATCTTTCTCTATCTTCAGCAAGATCAATACTGTCAGCAGAAGTACCAATAATATTTGCTCCAGCTTTTTCAAGATCTAGTGCAAGTTTTAATGGGGTTTGGCCTCCAAAATGAACGATAACCCCATCGGGTTTTTCTTTGTTGATTATAGATATTGTATCTTCGGCTGTTAGTGGCTCAAAATATAATTTATCAGAAGTATCATAATCTGTACTCACAGTTTCAGGATTGCAATTAATCATTATGGTTTGATACCCTTCCTCTTTTAGTGAAAAAGATGCATGTACACAACAATAGTCAAATTCAATTCCTTGTCCAATTCTATTGGGCCCACTACCCAATATCGCGATTTTCTTCTCATTGGTTGGGTTAGATTCATCTTCAGATTGATAAGTTGAATATAGATAAGGTGTGAACGCTTCAAATTCGGCTGCACATGTATCAACCATCTTATAAGATGGAACTATATCGTGAGATAATCTAAAATCTCTAATTTCTTCTTCGTTTTTTCCAACTAAATATGAGATAATTGCATCTGAGAACCCATTTTGTTTGGCACGATAGATTATTTCTTTATCAAGGGCAGAGTCGCATTTTTTTCTAATTTCAAATTCTAATTCAATCATTTCTCTTATGTTATTTAAAAACCACTTATCTATCTTTGTAATCTCATATATCTGATCAACATTAATACCTGTCCTAAAAGCATTTGCTATATACCAAAGTTTGTTTGGATTATTGGATCCTAATACATCAAGTATTTTGTTTTTGTCATCTTCAATTAAATCAAAAGCAAGATTCTCGGTTTCTAAAGATCTCATAGCTTTTCCGAGTGCTTCCTTAAAAGTGCTTCCAATAGACATAATCTCACCTACCGATTTCATTTGAGTTCCCAATTCTGGTTTAGTTTGAGGAAATTTTTCAAAGGTAAATCTTGGTATTTTTACCACCACATAATCTAGAGTAGGCTCAAAAGAAGCAGGAGTATCTAGGGTTATATCGTTAGGCAATTCGTCCAACGTATATCCAACTGCTAATTTGGCTGCAATTTTGGCGATTGGATAGCCTGTTGCCTTTGATGCTAGAGCAGAACTTCTTGATACTCTTGGATTCATCTCAATTACAACTATGTCTCCATTGTCTGGATTTACTGCAAATTGTATATTTGATCCACCAGTCTCAACACCTATTTCTCTAATAATGTCGATTGAATAATTTCTTAATAGTTGATATTGCTTATCGGTTAATGTTTGAGCTGGTGCAACAGTGATACTATCACCAGTGTGAATTCCCATTGGATCAAAATTTTCAATAGAACAAATTATAATTACATTATCTTTGGAATCTCTAACAACTTCCAATTCAAATTCCTTCCATCCAATTATCGATTCATCGATTTGAACTTCAGATATAGGACTAGAATCCAAGCCATCTTTAAGTAGCAATTTTAATTCTTCCATAGAGCGAGCTATGCCTCCCCCCGTTCCACCCAATGTAAAAGATGGTCTAAGTATCGCGGGAAACCCAACTTTCTTAATTAGTTTAAGTCCATCCTCAAGATTATTTACAACAATACTGTTGGGAACTCTTAAGCCTATAGATTTCATTGCTTTTTTAAACTTTGCTCTTTTTTCTGCTTTTTCGATTGCATCAATCTTGGCTCCTATAAGCTCTACTCCGTATTTATTCAAAACTCCTCTTACGTGTAAATCCATAGCTAAATTTAAAGCTGTTTGTCCCCCAACGGTTGGAAGGATGGCATCAGGAAGTTCTTTCTCTATAATTTTTTCAAGAGTATCGGTATTTAATGGCTCAATATATGTTCTATCAGCAAAATCTGGATCAGTCATTATCGTTGCGGGGTTACTATTAACGAGAATCACTTTGTAGCCCTCTTCTTTCAGGGCTTTGCAAGCTTGGGTCCCAGAGTAATCAAATTCACACCCTTGACCGATTACTATCGGTCCAGACCCTATTATTAGGATGGATTTAATGTCCGTTCTTTTTGGCATAATTCGTAAAACTAAAGTTATTAACGGACTTTTATATAGATATTGCCGCCTGCTTCTTTAAATTCTTCTGATTTTTTTTCCAATTCTTTTTCCAATTCCTCATTGGTTGGCAAAAGACTATCTGTTTTTTCTCCAAACTCGCTGATTATATCTTGGGTTATTCTCATTGAACAAAATTTAGGTCCACACATAGAACAGAAATGGGCCACCTTAGCATTGTCAGAGGGAAGAGTTTCGTCATGATATAGTCTTGCAGTATCTGGATCCAGTGAAAGATTAAATTGATCCTCCCACTTGAATTCAAAGCGTGCTCGGCTTAATAAATTATCTCTTAATTGAGCAGTAGGATGCCCTTTGGCCAGATTAGCCGCATGGGCTGCAATTTTATAAGCTATTACCCCGTTTTTTACATCCTCTTTGTTGGGTAATCCTAAGTGCTCTTTCGGCGTCACATAACAAAGCAGGGATGTTCCGTACCAACCAATCATCGCGGCACCAATTGCAGAAGTTATATGATCGTAGCCTGGAGCAATATCAGTAGTTAAAGGGCCTAATGTATAAAACGGTGCCCCTTTACATATTTTTACTTGTTTGTCGATATTTTCTTTAATCATTTGCATTGGAATATGCCCAGGTCCCTCAATCATGACTTGCACATCATTGTTCCATGCTATTCTAGTAAGCTCCCCAAGAACTTCTAGCTCGGCGAATTGGGCTTCATCATTCGCATCATAAATTGATCCTGGTCTTAATCCATCGCCTAGCGAAAAAGATATATCGTATTTCTTCATTATCTCACATATTTCTTCAAAATTGGTATAAAGAAAACTTTCTTTATGATGAGATAGGCACCATTTGGCCATAATAGACCCACCTCTGGAGACAATCCCTGTTCGTCTCTTAACAGTCATAGGAATAAATCTTAATAGTACGCCAGCATGAATAGTAAAATAATCAACTCCTTGCTCCGCCTGTTCTATCAATGTATCTTTGTAAATTTCCCAATTTAAATCTTCGGCTTTCCCGTCAACTCTTTCAAGAGCTTGATAAATTGGAACAGTTCCCACAGGGACGGGGCTGTTTCTTATAATCCATTCTCTGGTTTGATGAATATTGTCACCTGTTGAGAGATCCATGATCGTATCGGCTCCCCACCTACAAGACCAAACTGCCTTCTCTACTTCTTCTTCAATACTTGAAGTCACAGCAGAATTACCAATATTAGCATTTATCTTAACTAAAAAATTTGATCCAATTATCATTGGTTCCGCTTCTGGATGGTTTATGTTTGATGGTATTATCGCTCTTCCGGATGCAAGTTCAGATCTGACAAACTCCGGTGTAATTAAATCTGTGGGAAGTTGAGAATTAAATTGTCTGCCGGAATGACTATACGAAAGATTTTCTTTTGTAGAATAACTATCATCTAATCTCTGGTTCTCTCTTATGGCCACATACTCCATTTCTGGGGTTACAATCCCTTGCTTAGCATAATGCATTTGAGTTACATTTCTGCCCTTCATGGCCACCAAAGGCTTTCTGTTTAAAAACTTTATAGGAATTAATTTTTTGTTTGCTCTAGTTTCATTTGCAAATAATGGTGAAAAATCATTTCTAGCCTCTACATCCTGCCTAGTTAAAATCCATTTCTCTCTAAGTTTGGGAAGTCCTTTCGTGACAGCAATTTCAACTTCAGAATCTGTATAAGGGCCACTTGTATCATACGTAGTGTAGTAAGCAGTAGAAAGATTAGGATTTGAAGAATAGAAATTATCAGATTCGGAAATTTGGATTTCTCTCATTGCTACCCTAACCGACTTGTGCATATCCCCTTGGACATAGATTTTCTTTGAATTTGGAAAAGGTTCTCTAGAAATAAACTCTTGATCTTGATTGAATCGGCTATTCTTTTTTACCATTTTTTGTTAAGTAGATTCTACCATATATTTGAACATTTGAATTATTTGGAAAATAATTACCATAAGAACAATAAGTCTCTATGAAATATTTTATGGGCATCGAAACATCTTGTGATGAGACTAGCGTGGCTATTCTAGATAGCGACAAAAATGTCCTATCGAATGTCACCTTTAGTCAAATAGACATCCATAAAAATTTTGGAGGTGTCGTTCCAGAAATAGCATCAAAAAATCATCTTGAAAAAATTGTTCACGTGTTAAATGAATCACTAAAAATTGCTAATAGAAAAATACAGGAAATAGATATGATCTGTGTTACAAATGGTCCAGGTCTTCTAAGTTGTCTTATGATTGGAGTTTCAACGGCAAAAACATTGGCTCTAATAAATAAAAGCAATATATTTCCAATAAATCATTTAGAAGGACATATCGCATCATGCTTTATAGAAAATGAGATTAAATTTCCAGCTATTTGCCTTGTAGTATCCGGGGGACATACAAATATTTACTACTTAAAGGATCAAAATAATTTCAATCTAAGGTCTTCAACTCTTGATGATGCAGCAGGTGAAGCTTTTGATAAAGGTGCTAAACTTTTGGGACTTGGTTATCCTGGTGGGATACAAATTGATAGAATATCAAAACTAGGCAATAAGGATTTTCATGATTTTCCAGTTGCAGAACTTGGAGATTCATTGGATTTTAGTTTTAGTGGTTTAAAAACTTCTTTAAAATACTACCTAGATAAGAATGCTAATTGGAAGGCAAATATGAATGATATTGCGTCATCCTACCAAGAAGCTATCGTTAAATCTCTTATTCGCAATATCATTAAAGCAACCAAGAAATTTAGTGTTAAGAGTATCCTTTTTTCTGGGGGAGTTGCGTGCAATTCAAGACTTAGAGAAAGTGCGAAAGAAAATTTATCAAGATATGAAATTATCTTTCCCTCTAGTAAGTATTGCACCGATAACGGCGCAATGATCGCAATGAGAGGAATCCAAAAGATTATTGAGAACAAGGTTCAATCTTCACTAGACTTCCCAGTTTTTAGTACTTTAAGAAGAAAGAAAATTAATTTAATTTTGGATTAACAAAATCAAAATCATCTATGTCAATACCTTTTGATTCAAGTAGTTTAAAGAGCTCCTTAGGGACTATTTTGATAAACCTAGGTACAAAATCATCAAAACCGTCGAGGATTAATTTAGCCTTCTTACTTTTGGTGAGAACATAATGTTCATTCAGAGAAAATTTTATTTTTGCAATATCTTTTGTATTCACCTTTTCAACTAAAACCATATCGTGATTAATCTGATGATTTATATTTTCATTCTCAACTAAGATATAAGCCAGTCCCCCTGACATGCCCGCACCCAAATTTTTACCTACCGGCCCGAAGATATAAACTTCTCCGCCGGTCATATATTCGCAGGCGTGGTCCCCAACCCCCTCGACTACAGCAACAACCCCGCTGTTTCTAACACAGAACCTTTCTCCCGCAAAGCCGGCAGCGTATAAACGGCCTGCTGTAGCTCCATATAAAACTGTATTTCCAATTATGGAATTACCTTCAGTTAAATAATTAGATTCTCTATCGGGATAAACAATGATTTTCCCCCCATGCATTGATTTTCCTACATAATCATTCGCTTCTCCTTCCAAGAAAAGAGATATCCCGTTAATTAAATAGCCACCGAAACTTTGTCCAGCCGTACCTCTAAAGTTAATTCTTATAGTTTCATCTGGTAGTCCCTTGTTGCCATATTTTTTAGCTATTGTTCCTGACAATATAGCACCTACAGTTCTATCCGTATTTTTAATAGACAAATTGATAGATTTTCTTTCTAGTTCATCGATACTTAATCTACAGATATTCATTATTTCATAATCAATTGGGTTCTCATCTCTATCGTTTCTATCTAAAATCTTTTTTCTAGGCTTTGTGTTTGAAGGATCTGGATCAGCTAAAAGTCTATCTAGGTTTATATTTTTTGTTTTCTGAAAATCAAGATTTGATTTAACTTTTAATAGATCTGTTCTTCCAATTATATCGTCGATTGATTTAACTCCTATTTTTGACAATATTTCCCTAACATCGTTAGCAATTGCTAATAAATAATTTACAGCATCTTCTGGAACACCAGGGAACTTAGCTCTTAGTTCAGGTTTTTGCGATGCTATCCCTACAGGGCAGGTATTTAAATGACATTGCCTAGCCATAACACAACCTAACGCTACAAGAACAGATGTGCCAAATCCATATTCGTCTGCCCCTAGCATCGCCGCTACCACAACATCAAAACCTCTTTGAAATCCCCCATCTACACTCAAACTAACCCTTCCACGCAAGTCGTTCATAACTAGTACTTGTTGGGCTTCTGCTAATCCCATCTCCCAAGGTATACCCGCGTGTTTAATCGAACCCAATGGAGAAGCTCCGGTCCCTCCCTCGCATCCACTTATTTGTATATTATCAGCATATCCCTTGGCAACACCAGCTGCTACTGTTCCAACACCAATTTCTGAAACTAATTTAACACTCACCTTTGCACTTGTATTTGCATGTTTTAAATCATAGATCAATTGAGCTAAATCTTCGATACTATAGATATCATGGTGAGGGGGTGGAGAGATTAAACCCACACCAGGTATCGAATATCTTTGTGAAGCTATCTCTTCGCTTACTTTTGATCCTGGTATTTGACCACCTTCTCCGGGTTTAGCTCCTTGCGCCATCTTGATTTCTATCACTTCAGCAGCAGCAAGGTATTCAGGAGTTACACCAAATCTTCCCGAAGCAACTTGTTTGATAGCACTATTTCTCCAGTTTCCGTCAGAATCTTTAGTAAATCTGTTTGAATTTTCTCCGCCCTCACCACTATTACTTTTTCCACCTATTCTATTAACTGCGATTGCAACTGCCTGGTGAGCTTCGGTACTTAGGGCTCCGTGAGACATCGCTCCCGTCCTCCATCTTTTTACTATTTCTTCTATTGGCTCCACATCGTCGATAGGAATCTCGCCTACAGACTTAAACTCAAGTAAATCCCTAATCATAGAAGGGTGTCTATTCTCGTGTAATAAGACAAAATTTTTATAATCATCGTACGATGCAGTTTTTGATAGTTTCCTAAGAGATTTAAAGAGAAGAGGATTTAATGAATGATATTCACCATCTTTTCTAAATCTATATATTCCTTCCTCTTTGAGTCTTTCCCCAATCTTTTTCTTGAATGCATTTGAATGAAATATTAGTGTATCAGTTTCAAAATCTCCTATAGAGACACCTCCTATTCTACTAACCGTGCCAGGGAAATAATTATTTGTAGTTTGGTCATCAATACCCACTATTTCAAAAATCTGAGAGCCAGTATAGCTAGCAACCGTACTTATGCCCATTTTAGACATAATTTTCAACACTCCTCGCTCAAGTGCTAATTTATAATTTGACAAATGGTGCTCAGGGTCACCCTCAAATGTTGCCATCCAGTCCGTAACACTTGCAAAGGCGAGATAAGGATTAATACATGATGCTCCATAACCTAACAGGCAACAGACATGGTGGTCTTCTCTAACTTCACCAGATTCAACTACAATAGAGACTTTCATCCTTTTACCTTGAGAAATCAATTCATGATGAATGGCACTCACAGCGGCCAACATAGGTATTGGTGCTTTAGTTTTTGAGATATTTCTATCAGAGAGGAGGAGAATCTTAAAACCCTTGTCAACCTCTGCTATGGCTTTATTGACAATATTATTTAGAGATGATTCAAGTCCGTTTTTTTTAGATACAGGAAATAAAGTATTAATTTGGGATACACTGAATTTCTTTGATTTGAGGTTTTTAATCCAATTCATTTCTTTATCGGTCAATACAGGTGAATCAAAACATAAAAATTCTTCTTTGGGATTAATTGAATCAAGAAAACTGGATTTATCTCCCATTAGAACTCTCAGCGACATAACGCTCTCTTCTCTGTAGGGATCAATCGGAGGATTTGTAACTTGTGCAAATCTTTGCTTGAAATATGAAAAAACTGACTTTGGTTTTGAAGATAAAGCCGAGATCGGAGTATCGTCTCCCATCGATCCGATTGGCTCTTTTCCGCTGCGGCTCATGGGTTCTATGAGTCTTTCCAGATCTTCTAACGAATAGCCGAATGCTTTTTGAAAAAGCAATATTTCTTCCTCGGAAAAATCTGATATGTCTTGTTTTCCTGGCTCATTTGAAGAAATTATCTCTGATACTTTATGAAATCTTTCGGATGTCCATTTTTTATAATCAAGAGTTTTTGCAAGATTATTTTTAATCTCTTTATCAAAAAGAAGGACTTTGTTTTCCGTATCTACAGCTAAGATTTTTCCAGGGCCAACACGACCGGATCTTATTACATTTTTTACGGGAATATCGACTATACCTACCTCAGATCCTAAAATTATTAGATTATCATCCGTGACATGATAACGAATTGGCCTTAGTCCGTTTCTATCAAGTGCTGCACCAACGTATCTTCCATCAGTGAATACTATCGCTGCAGGACCATCCCAGGGCTCAACAATACATGAGCTATAGTCGTAAAAGGACTTTAGTTCATTGGGCATAGTAGGATCTTTTTCATATGCTTCGGGAATAAGCATGCAAACGGATTGTAAAATATCCCTACCTGATAGAGTTAGAATTTCCAATGCATTATCCAAATCAGATGAATCACTCCCGTCAGGCGTGATAAAAGGTTTAATAAAATTAATATCTTTACCCCATATTTTAGAAACAGAAGAATTCTCTCTTGCTTTCATCCAATTTTTATTACCCATGAGAGTATTAATCTCGCCGTTGTGTCCGATATACCTATAAGGGTGAGCCAATTTCCAATCGGGAAAAGTATTTGTGCTGTATCTTTGGTGGAATACGGCCAAACTTGTTTTAAAATTTGGATTTCTTAGATCAAGATAAAATTGATCAAGCTGGTGTGCTATCAACATACCTTTATAACAAATAGTTTTTGAAGAAAAAGAGCAACAATAAATATCCTTAATATTATTTTCTTTAGCTTTAGAATCAATAATCTTCCTTGTTTTAAAAAGATTTCTTTCAAATTTCTCTTGATTAGTAAAGCTTGTATCGGAAACAAAAAACTGTTGTATGTCGGGAAGTGTCTCCAAAGCTTTTTGGCCTAAGCCCGAGGAATCGACTGGAACCTGCCTAGTGGCCAAAAGTGATATGCCACTTTCAAGGATACAATCTCTAATTATTTTAAGACTTTTTTCATAATCAACTTCGCTCTTTTTCGGTAAAAAGAACATTCCAACACCCAGATTTCCGGGCAAAATATTATCGAGCGAGAGAATCTGGTCAAAAAACTCTAATGGTAGCTGTGTCAATATTCCTGCGCCGTCACCAGTTTTTTGATCTCCTCCGATAGCGCCTCTATGGGTTAGATTAATAACCGCTTCAATTGCTCTTTTGAGAACCTTATTGCTTCTTTCACCGTTAATATCAGCGACAAAACCTACCCCGCAGGCATCGTGCTCAAATTCTCTTTCATACAACAACCTATTTTTTTTCATCATTTCTTACCAAATACCAAGTAAAAGGTATTATATATTTGCGCTATGCAACTATCAAATTGAGAACTTTTTAAAAACTAAGGATATCCAAGGGTTTTGTAAAAATTTTCCATCCAAAAATAAGTTATTTTGATTTGCCAGTCTAATAAATTTTTTTTCTTTATTGCAGTTAAATCCTGAGATAATGAGATATCCACCTTGTGCAAGCAAATTTGAAATCATTTTAAAATTATTAGATATGAAATTCCCAGAGATGTTTATTGCGATTAAATTAAATTTAGAATTTAATTGATGCACATTTTCATCCGTTAAAGATATATTGGAAGGGAAATAGCCAAAATTCGATATTATATTCTTTTTCGCCTCTTTTAATACATAAGTATCAATATCAATTGATTTTATTTGCCGATATTTCAGTTTGAAGAGAAGAATCGTTAGGATGCCGGATCCACAACCTATATCTAATGCCGTTGACCTGTTTTCCTCATCAATAGAAATTATGGCATCAGCTATTAATTTTGTTGTTAAATGATTTGAGCCAAACGAGGATCCTTTATTGAGAAAAATTTTGATTGTTTCACCTGCGTTTCCTACGTTTAGTATGATTTCTAAATCGTTTGGCCTTTCTTCAACATAAGGTTCAAAAGTTTTCATATATCTAAAATTACATTAATATACTACTTTTAGAATGAAAAAAAATGTTCCAGTGGTATTAAGCATTGCCGGGTCAGATTCTGGCGGAGGAGCAGGAATTCAAGCCGACATCAAAACCTTAAATACAATGAAAGTCTTTGCAACTACGGCGATTACTTGTTTAACCGCTCAAAACACAAAACAAATCAAAACAATCGCTAAAGTTCCACCGAGCCTAATAGAATTACAAATATTGTCTGTAAAAGAAGATTTCAAAATATTAGCTGTAAAAATAGGAATGTTGTACGATAAAGACATAATATTAAAAGTGAGCGAATGCCTAGACTTGTTTAAGAGAATACCAATAATAATTGACCCCGTAATGATATCCAAATCAGGTAATCAACTATTAAAACCTTCGGCTATAGATCTCTTTAAAAAAGAGATTCTTCCAAAATCATTTCTTTTAACACCAAATTTACATGAAGCATCGATTCTATCAGGAATGAAGGAAATTGCAGATGAAAAGCATATAGAAACATGCTTCACAAGATTAAAAGAACTTGGGGCCAAAAATATTTTAATTAAAGGTGGTCATTCAAATAACGAGAAAAAAGTTGTAGATTACCTATATTACAAGAAAAAGACATACAAATTTGCTTCAAAAAGATATAATACTAGAAACACACATGGTACAGGATGTACCCTATCCGCTGCTATTTCTGGTAACATGGCTAAGGGTATGGATTTAATTAAGGCAATCGAAGAAGCTAAGAGATTCATGGATAAGGCAATCAAAAATTCACTAGGAATTGGGAGTGGCAATGGGCCACTAAATCATTTCCCATAAGAAGACAATATGAGTTATGAATTGATAGACGGGAAACTGGTCGCAAGTAAAATAAGAAAAGAAATTAAAGATCGAGTTACTCAAATCAGAGATGAACATTCAAGAGTACCTGGATTAGCAGCTGTTCTTGTTGGAGATAATGCAGCTTCGGAAATTTACGTTAGAAATAAGAGGAAGGCCTGTGAAGATGTTGGAATATATTCAAAAGAATGCAAACTTCCCGCAGAGACTACCACGGAAGAATTGCTGAATTTGATTAACAACCTTAATAATGATGAAGATATCAATGGAATTTTGGTTCAGCTCCCTTTGCCGGAACATATTAACGAATCAGTGGTTTTAAATTCCGTTTACCCCAAGAAAGATGTTGACGGATTTCATCCCATTAATGCTGGCCGATTATTTCAAGGCCGACCCAAGTTCATTGCCTGCACTCCTCACGGAATAATCAAAATGCTTGAATTCTATGATATTAAAATTGAAGGTAAAAATGCTGTTGTTCTTGGAAGGAGCAATATCGTTGGAAAACCAGTCGCGATTTTACTTATGCAGAAACATGCCACGGTTACAATTTGCCACTCAAGAACAAAAAATCTTCCGGGAATATTGAAATCTGCTGACATTATAGTTGCTGCAATCGGTAGGGCTAATTTTGTAACAAGTGATATGGTAAAAGAGGGTGCAATAATAATTGATGTTGGAATCAATAGGCTTGAGACCGGGAAATTGGCTGGCGATGTAGATTTCGAAAATGTAAAAGATATCTGTAGTTATATAACTCCAGTACCTGGTGGTGTTGGGCCTATGACTATAACGATGCTCCTTTGGAATACATTACTATCATTCGAAGAAAAATTATAAAATCTATCTATAAAAGAAAATGTAGAGATGGAATCAATCAATTAGTTGATTGTCTTACAATATAGTTTCCATCTTTATCGTTTCCATCAAAAAACAATTTGACCGATGGATCGTTGAATGGTTCATTCGATTTATCACTTTCCAGATTTTGCTGAGAAACATATGCGATATAGGTAGCTTTATCCTCATTTTCTGCTAAAAGATGATAAAAGGGTTGGTTTTTGTCTGGGCGTCTATCTTCAGGAATTCCGAGGTACCAGTCTTCCGTATTGTTGAATATTGGGTCAACATCAAAAATAATCCCTCTAAAAAAAAACTTTTTATGTTTTACAACCTCTCCTAGCTTGAACTTGGCAGTACTCTGAGTCATAAAAAAATGATATACATTCATTTGATTTTTTCAATACTTCTATTTTCCAATTTTGCAACCTTTTGATTTACCAAATTTTTAGAAATTTCCTCAATAGATTTGTTGAGTACAGGATGAATCAACCCTGGGCTTATTTCCATTATAGGAATAATAACGAATGCTCTTTTATGCGCCCTAGGATGGGGTATTTGTATCTCTGGTTGCTTATCAATCATAGAATTAAAAAATATAATATCTATATCGATTGTTCTTGGCTTGCCAACCTCAGATTCTTTTCTTCCCATTTGAAATTCTATCTGTTGTGTATGGACAAGAAGATCGGAGGGTGAAAGATGGGTTGATATTTCAATCGCGATATTAATAAAATTTTCTTGTTTTTCTACATTGACAGGTTCGGTTTCATAAAGACTAGATATATTATTGATTTTTACAAACTTTTTAAGAGCCACAAGAGCAAAATCAAGATTATGAATTTTATCTCCTAGATTTGTTCCGAGAGACAGATAAACCAAATTGCTCATAACGTTCTGTATTGTAATTTATTTTTTTTGACTTGTTAATTTTTTCTGTTTATCTTCAAGTTGTGGCTAGAAAATTAAAAAAAATCTCAATTTCCGAATTAAAAAAATTAGTTCCGACTTGGAACATAAAAAAGAATCAATTGTATAAGAAGTTTGTTTTTTCAAGCTTCTCGGATGCACTTGGGTTCATACTGCAAATCGGTATTGAGGCTGAAAAACTTGATCATCATCCAACAATACACAATACGTACAATAAAGTTGAGATTTATTTATCCACCCACGACGTCAATGGTCTTACGAAATTAGATGTACTACTAGCTAATAATATTGACAAACTTTAGTTAATTTTATAATTATCATCATCCACATCTATCGTTTCTTTTTTCTCATAATCATCGTCATGAATCTCATTTTTTTTATTAAAAGTTAATTTTCTGTATATTCTAGCTAGGAAGTAAATCAACAATATAATCGCAAAAGCGGTACCAAAGAAAAAAATAAGCGATATTAATATTACTACGCTTAGTATGGAAGAAATTGCAAATCTTACATTTCTAATCATTTTCTCTGTTTTTTTCTTTGGAGCTTTTTTTGTTTCCCCAATTTCCTTCTTTTTGCTTTTCCTTTTTCTGCAATTGATCTATCGAGACTCCTTTTCGTATTGGTATCTTCCTTTTCTGATTCTCGATCGTCAGAGTCGGCTACAAAACTACTATCTGAATATTCTACTTTATCTGTTTGATTTTTCTCCTTTTCAAGCTTATCGATTTCTTCGGAAGTAATAGGTTCTACTTCAAGAAATCTTTCAAGTGCCTCAAAATTAAATTTTTCTAACATTGTTTCAAACGTTTCGAAGCCTTCTTTTTTATATTCATTCAATGGATTCTTTTGTCCATAGGCTCTAAGGCCAACACTTTCGCGAAGATAGTCCATATTAAGCAGATGATCTTTCCAGGCTATGTCGAGAGTTGTTATTAAAATAAATTTAGAGATAGGTTGATAAAGATCACCAAGAGAAGATATTTTCTCTTTAATTTTATTGTATATTTTTTCTTCAAGAACGCTTAAGCTTTCAAAATCATCTTCAATATCAAACCCTATCTGATTTCTAATAAATTCTTTATCCGTATCGGATAATTTTTTTGTTTCTTGAAGATTATCATTCAAGCCCTGAATCATGTTTTCTAAAATATTGTCAAGAATCTCCGAAGATCTCTCTTCTTTTAAGAGCTTGTTTCTTATACCATAAACAACTTCTCTTTGTTGACTTTGAACATCATCGTATTCAATCAGATGTTTTCTAACTTCATAATTTCTACCTTCAACCTTTTTTTGAGCATTTTCTAAAGATCCTGTAATCATTTTATGTTCCATCGGCTCTCCCTCTTTCCAGCCTAATTTCGTCATCATGGAAGCTATTCTTTCAGATCCAAAAAGTCTCATTAAGTCATCCTCCATCGATACAAAAAATTGGCTGATTCCTGGATCACCTTGTCTTCCTGATCTTCCTCGTAGTTGATTGTCGATTCTTCTTGATTCATGCCTTTCGCTACCCAAGACTACAAGTCCGTCTAGGTTCACAATTTTTTCTTTCTCGGAACTTATTTGCTCTACAATTTTTTCTCTTTCACTCTTATCCGTATTATCTTTTAGAATAAAATCTTTATTGCCACCAAGCATGATGTCCGTTCCTCTACCCGCCATATTGGTGGCTATAGTTACAGAGCCAAGTCTTCCTGCTTGTGCTACAATGTCTGCTTCATACTCATGATTTTTTGCGTTTAGCACTTTGTGGTCAATATTTCTTTTCTTTAATTCATTGCTTAATCTTTCTGATTTTTCTACAGATATAGTACCAACGAGTATTGGATTACCTTTTTTATTGAATTCGGATATTGTATTGAGGATTGCTGCGAATTTTTCTTTTTCAGTTCTGTAAATCAAATCATTAACATCGTTCCGTATCATTGGAGCATTTGTGGGAATTACTATAACCTTAAGGTTGTAAATATTTTGAAATTCAACAGCTTCGGTATCCGCTGTCCCCGTCATGCCGGACAACCTATCATACATTCGAAAATAATTTTGTATAGTAATTGATGCAAGAGTTTGATTTTCTTCTTCTACATCAACATTTTCTTTTATTTCTATAGCCTGATGTAAACCATCACTCCACCTTCTACTTGGCATCAATCTTCCAGTAAATTCATCAACAATGATAATCTTATCGTCTTGTACGACGTAATCGTTGTCCCTTTCAAACATATGAAGAGCTCTAAGAGACTGGTTAACGGAATGTAGAATAACAAGATTTGTTGGATCATAAAGGTTATTTAAATTCAATAAGTCTTCAATTTTTTCAACACCAGAATCTAAAATAAAAACTTGTTTTGTCTTCTCATCTTTCGAAATATCATCGCCAGTTAAATTCTTTGCCGCTTTATTAATTTTTTTATAATCAATCGATGAGCGATCACTTGGTCCAGATATTATTAGGGGCGTTCTTGCTTCGTCAATCAATATACTATCAACTTCATCAACTATAGCAAAAGAATGTCCTCTTTGAGTAACCTCTTCAAATGAATACTTCATATTGTCTCTTAAATAATCAAATCCGAACTCACTATTGGTTCCGTAGACAATATCACACTGATAAATTTCTTGTCTTTTTGATTCCATTAAGGAAAATTCATTATCATCTTTTGATTCGACTATATAAGATTTATCATTGTTAGATATACCAACTGTGAGACCAAGTGCCATATAGATAGGAGACATCCATAAAGCATCTCTTCTCGCTAAATAATCATTTACAGTTACTAAATGTACTCCTTCTCCTTTGATGGAATTGAGAATTACAGGCAGACATGCGACCAATGTCTTGCCCTCACCAGTTTTCATCTCCGCTATTTTCCCTTCATGAAGCACTACCCCGCCAATCAGTTGAACATCGTAAGGTCTTAAACCAAGTTTTCTTTTTGAAATCTCTCTTACGATAGCAAAGACATCGGGAATCAGTAGATCAAGATTTTGATTGTTCGATTCGTTATTTTTCAATTTAAGAAAGATTTTCTTTAATTCGCTCGTATCTTCTTTGGAATATCTTTCTTCCAGTTGATTTATCTCATCTACAATTTTTTTTATTCGAGATATTTCTCGTTCATTATCAGAGCCAAATATCTTTTTTAATATGTTTATTTTTAACATTGCACAATAAAATATTTAGCAATCAATCAGGTAGTTCGAATGGGACAATTTCGCTTATTCCTTCAAGTTTAGATGTGACCCCTATTAATTTATTTCCGTATTTCATAGTTCCTTTGTTGTGAGTAATAATTCCTATTTGTGATTTATGGGAAATCTCTTCCAGCATTTTTCCAAATTTTGAGATATTTTTATCATCGAGAGGTGCATCAACTTCGTCAAGGAGGAGAAATGGGGCCGGTTTAACAAAATAAGCAGATAACAATAGTGCGATTCCCGCTAATGCTCTTTCTCCACCTGAATATGATTTCAAATCTCTGTACTTTTTTAGACCTATCTTCAGCATTACTTCTATTCCTGAATCTTTTATCGAATCCGGGTTAGTTAAGACCAGTTTCCCCGCCCCGCCTCCAAATAATCTCTTGATAGATTCGTTATATTTATCGCTAATTTGATTAAATATTTCGAGGAAAGCGGTCTCCGACTCTTGATCAATCCTTTTTATAGTTTTTGTAAGATTATCAAGTGAGGTATCGAGATCATTTACTTGTTTATTAACAAAATTATATCTATCCTCCAGTTTCTTGTATTCCTCAAGTGCTAATAAGTTGACTGGGCCAAAATCATCAATCGCTTTTTGCAATTTGTAGAACCTCGATTTTGAAAGGAATCCTTTTTTTTCAAATTCTGCTATTTGGTCTTTTTCCTCTGGACTGATTGAGGATATATCAAAATCATCACCGTTAGTACTCGGATTTTCTAATAGTTGATCAATTTCTAATTGTATTTTTTGTATATTTGAGTCAAAGCCTAGAGATTCGACCCTTTTTGAATCAATTATTTCATCTTTGGATAGAACATCGTTATTTAAAGCTTGAACCTCCAATTCGTTCTCGTTTATTTTTGTTTTTAATCCATCAATGTGATCTTTTATTTCATCTTGACTTTGTTTTAACAAAGGTAAATCGCTCTGAAGAGTTGCTATCTTAGAAGTATTTAGTTCAATCATGTCTTCAAATTCAATAATTTTTTTTGATACAGTACCAATCTTTTCTTGTACCCTTTTAATTTTTTCAGTTTGTACATTAGATTCTGTATCGAAAATCTCTGATTTGATTTGATTATTAAATTTAGATTCTACATCTAATTTCGATTTTAATTCAGCTAATTTACCTGACATTATGGAACGAGCCTCATTGTTAGAAGCGATTTCATTATCAAACGAACTAATTCTTTCATTGATATCAAAAATTTCTTCCTCTCTTCTTGTGATATCGAGACTAATCAAATCGATTTCTTCTTCGTAATTAATTTGCTGATTTGATAGATTTTTTATCTCTTCTTTAATTTGTAGAATACTATCCGGTGTAGCGCCAACGGTAATCGAACCATTAGAATCAAAAAATTCTCCATCTTTAGTAACAAAATTTGAGTCGGGATTACTTTCACGTGCTTTCAGTGCATCAACAATTTCATCTACAACATATGTATCCCCAAATATAGATGCAAGAAAAGGTCTGTCGTCTTTAGTACATTCAATACACTCCATTATTTGTTTATAATCAAGATCAGCGCTAGCACCAGCTATTCTTGGATAGTCGGTAGAAATAAAAGTTCCTTTTCCCGTACAGGTTTTCTTAAATTCATTTATAGTGGTAATTGGATTTACATTATCGTTAATCAAAACCCACTTTAGTTTTTCTCCTAATGCAGATTCAACCGCTTTTTTATACCCACTTTTAGGTTTTATATAATCTGACAAAATTCCGTTAATATCCTTTCCTTTTAAATTTTGCACGAAGCCTCGTATACCTTCCGGAAGCCATCCATATGTGGATTCAATACTCTCTAATAGTTTTACTCTAGACTCAGTTGCTTTAATCTCGGCATTTAAATCAAAGTAGTTCCTATTTACAAGTTGTAAATTATCTTGAATTTCTTTCAATTTATTTTTTTCTTTTTCCTTGCTAGCCAAGCAATTTTTTTTGATTTGTTCTAAGTTCAATCGATTTTTATCAATCTCTTTTAGTTGACTTTTTAATTCTTCAATTTTTGAATTATTAGAACCATACTTTTTCTCGAGATTGCCAAAATCAACAAGACTAGTACTCAGCTCATCCTTGAATTCATTTTTAATCAATTTAGACCTATGAAGCTCATCCACGAATAATTTTTTTTCTGCTTTAAGAGTTTTATTTTGAGATATGAATTCTAACTCTTCTTCTTTATTGCAAAGGAGGTCATTATTTAGATTATCCAAATTATCTTTCAGAGTTACTTGGTCCACCAGTATATTGTCTATATGCTTTTTAACTTCTTTCCTTTCTCTCTCAATTTCATTTAATGCTTCCTGAAATGAGTCTTTTTTATTCTTTGCGGCAACCAATTTGGAATCAAGATCCATAAAGCGTTTTTTGTAAAAAAGTGTTTCCAGGCTTTTGAATTGGTTAATCAAATGAGTATATTCTTCGGCCTTCCCTGCTTGTTCTTGTAATAAATCTTTTTGTTGTTCAACTTCTAATTGAACATATTTTGTTTTTTCAAGGTTGTCTTTAATTAATAAAATTTTTCTTTCGGTTTCAGCTCTTCGAATTTTATACTTTGTTAAACCCGCAGCTTCGTCAATTAATTCTTTTTTTTCTTCCGGTTTTGCAGTAATGTAACTATCTATCCGCCCTTGAGGTATCATCGTAAAACCTTTTGATCCCGCACCAAAGGACATAACGATTTCTGTTATATCTTTTAATCTACACTGCTGATTATTTAAGTAATATTCACTCTCACCCGTTCTATAAAGTTTTCTTTTGATCTCCGTTTCAACAAAATTATCATTATCATTTTCAAACAATAGTGAAACTTCCGCAAAACTATGCTTTGGTAGATTATCATTACCATCCGATATTAATTGCGACATTGAGTCAGATCGTAGAATTCTAGGATTTTGCTCACCCAACACCCAGAGCATCGCATCTAATATATTCGTTTTACCACAACCGTTTGGTCCAATGATGGCTGATATTCGAGAATCAAATTCGATGATGGATTTCTCATAGAATGTTTTGAATCCCCTAATAGATAAGGATTTTATTCTCATTTTGAGCAAATGATAAAACAATATACTTTGCAAGTAAAGATATTAATAAGTATAAAATGTAGTTTATTTTTTTGGCACGTCCTTTCGATAATTGAAATATTTATTATTTAGTTTCATTTTTGATTTCCCCATTACTTCTTTCACGAATCGGTTAAAGAAAGCTTTTTTTTTCTCTGAAAGCAATAGTTTTTTTATCTTTAATTCATCGAAGGATATAAATTCTTTATTAGCTTTTCTAACTTTTTCTACATAGATTATAAATTTCTTTTTTTCCCCAAAAATATTTGGAATGAAAAAATCCTTATCTTCAAAATTTTCGATGTCTATTTTCATATTCAGAATCCTTTGAAAATCTCCGAGAGTAACATCGTATTTAAATTCGTATGAATAATTATTATCATCTTTTACAGATTCAAGAACCTTCTCAGGCTTCCTGGGGCTTTCATTTATTATACCGCTTAAGAGTTCTTCTTGCTTCATTATTCGTGTAATTTCTGCCATTTTTTTTGTAGCACTTTCTCTATTGTTTGAATCCAATTCAGAATGAACTATCCATATTTTATTATCGAAGAAGTATATTGCTCTTTTGTTTATGCCTGGATCAAAATTTGCAAGTTCATCAATTAAAGGTTTTGGAAATCGTCCTGATGGATTGGTAAGTGTAAGTGTAAAAATTTCCTGTGTTTTTTGGTATCTAATTGCGAGATCTTTAAAGGTGCTGTCTTTAATGATTTTATCTAATTTTTTTAATTCTTCGGTGAATAGGTTTTCAGCAATCCTCTTTCTTATTAATTTCACTACTTTTGATTTGTTTTCTTCCATTTTATTGGCATTTGAATCGAACTCATCTGGATAATTTTTGATATAATTTTCAATATCTTTTTGAGACACTTGGATGTCTTTAGTCAGATCTTCATAGTTAAGAAAAAAAACTTTAAATACGCGGTCACTATTGTAATTAATATTCTTATTTCTCTCAATAAAATCATCAATTTCTTTATCGGAGAATTCCATGATACCCAAATTACTACTTGTTGGTCTTATTATATAGAAAGTAATTTTTGAAGAATCGGAAAGAAATTTGTTTTCGATTTCTTCGTTTGAGACAGAAACAAACGTAAACAAAAAATCTTTCAGTTTGTCATTTAATATTTCTTCTATCAATACCTGTTCAAATATTGCCTCATCCAAGCCAAAAACATTTTCTACTCTTTTTTTATAAGATTCGAATCCTATAAAATTACCTCTATCTCGAAATAAGTCGCTATTGGTAATTTTCCTTTTTAATTCTTCTTCGGAAACAATTAAGCCCAGGTCACTCGCTTTTAACGCCAAAGCTTTTCTTGTTGCAATCATGTGAACGATCTGTTCATCTAGAATCTTAATCATTTCTTCATCTTGTAAAATTTTTTTTGGAAGTTGTGACAATTTAATATTCCTAAAATATTGGAATTCCTCTTTGGATATATCGTTATTATCAACCTCCGCGATAACGTCATCGGACATACCAAAATTAACATAATCAGACCCCGCGCCTAAGCTTATTATGAGACCCAAAGCTAGAAGCGCTATTATAAGTTTTGTTGTTATTGAACTGAATACAGATGAAGACATCAGTAAAATATATCATATAAAAGAAGATAGAATTAGGTTACATTTATAATTGATTATGGTTAAAATTAAGCTAAATGGAGAAAAAATGACACTAATCGAGAATATAAGTCTTTATGATTTAGTAAGGTCGAATTTCTCCCTTAAAACAAGTTTCGCAGTAGCTTTGAATGGAGAATTTGTTTCAAAATCAAGGCATAGAAGCATAATAATTAATTCTGACGACAATATTGAAGTTGTTTCGGCACATCCAGGTGGTTAAGTAATGAAGATTTATGACGTTACTCTTAAAAGCAACATCATTTTAGGGTCTTCCCGTTATCCTTCACCGAAGGTATTTCAAAATTGTATAAAAAAATCCGGAACAAATATGGTAACCGTAGCTATAAGGAGACTTGTTCCTGGCAGCGAGGATTTTCTTAAAATAATTAAAAAAACCAAATGTCACATTTTGCCCAACACCGCGGGATGCTTTTCCCCAAAAGAAGCTATAGTAACCGCTGAAATGGCTAGAGAACTTTTTGAAACCAACCTGATTAAACTTGAAGTTATCGAAGATGATTCAACATTGAAACCATCAATGAAAGGAACAATTAAAGCAACAGAGAAACTAATGGATAAAGGATTTAAGGTTCTCCCCTACATAACTGACAACATAAAATTTGCCACTACGATGAAGTCACTTGGCTGCAAAGTAATAATGCCTTGGGGGTCTCATATAGGATCAGGAAGAGGGCTTGATAATTTTTCAAAATTAAAAACAATTAGAGAAGAATTACTCGATACCACATTGATCGTTGATGCCGGCATAGGCAGGGTATCTCATGTATGTCAAATAATAGAATTAGGATTTGACGGTATACTTCTAAATTCTGCTGTGGTCAACTCTAAATCTCCTGAGAAATTCGCTGAATCACTAGCTCTTGGAATGAAGGCCGTACAAAATTCAGTAAAAGCTGGACTTATGACCCAACGTACTTTTGCAACAGCTTCGACAAGCAATAAGGGCAAGCCGTTCAGTAAATAAAGAAAACGGATGTTATAAAAATATTTATAGCACTAGTTACGGGCTTTATGATCTATTATTATGGTCCTGAATATAGGATAAATGAGGTTTACAATTCTACCGATAAAGAATTTATCCAAATCGTTTCTTGTTATGATGGGGATACTTGTACCTCAAGCGAAGGAGAGAAAATTCGTTTGGCTCATATTGATGCTCCCGAAAAGCTATGTGGCATAGGAGGGCGTCCCTGCCCAGGGGGGCTTCGGCGAAGCAATTTGCTCCATCTTCTCGGAATGAGTCATCTCAGTGAGAAGAAAACTATAACAATTAAAAGAATTGGAAAAGATAGATATGGAAGGACCGTTGCGAAATTATTTGCCAACGAGTTAAACGTTCAAGAACAAATGGTTGAAGATGGTCATGTTAAGGTGTACGAAAAATATGCTTTTCTGTGCGAATGGAGCAAGTAATTTATTTGCTACATATCCATATTAAGGTCTAATTCATTGACCTAATAGACTTACATAATGTAGTAAGTCGATCTTGTGTTCGTCTTTAAATTAAGAACAAACAATTTACATCGGGCTTTATGTCTTTTATCACAGAATTAAATTTACTTATATCAGTAATTCTCCAAGGCGAACATTGATAGTGATTTGCTTTCTCCCTCTCAAAACCTTAAGCTTGGCTGGTTCTTGAGGTTTCAATTTTCCCACTTCTCTGGGCAAATCTTCCGCGTTCTTAATTTGTTTATCATTTATAGATAAAATTATATCGCCTCTTTTCAGTCCTGCCTTAAATGCTGGTCCATCAACAACAACTTCCGCAACCAAGGCTCCTCTTGTTGAATCTAATTTTAATGAATCAGCTATTTCAGGATTAATTGCTTGAATAACTACCCCTAGCCATCCTCTATCAACTTTCCCATGAATTTTTAATTCTTCTATGACGCCAATAGCCATGTTAATAGGAATCGCAAAACCTATTCCTTGTCCTCTAGCAGCTATGGCGGTATTAACTCCGATTACTTCACCGCTTAAATTAAATAGAGGTCCCCCGCTATTGCCCCTATTCAGTGCAGCGTCAGTTTGAATAAAATCAACGTAAGTACTATCAAGTCCGTCTATGTATCTACCCTTTGCGCTAATAATTCCAGTTGTAACTGTAGTTCCTAATCCAAGTGGGTTGCCAATTGCAATTACCCATTCGCCTATCCTCAATAAGTCAGAGTTTCCAATTTTAACTTTGTTGATTGGATTTCGTATATCTATTTTGAGCAGAGCTAAATCAGTTCTTTTGTCAGTTCCGATTATTTTAGCTTTATGTTTTGTACCGTCGATTAAGACTATTGATATATCATTTGCTTTTTCTACAACATGAAGATTGGTAACAATAAATCCATCACCACTATATATAAATCCCGACCCTAATCCTTTCCCGTATCGTGGTTTCAAATTATCACCGAACTGTCTCTTAAAGAATTCATCAAAAAAGGGATCCCCGGTAATACTAGTATCGTGCTCCCTAATACTTGTTGTTTCAATTCTTACAACTGATGGGCTTAATTTCTCAACTAAGTTAGGTAAATTCTCCAGATTTCCACCATATGAACTAATTGACAATGCGTAGAGAACGAAAAAACCTATCAGAGATAGAAATTTAATCTGTTGCATAAAGCGTAAATATAAACAATAAAAACCCCTGATTCCAGTAGATCAAATTAAATATGATAAAATTAAGGAAAACATGAAAATAATTTTTATGGGAACTCCCAACTTTGCCTTAAAAACTCTAGAAGCGTTAAATAGAAAATATAATGTTGAGCTAATTGTAACTCAATCAGATAAGCCGGTGGGAAGAAAAAAAGAGATTATTTTCAGTCCTGTAAAAAAATTTGCTGTTGATAATAATTTAAAATTTCTTCAGCCTGAAAAACTAAAGAACAATAATAAATTTACTGAGGCTTTAAAAATGGTAAATCCCGATATTATATGCGTAGCTGCATATGGAAAAATTCTAACAAAAGAGATTCTGGATCTACCTAAATATGGGTGTATTAATTTGCACGCATCATTACTTCCAAAATATCGTGGAGCCGCTCCAATAAATTGGGCAATAATAAATGGAGAAAAAGAGACAGGGGTTACAATAATGAAGATGGATTCAGGTATGGATACTGGAAATATAATATCTCGTCATAAAATTAAAATTCAAAACAATGATGATGCATTATCATTAGATAAAAAACTTTCAGAATTGGGTGCAAAAAAAATAATAGAATTCGTCGACAATGTGATATTGCACAAGAGCTACAAGCATAGAAAACAAAACGATCTTAAATCAATCTTAGCACCCAAAATCAATAAAAAAGATGCTTTAATTAATTGGCAAGAAGATGCTAATACAATAAGGAATCTAATAAGAGGGTACAATCCGTGGCCAATTGCATTTACAAATTTGGGAAATCAAACTATAAAGATTTTTAAAGCCGAGATTGATAATTCTTTAACCCTATCATCAGGGAAAATTGAAAATAGAGATGGAAGACTAATAGTGGGTTGCGGAAAGGGGAATTTGGAAATTACTCAGATCCAAAAAAGTGGTCAAAAAAAAATCTCAGGAAAAGAATTTCTAAATGGAATTTATAATCTGGAAAATCCTTTCTTTACGTAATAGGAATTTCAACCGAGAAAGAAGATATTTTTATTTTTTCAATTAACTTATTTCCCCAACATAAATCTCTAGCAACTTTCATTTTATTTTTTGGGACAAAAAGGATGCAACTATAACCGAGAGACTGTAGCATCTTCCATTTCTTAATAGAATTAGTATTAATATTAGAATCCGTCTCAACTTCACCAATCATAACTATCTGTCCATAATTACCAAAAATTATGTCTGGGTATTCTTTGTTTAATTCATGGTTTTTTCTATCACTTGTATTAATTTTAATTTCATTGAACTCTTTTGAATATTGCTTTTGTATTTCTTCCACAACCCAGTCATGTAAGAAAATTTCTTTATCATTTTCTGTCATATTTATTATTACTCCACATCAATTTCTCTTTTAATACATCGAAGTATTCGGTGTTCGGTGACCTAAGAAGTGATAATTTGTGACTAGATTTCGACACTACAAGTTCAAAACCACGTTCCATCTCCAAGCTTTCATTGCCATCAAATGTCGCAAAAACAGGATATGTTGATGAGTCAATTTTAATTTTTATTTTTGAATTATGGGAAACTACCAAGGGTCTGTTTGACAATGTGTGAGGACATATTGGTGTAATTATAACCAAAGGTAATGTAGGTGAGACAATTGGCCCTCCTGCAGAAAGCGAATAAGCAGTAGACCCAGTTGGAGACGACAATATTAGTCCATCCGCCCTAAGATTGGAGACCAATATTTTATCAATATACAAATCAAGATTAATAATCTTTGCCAATGTACCCTTGTTAATTACAACATCATTAAGAAAATTAGTCTTTTTAATTGTTTTATTGTTCTTGTAAATCCTAGCCTGTAGGAGCAGTCTGTTATCTTCTATGAGGTTGCCTTCGATGAGATTAACCAAGACCTCATCCAAATACTTTAGTGGTGCCTCAGTCAAAAAGCCTAGGGTTCCTAGATTAATTCCTAGTATAGGTTTTTTGTTTACAGCCGCCTCTTCTGCAATATGTAGTAGCGTACCATCTCCTCCGAAAACAATTATAGCGTCAGCTGTACTCATGATATCCTTTCGAGATATACCGTTACGATTCTCAACCATAACTGAAAATTTGTGATACGCTTTTACGCACCTCTCGACAGTTTTTATTATTTTGTCAAAACCTGATAAATCAGGTTTTGCCATGATTCCTATAAGCCGCCTTTTGATAGTCCCCACGTAATATATTATAGATTAGTTTATAAAGTTTTCAGGAGACATTCCTATAAAATTAGTCTATTTTTTTCTGGATAATAAATCTTGAACCAGATTTTGAATGTTTCCATCGAGGAAAGATTCAACATCACCCGTTTCAAAATTGATTCTATGGTCTTTTATCATTTTGTAAGGATGTAATACATAAGATCTAATTTGACTACCCCAGCCAATGTCCTTTTTTTCAGAATTAAATTCTTTTTCATGTTCTTTAATTTTGTTCATCTCTCTATCATATAGTTTTGAAGACAAAATTTTCATTGCCGAAGCTTTATTTTGATGTTGGGATCTTTGATTTTGACAGCCTACAACTATCCCGGAAGGAATATGAGTTACTCTAACAGCAGAATCAGTTTTATTAACGTGTTGGCCTCCAGCTCCACTTGCCCTAAAAGTTTCTATTTTTAGATCTTTATAATCGATACTGATATCAATATCTTCGTCGACCTCAGGAAGAGCGGACACCGAGGCGAAAGAGGTGTGCCTTCTCTTATTCGAATCAAAAGGAGATATTCTAACTAATCTATGGACTCCGGTTTCATTGTTTAAAAAACCGTACGCAAATTCTCCTTTTATCAGAATTGTGCAGTTTTTTATACCAGCTTCTTCCCCATCCAAAATATCTAAAAATTCAGATTTGAAATTATTGATCTCTGCATATCTCAGGTACATTCTAGATAACATATATGCCCAGTCTTGAGCTTCAGTTCCACCAGCACCAGAATTTATAGATAAAATTGCATTCTTTGTATCATCTTTTCCGGAAAGCATCATTCTTATTTCGAACTGCTCCAAAATCTTACGGAATGCCCCTAAAGACTGTGTTAGCTCATTAATTAAATTAGCATCTAAATCTTCCGCTTTGTAAAGATTTATAAGTTCGGCTGAATCGCTTAATTCAGATTCAAGAGTCTGATAAGTCTTCAAGTTTTTCTTAATAATCGATATTTCTTTTAATATGCCCTGTGCTTTTCTCTTATCGGTCCAAAAATCTGATTTTTCACTATCCCTCTGTAGTATCTCTAGCTGTTTTGTTTGACTATCCGGGTCAAAGATAGTCTCTTACTTTTTTAAGTCTAATTTGGAAATCTCTCAAATCCTGGTTTAATTCAATCATTTTTCTACCATGCAAATAATGTTATATTTAATCTAACATTTTTATTGCCTAAAGGGAGTACAAATTGAAAAACCTTGTATTAACACCTGGCCCCGTCCCTGTTCCACGGTTCGTGATGTTGGAAATGGCAAAACCAATAATTCACCATAGAACGGAAGAATTTGAAGAGATTTTTTATACGACTACTGAAGGTTTAAAAAGAATTTTTCAAACCAAAGAAGAGGTTCTAATACTTGCCTCGTCTGGAACAGGTGCTATGGAAGCCGCTGTATCAAATACCTTATCCAAAGGGGATAAAGCTTTAGTAATAAATAGTGGGAAGTTCGGTGAAAGGTGGTTAAAAATATGTAAAGCATTTGGTGTTGAAGCAATAGAAATTTCGGTGGAGTGGGGACATGCAGTTGATCCTATTGAAGTAGAAAAATCTCTTTCTGAAAATAAAGATATAAAGGCCATATTAATTCAAGCAAGTGAAACTTCAACTGGAGTAAAACATCCAATTAAAGAAATTGCAGCTATGACTAGGGAGAGGGATGATGTGATATTGATTGTAGATGGTATCTCTGCTGTAGCTGTTTTTCCAATTGAATTTGATAATTGGGGAATTGATATATTAATTGGTGGTTCACAAAAAGCATTTATGTTGCCACCAGGATTAGCCTTCCTCGTTCTCAGTAAAAAAGCATGGGAATTCTCAAAGAAATCGAATCTGCCAAAATTTTATTTTGACTTAGAGGTCGCTTTAAAAAATAATCTGAAAAAAACTTCTCCTTGGACTCCCGCTATAACTTTGGTAATCGGTCTCAATGCCGTCTTAAATTATTTTAATGATATTGGTTTAGACGAGCTTTATAGAAAACACTCCATCATGTCAGAAGCTACACGAGAAGGATTTCGATCAATCGGCCTTGAACCTTTTGCTTTTAATAATCCCAGTACTGCGCTATCAGCAATAATGTCACCAAATAATATTGACGCGGGAACTATTGTTAAGAAATTGCGCGAACAATATGGAATCATTGTAGCTGGTGGACAGGATCAAGCAAAAGGTAAGATTTTCAGAATAACCCATATGGGAGACGTCAATAAAGGTGATATCCTTGTGGTAATTGATGCTGTTGAAAATATCCTGGAAGACATCGGTTTTGAATTTGAGAAGGGATTAGCAGTACGTACAGCAACAGAAATTTTCAAGTGAAACAAGTAAATTTTGTAAAAATCCTTCTAATTCTGCTATTTTGCTCTGTATCTCTTGTTTCTTTTAGCTCTTAACCATCCAGGTAAATGTAGTTCGTTTGAGCAAGTGGGGTACACAGTACAGCGCCCAGAGAAATATTGGCACGAATCACTATCTGATTGCAAAAAATACATTCATAAAATTATTACCAATTTCAAAAAGGGTGGGCTAGTTATAGAATCAGAGACACTAGTCAGCGACGATGGTACGCATGGCACCGCACAGTTTAACACTTATAAATTTGTAAAGCTTGATATGTGCTTCTCTGGACTTGGCGATAACTCCGTAGATAAGAAGTTTCAACAAGCTTCTTTACAAACTCTTCTATGTGAGAAATAAATACTTTATTCTAAGAATTGGTTAATTTTCTACCTCGTAGATTCATTGAGAGTATTTAAAATAAGTTTTCAATTTTTGAAAGTTTATTTTCAAATATAGCATCGATTAATACCAAATTGACCATTGCCTCTGCAATCGGAACCGCTCTTGGGCATAGACATGGATCATGCCTGCCTTTAATTTTTAAATTTCTAACCTTACCAGATTTATTGATTGATTTTTGTGGCTTTGAAATTGATGAGGTTGGTTTTAAAGCGAACCTTAGAATTAAATCTTGGCCGTTGGTAATTCCACCTAGTATACCACCTGCATTATTGGAAGAAAAAACGACTTTCCCCTTCTTTTTTCCTATCATTATATCGTTAACTTCAGATCCTTTTTTCTCCGAAATTGAAAAACCCATTCCAATTTCAAATCCCCTAACTCCGCCTATACTCATTATCGATGATGCCAATCTAGCATCTATTTTGTTAAATACGGGCGAACCAAGTCCTGCGGGAAGTCCAATGGT
This sequence comes from Candidatus Dadabacteria bacterium UBA1144, assembly GCA_002311855.1. Lineage (GTDB taxonomy): Bacteria > Desulfobacterota_D > UBA1144 > UBA1144 > UBA1144 > UBA1144. The sequence continues at coordinate 369,710 of DCAB01000012.1, read as the reverse complement.
TCTTACTTCAATTACTCCACCAATTGAATCACCCTCTCTTCTGACATTGTCAATAATCGAGCTCATCTCTTTAGACTTGTTCTTGTCCGGGCATCGCAAGGGATTTTTTTCTATATACTTAAAATCGATTTTTTCTATTTTGACATTCCCAATTTGACAAACATATCCATAAGTTTTAATCCCCATTTTATTTAGAATTTTTTTTGCAACTGCTCCGGCTGCTACTCTCCCAACCGTTTCTCTATTGGAAGACCTGCCACCTCCCCTATAATCTCTGAGTCCATATTTTTCATCGTAAGTTAAATCAGCATGTCCTGGTCGATACATATCCTTGAAATCTTCATATGATTTAGAAATAACATCAATATTATGTACTATCATTGAAATTGGTGCGCCAGTTGTTTTATTTTTAAAAAGTCCAGATAAAATTTGCACTTTGTCATCTTCTTTTCTTTGGGAGGTGAGAATGCTCTGACCAGGTTTTCGTCTATCAAGCTCAAATTGAATATCTTTATCAGTAAGAGAAAGTCCGGCTGGACAACCATCAATTACAACACCTAAAGCTTTTCCGTGAGATTCCCCCCATGTAGTAATTCTAAAAAAGTTTCCAAAAGAATTGCCAGGCATAAAAATGATTCTATCTACAAAAAGAGATAATACAATTTGACTTGAAATTATAGTATCAACATCGCGTCCCCATAACTATAAAAATTTAATCTTTCTTCAATTGCACGCTTATAACATTTCATCGTCAGTTGATACCCAAGGAACGCTGAAACCAAAATCAATAGTGTCGATTTTGGTAAATGAAAATTTGTTATTAATCCATTCACAAAATTAAATTTAAAACCATCTTTGATAAATAAATCTGTTTCAAACCACTTATCTTTATATTCAGCATGGGGTCGACAAGACTCGATTGCTCTTAAAGATGTGGTACCCACGACGATAACTCTTTTTTTCAATTTTTTCAATTAATTTTCTTCGAATAAAGAAACTTTCTTTATGCATTTTATGTTTGTAAATATCATTTTCCTTTATAGGAAGAAAAGTCCCCAAACCAATGTGAAGTGTTAGATAATCAATATCGATTCCATTTCTTTCTATGGACGTCATCAATTCATTGGAGAAATGTAATCCTGCCGTTGGAGCAGCAATAGAGCCTGATTTCTTAGCATAAACAGTTTGGATAGTCAACCAAATCAAAATCATCGGGCTCTCTGTTTATGTAGGGAGGAATTGGCATCCTGCCATTTTTTTCTATCACTTGCTCATATTCAGAATCAAAAATAATACGCCATTCCTTATTTTTATTATTATTTGTTAAATACCCTGTTGAACCGTCAGAAAAGGAAATTTTTGTTTCTTTAGGATTTCTAGTTAAGGCCGTCCAGGTTTTTTTCTTAATTTTTCTTACTAACAATATTTCTCTCGAATTATTTTTTTCGTCTTTTGCAAGTAATAAAACAGGATCGACTTTCGTATCATTAAAAACTAAGAGATCTCCACTGACAAGATAATCTACAATGTTTTCAAATTTTGTAAGTTCTATTTTTTTGGATTTTCTATCAACTACTAATAATTTTGATAAACCTCGGGGCTTAGATGGTCTTGAAGAAATTAAGTCTTTAGGTAAGTCAAATACAAAAGATGATAAATCCATTTAATTCTTGAGTTTGCCAAGAATCAGTCTTAATGAATTAAGTCTTATAAATCCCGTTGCATCACTTTGATTATAGATATCGTCCTTCTCAAATGTAGCAAGTTTTGAATTGTACAAAGAATATTTAGATTTTCTGCCAACTACTCTCACATTTCCCTTATATATTTTCAATTTTACATCTCCCGTAATATTCTTTTGAGACTCTTTGACAAAAGCCATTAAAACTTTCATTTCTGGCGAATACCAAAAGCCATTGTAAATCAATTGAGATATTTTGGGAACCAATGAATCGCGTAATTGCATCACTTCTCTATCCATGGTTATCGATTCTACAGCTCTATGAGCAACATTCAATATTGCTCCACCGGGCGTTTCGTATACTCCTCTAGATTTCATTCCAACAAATCTATTTTCGACGATATCTACGACACCTACACCGTTCTGTCCACCAATTTTGTTAAGCCTTGTCAAAAGATTTACAGGATTGATTTTTTTTCCATTAAGTGCATAAGGAATTCCGTTTTTAAAGGAAATAGTCAGATAAGTAGATTTATTTGGAGTTTTTTCTAAATTTTTAACCATTTCATACATTTTTGAAGGTGCTTCGGTCCAGGGGTCTTCCAAAATCCCCCCCTCGTAACTTATATGATAAATATTTCTATCGCAGCTATATGGTTTAGATTTAGTTACTGGAATAGAAATATTATTTTTTTTCGCATACGCAATACAATCTTCTCTTGATTTTAAATCCCAAACTCTCCACGGTGCTATTATATCAATCTTGGGAGCTAGTGCTTTGAAAGTGAGTTCAAATCTAACTTGATCGTTTCCCTTGCCCGTACAACCATGCGACACTGCAAAGGCTTTTTCTTTTTTCGCTATTTCGATTTGCCTCTTTGCTATTAATGGACGAGCAATAGATGTACCAAGGAGATAGCTACCTTCGTATACCGCACTTGATTGCAACATTGGAAAAATAAAATTTTTCACGAATTCGTTTTTTAAATCTTCTATATATATCTTGGAGGCACCGACTTTTTTTGCACGTCTTCCAATACTTTTAAGATCTTCACCCTGGCCTAAATCCGCGATGTAAGCAATTATATTTGCATTGTAATTCTCTTTTAGCCAGTGTAATACCACTGAAGTATCTAGTCCTCCAGAATATGCAAGAACAATGGTTTTCTTTTTCATACCCAAATTATGTATTTCCTATGCCTTGGTAGTCAAATAGGTAAAACATCACAGTTTTTTTCTCAAAAGTTTTTTCAAGCCAAGTACCAATGTATTCGAGTTTTTCAAGATTACTTCCATCATAATTTGCTTTTCTCTGATTATCAGAGAATTCACATTTGAACCTTAAGTACTCAGGATTTGGTCTTTGAGCATCTGGGGAAGCTGTAAAAGCTACTAATAATTCTTTCGCTAATTTTTTGATGTTGGGCAACGTAAAACCAATTGCTATGTTCGCAGAAGTTAATTCAATAACATAGACTTTGATCGACGAAGAGTCTTTAGCCTTTGATGCATCTTCAACTGTGAGTGTATAAGTAAAATAGCGAGGTATAGTTTCATCTTTGATAATAGATTTCAGTCTATCGTAATCCTCATTTTCGACCATACATCCAATGCTTAACATCCTAATCCTCTTATTATTAAAGTATTTATAATATCTAATTAAGCTTGATAATACTAATTTGACTCTGTTCTGTAGAGCCATCTCTTCTATAAGAATAAAAACTTTCGTCACATTTAGTACAATTGAGAATTAAGTCAATACTTTCTATACCATTATTATTTAGTAAATTTTTGTTGATACTTTGTAAGTTTAAATAATATTTTTTACCGATTTGATTAAAATCATCAGGAGCAAGAGTGAATCTTTGATTAAATTTCTCCCACAATGATAAATTAATTTCATAGCAACACATTCCGATAGAAGGACCAATCGCGGCAATTATATCTTTTGGATTACAATTAAATTCTTTTACAATTTTTTTTATAGTTTTATCCAAGACTTTGTAAAATGTCCCTCTCCAGCCAGCATGTATTGCGGCAACAAAACTGGAATTTCTATCACTCAGTAATATAGGTACACAGTCGGCAGTCTTTATGCCGATAAAAAAATTCCTCTTGGAGCTTATAATCGCGTCTCCACCTTCTTGTCGATTAAGATCGAATTCACTAGATATAAAAATTACTTTATTGCTGTGGAGTTGATTTAAGAAATATATTTTTTCCGAATCAGGAAATAAGAAATTTTTTTTACCAAAATAGTGTTTTATCTCTTTTGAATCAGATAGCAAATTTGAAGTTGTATAATTTTTTATCATGGCGTTAGATATTCTATTATAGAATTTAGTTCCTTGGGTAATTTTGCAGATAACTTAATTACTTTATTATTTCTAGGGTGGTGAAAGGATAAAGATTCCGCATGCAGGAAATGTCTTTTTACAATTTTTTTCAATCCGTTTTCAATGTTAGAGTTCAATCCCTTCATGTAAATTTTATCCCCCAAAATCGGATGCCCTATTAAACTTAAATGGACCCTGATTTGGTGGGTTCTACCTGTCAGCGGATTTGCCTCTATTAATGAAAATTTATCAAAGGCCTTTTTTAATCTCCATCCTGTAATCGCAGATTTAGGTGAATTTGAATTATTAGAAATTTTTGTTTTATTTTTTTTATCTCTTCCGATTCCAATCTTGATTAACCCTTCTTTATCCTTCGGAATTCCGTGCACCAAGGCTAAATAGGTCTTTTTGATTTGTCTTTTACTAAATTGGTCTGAGAGATTTTTGTGAGCAATATCATTTTTTGCTACCACCATTATCCCTGATGTTTCTTTGTCTAACCTATGTACGATTCCTGGCCTCATAATACCTCCAATCCCAGATAAATTATCACAATGATGCATTAAAGCATTAACAAGAGTTGGAGAATTAATGCCTGATCCATGATGCACACTAATAAAGGGTGGCTTGTTAATTATGGCTATGTCCGAATCTTCAAACAAAAACTCAATAGGTATATCAATCGGCTGTAAATCGTAAATTTTTGGTTTTGGAAAGTGGACCTTAATAAAGTCGTTTTTCCTTAGCAAGTATGAGGCTTTTCTTTCTTTATCATTGCACAAGACGTATCCCTGCTTGATCAACTTTACTATATAGGCTCTTGATTTATCCTTCAAATTATCAGATAAAACTTTATCTAATCTTTTCCCTTGTGCGTTAATATCGGCAATTAATTGCCATGAGTAATTATCCATTTTATTATTTAATTATGTTCTTATAGTTAACTTAATCAAATAGTTAATGGGAGGATTTATCATGGAACTATTAGAAGCAATAGGAAAAAGAAGAAGCATCAGGTTTTATAAAAGCTGGAAAAAGGTTGAGGATTGGAAAATCCAAGTAATGCTTCAAGCTGCTAGACATGCTTCATGTCAAGGTAATTGCAATTCTACTGAGGCATTGGTAATTGATAAGGCAACTTATCCAAAGAAGAAATGGAATGAAATTGTTCAGTGTGTATCCGCATTTAATGAGCTGCACCTACAAACTGCTCCAATACTGATAGTTTGGCTAACTAATTTAGATGGGTGGTACAAAGATTTGGTAAAATCTTTTGCAGTACTATTTCCGCTTAGGGCAATTTCAGCAGCTCAAGGATGGACATATAAGCTCCTAACTGAAACAACTTATCCTAGATTGATGAGCTTCCCTAAAGATAAAACCGAGGATTTGTTTAGAATAGAGGCTGGCCAAGCAATGGCACAATCCATGCTTGCAGCTACTGACTTAGGACTAGGAACATGTCTAATTGCAACAGGCAGGAACCCCCAAGCATTTCCTAAGGTGCTAGGTCTACCAGAGAATGTAATTCCTTTATGGGGAATGACTGTCGGTTATCCCTTAGAGGACCCTGATCAAAGGCCAAGAAAGAGATTTGATAGATTGTTTCATTTTAATGGGTACGGTAAGCCACTTAAAGAAGATAAAAATGTCAAAGAGCAGTTAAAGGAGGCCGGAATGATACTTGACCCCAATCCAATTGACGAAAGAGAAGAAGAATTGAAAAGCATTTGCAGATCCTTGGGGCTCACGGAAGAAATGCCTGATATGCCAAAAGACAAAATAAAAGAGTTGTATAAAAAAGATTCTCCTTATTATGGCGAACTCCCTAAAGATTTAATCAAAAAAGGTGTCTAGTGCAGAAAGATAATAAAAGGATTGATCTAAGGTTTGCCTTGACTGCACCTGGGACGATGTGGAATCTACTTTACGAAGGAATGGAACAGAACATCAACTTAAGATCCACATTCAAAGGTAAGGACGAGGAAAGCGTTGAGGCATTAATTAAATTTGGTGAAATACTTAAAAGAAAAAAAACTTATGATATCAATATAATATCAAACGGGATAGAGATTAACAAGATCCTTCCAATAAATAATTTCAAATCCGGTGAGCAATGGACAACTTTGATGACCAAATTAAAAGAAGAGATAATTAAAATGATTTAGATTTTGAGTTCTCCGCTGTTAATTACTTCCAAACCGTCTTCCATTTGTAGAACAAGGTGACCTTGTAGATTTATATCTTTGGCAGTACCAGTTATTAGCTTTCCATTTTTAATGACAGATACCTGCTTGCCCTCATCAAACCAATTGTTTTTCCAAAATTTCAAAATATTATCATAATTGTTTGTTTTATATTCAAAAATCCACTTTGAAAAATTATTTAATAGAGTCGTAGCAATATCTTCAAGAGAGAAATTTTTACTGGTTTCCATTTTTAAGCTCGTTGGTTTGATAACGTAGTCAATCCCATCTTTAATAAAATCTTCACTATTAAGATTTACATTGATACCGATACCTACAATTATAAAATTAGAATAATTTTTAATAAAGCTGGATTCGCAAAGAACTCCTGAAACTTTTTTTGAATTTATCAAAACATCGTTCGGCCATTTTATTTTTGAATTTAAACCAAAAAAATCTAGCGTGTCTACAATTGCATTCGCTGACAAAAGAGGAACAAAAGTTATTGAATCATTACTCTTTGGATAATCAATTATGATAGACATCGCAATACTTTTATCTTCTACTGAGTGCCACAGTCTCCCATCTCGCCCTCTACCTCCAATTTGTTTTCTTGCAAGGATAACCATGCCCTCTTTCTTTTCTTTTAGTGAAAGTCCGTGATTGTTCGTAGAATCTGTCGAATCAAGAAGTATAAGATCTTTCACGAAACGCTTAGAATGTAGTCCTTTGCGAAGCTTGTGTTCTAATCCTGAATACATTTAAATACCTAATTCGTTGACATCTCTATATTCTGCGATAATCAACGAAATGACAGATAGGGCTGTGGCTGCACATACCATAGATGACCCTCCGTAACTAAACATGAGAATCGGGATACCAATAACAGGGAAAAGGCCTATAGTCATAGAAATATTGATTATAAAATGGAAGAAAAAATAAGAACACATACCAAAAAGTAATACTTGCAAAAACTGGTCCTTGATTTTGTCTAGAAAAGAGAGAGGATAAATTACAAGAAAAGAGAACAAAAAAAGAATCACGGTCGATCCTAGAAGACCCGTTTGTTCCGCCCAAACCGAGAATGCAAAATCTGTATGCTTCTCGGGCAGAAATCTAAATTTTCCCTGTGAACTTTTTCCTAACCCTTTACCAAGAATTTTTCCGGATCCAACCGCGATTTTCGATTGAATAGCATTGTATCCATATCCTGATGGATCTTTGTCAGGATTAATAAAGTTTATTATTCTTTCTTTTTGATATTCTCTTAGGCCATTATTCCATATTGGGACTGAAAATATAAGGAAAATAAGAACGATTGAGATTAAAATTTTTTTATTGTAGGAAAAACTAAATATCATTGAGAGAGATATCGCGAGCAACATAAATGCAGATCCAAGATCTGGCTGTATTACTATTAACAAGAAAGGAAATATAAAAAATACGAAGCCCAAAAAATACTTGATGATATAGGATTTAGAATAAGCCCCCAATTCAGAATAAAATTTTGCAATTATAAAAATAAAAGCAATTTTCGCTAATTCTGAAGGTTGAAATGACAACAAGTCGCCAAACTTAAGCCAACTGCGTGATCCAGAAATTTTTTCTCCTATAAATAATACTAGAATTAGGAGTATCAAAGATAGGACATAGATTGGTACGGATATATCTTTGAGTGTTTTTAATCTTAATCGTGTAATTATGAACATTAAAAAGATGGATATTATTATCCAAAACAACTGTCTAAATGAATAAGATTTTAGAAAGTCCACCTCCTCGATAAACAATAGATTAATAAAACTCAGACACATTATAAGACAGCCGGCAATAAGTATCTTAAATTCCGGTTTTCTCCAAAGTTGTGCGAGCGTCATTTCTAACTTTCCTTCTTGATATAATTTTTTTTATAGTATTGAACAATTTTTTTTATTATTGGCCCGCCGGCTGCCCCTCCCGAGGACCCATGCTCTGCAAAAATCGAAATAACAATTTGTGGATTTTCGTAGGGATAATAAGCAGTAAACCACCCGTGATTTCTATATCTTCCATGTCCATATTTCCTCGTATCTTTTGATATCACTTGTGCGGTACCAGTTTTGCCAGCAAGTTTTCCATCATCTCTTGCAAAAAAACCTGTTCCTTTTTCATCGTTTATAACTCCAAGAAGTCCTTCTTGAATAAGCTGCAAATTAGACTCGCTAATTTCTAATTTGTTTTGAACTGGCTTTTTACCAGATTTCACTATGGAAAATTTAGGTATCTTTCCATTCGACGCTATTATGGAAGTCATAATTGATGCTTGAACAACATTGATAGTCAAATAACCTTGTCCGATTGCTACATTAGCCATGTCTCCAGGATACCATTTGCCATTTAAAGATTTTTTTATAAATTCTTCGTCTGGTATAGTTCCAGGATTCTGAAAAAATGGTAGGTCGTTTAATTCTCCAAATTCAAATCTTCCTAGCCATTTAGCAAATTTTTTCACTCCCAATTTTAGACCTACTTGATAGAAAAAAACATCACTAGATACAATCAGAGCTTGTTTTACATTGATAGTTCCATGTCCACCCGGGAGCCAATCTCTAAATTTTCTTCCACCTATCACAATGTGTCCAGGGCAATAAAGTTCAGTATCTTTGTCAATAACATTTTCTTCTAGTGCTGCTATAGCCGTAACAATTTTTATTATCGATCCAGGTGGGGATGAAACAAGAAAGACCCTGTCTAGGAGGGGTTTTGACTTGTTTTCAATTAATTTGTTCCAGTCCTTATTGGAAATTGGCTGAGAAAATATATTTGGATCAAATGAAGGTTTGCTGACCATGGCTAGAACTTCTCCCGTATTTATATCGTGAACCATAGCCGCACCATTTAAATCCCCAAATGAATCAAAAATTAATTTTTCCAATTCAATATCAATCGTAAGATCGAGTGGCTCGCCTTTTTTTGTTTTTACACTAATTTGCTTAAAATCAGATTCTATTTTCTTTACTTCTCTTCCGCTGCTATCAACTAGCAGATACCTGGTTCCTAGCTTGCCTTGGAGTTGGTCATTAAATTTTTTTTCTAATCCAGCAACACCCGTGCGAGTAGATAAAAAAGAACCATAAATCAAATCTCTTTTGTCATTAGTTGTTAGATATCCGATCTTATGGGCTCCCACTTCACCGTATGGATAAATCCTCAAATAATCTACCACCAACTCTAGAGACTGGAATCTTTTTAATTCGTTTTCTATTTTGTAAATTTGATTAAGATTTAAATATTTTTTTATCAATATTCTTTTAGACACATAGGGAAAATCCCCAGGTTTAATCTCATCCAATTTTTTTTGATTTATGTTAAGGACGTTGTGTAAAGTTGTTTTTATATCTTCTAGGTTTTCATTAGTGTCAGTTCTCAAGTAAAGATTTATCACTGGTTTGCTAAAAGCAATTTTTCTTCCAAGCCTATCTCTGATTTCCCCTCTGGGAGAAGGGATGAAAACTTCTCTAAGAAAATTATTTTGAGATACTAGTCGATAGTTTTCTCCGCTCCAAAGTTGGAGATGAATTAATCTTAAAAATATAATCAGTACAAGGATAGATACCGTTAATATTGAGAAACTTTTTCTGGATATTTTGGCCATGAAGTATATTTAATCATAAATAACAAGATAATTGAAACGATAGCATTGTAAACAAAAGGAAGAGTGACAAATGCTAAATAATCGAAGAAGTCTACATGAAAGATTATTTTATATGCAAATAGATTTATTGAATAATAAATAAAGAGAAAAGAAAAGATTAGAATAATGTTATTCAATAAATTTTCCCAGTAATATTTTTTTATAAAGTATGCTGAGGAGATAAAAACTAAAATTTTTGACGAAAAATCAATATAATTGGTATAATCGGAAAGAGATAAATAAAAGACTGCAGTGCACGCAAGTGCTAAGATTCTATTCAAATTTATACCCATTAAAAGAAATAAAATAATTATAACTAGAGAAGGGTCCACGAATCCTCCAAAGTCTATAGAATTATTATTTGGATAAATGGGCAAGAATATAAAGAAAAAAAGTAATAAATTTTGAATATAATTAAATTTTGTCATTTTTTATAATTGAGATAAATTTTATAGCATTTGGATTCAATAGGCTTTTAATTTTTATTCGCAAGAACCCTCCTTCATTTCTTACTTCAGACACATCGCCTATCTGGAAATTTATGTAATTAGGATTAACATTATCGGCTAAGTGAACTGGATCACCAATGTTTATTTCCGATTCGCTTGGAATATAGTGAATAAATGAACTTATTCCATCTCCTTTTAAAATTCCTGGGACTTTATTCTCTCCAACGAAAACCAAGAGGTTAAATCTTGGATTATATGGGAAAATGATTTCTGAATAATCATCGTAAACATTTTCAATTTTTCCAACTAAACCTTCGCTATTTATTACTATTAGGTTTGTTACAACACCGCTCTTTTTCCCTCTATTGGCATAAGCAGTGGACGAGAAAATAGTTGGCGATTTGATAGTCATTTCTGCAGTAATTAAAGAGAATCTGCTTTGATTTTGTAGCTTAAGGATTTTTTTCAGTTCTTCATTTTCTTTTAATGTAGATTGATAAATTTTGGAGTCAAATTTCGAATTATGAATCTCAGCGGTCAGAGATGAATTTGGAGCCGATATGTTGTTTGTGTAAGAGAGTTTCGATACTAAAAAATCAGAGAAGTAAAAATTAAGATTAAGTATGAAAAAAATTATCACGACTGTTGATATCAAGATTATCAAAAGTAGGCTTTTTATCTTTCTTTTTGAGATCATCAAAATCAGATTGAAATTTTTCTCAAGGTATTAATTTCTTCTAAAGCTTTGCCACACCCTCTTATACCGCATAATAGCGGTTCTTCGGCTATCGTAACTTTCAGTTGAGTTGCCTCAGAAATTCTGTCCGATAGGCCCCCAAGAAGTGCTCCTCCTCCCGCAAGTACAATTCCATCGACCATAATATCTCCAGATAGTTCTGGAGGGGTCAAATCGAGAGTTTCTTTAACAACATCAATGATTCCAGTTACTGATTCATCTAGTGCTTTTGTTATGTCTAGTGTGGTCACATCTAAGGATCTAGGTAATCCGTTTTCCAGGCTCCTACCTCTGATTGCCATTTCCTTAATCTCTGCGGGGGGTTCTCTAACATCAGCTATATCTTTCTTTACAGTTTCAGCCATATTTTCACCAATGAGTACATTGTATGTTCTTCGTACATAATCAATTATTGCATTATTCATTGAATCCCCAGCAACTTTGATTGACTTACTAAGAACTAAACCACCAAGGGATATGACCGATATCCCCGTCGTACCACCTCCAATATCGACAACCATTCCACCTCTAGATTCCGTCACCGAAGACATTTCAGCGCCAAGTGCAGCAGCCATTGTTTCTTCTATTAAATAAACTTCTCTTGCTCCAGCAGATTCCGCGGCTTCTACAACAGCTCTTTTTTCAACGGGCGTAATCCCGATAGGAACCGAAACAACAACTCTTGGCCTTACAAGGAAATTGTTTTTATGATATCTAGATATAAAATATTCAAGCATCTTTTGAGTTACCTCAAAATCGGCAATAACTCCGTCTTTCAGAGGCCTAACAGCTTCTATGGAACCAGGTGTTTTTCCAATCATCGCTTTTGCCTCATCACCTACCGCAAGAATTGTTACATCACCTGCCTTGTCAACTTGGACCGCAACAACTGAGGGTTCATTTGCAACAATTCCCTCGTTTTTTACATAAACAACGATATTCGCTGTTCCCAAATCAAGTCCAATATCAATAGAGAAGTAATTAGCTATCCTATCCCAAATAGTGTAACTTTTGGTCGAATTTTTCATTTGTTCTTATTATGATTAAAAAAAACTTTTTTTCAATTTATTGATTTTAGTTTTTTTGCCTGAAGAATTTGAATTTTTGCGTAAGTAAAACCAATTCTCTCAACATCATGTAGTCTAATTGTCCTAAAAGTTTTTTCTTGCCTAGGCAATATAGTTTCATTGATCAGTATATCGTATTCTTTCACCAAATTATTTTTTTCATCGAATAATTTAATCTTCATTTCTATATCCGATATCTCCATGTCACTTCTGTTAAAAATTTTTATTGAACTAAAATTGCTTATACTATAGTCAACTACGATTAGGTTACTCCCCGGACTGAAAGCTTCTTTTGGTCTATCTGATTTAATTTCACGTGGTGTTTTTTGTTCATCTTTTCGTATCGTTGTCACATAGCCAATCATATTTGCATCTACAATGTATACCTCTAAATTTTTGATATCATAATCTATGTACCCTATTGAAATATTAGAAAAAGTTTTTTCTTTATATGAACCAATTTCTCCGTCAATTTTCACCGTCTTACTTATAAGTGTATTACCGCTAGGTGTTTGAAAATTCAGAATCACTTCAATATCATTATATTTAAAACGACTATTGTTAGAAATATCGATATCGAGAACACCTATAGTGTGTTGTACGTCACTAATCCAAGAGTATCCTTTTATTCCAAGATCTGCATTAGGAACGGGTGAATCGTCAAAATCTATATCAATCAAACTCTTATCGATATATTTCTCGTCTCCACCTGAAAGCAAATATTCTTTAGAACTTAATAAATCTCCAGACCCTACTCTCAAATAGATATCCATGAATTCTTTACTGGGTAGGCCTGGAATATTAAAATTCTTAAAAGTTTTTGTTTCTCCAGGACCAATTGATCCTTTTATTCCGAATTGTCTTGATGTAACAAGTTTTTTCCTCGAATCCTGAAAATCTATTATATATTTGATATTTCCGTAATAATTTCTACTCTCATTAATTATTTTTAATTTTTCAACAATAATTGTTTTTGAGGCAAGATTATCAACGATGAATTTAAAATCTAAAATCTTGATTGAGCCTCTAGCCTCAAAAGGAAGAGTCTCTTTATCATGTAAAATATCTCCTGATTTAATAGCAATCCTCGTTTCCTTGGGTTCCCAAGGAAGTAGTGGAATAACTACATTTCTGAACTTCTTCGTTTCTTTTGATCCAATCGAATCTTTTAACACTATTACATAATTGATTCGAGTTCCATCTTTGTTTTTAAGCTGGACCTCTATCTTGATGTTGTCAAACCCTAAAATAGAACTATTTTTAATTTCAATAAAATCAAATTTACCTAACATGCTTTTACCTTTCGTCAACCATTCAAAGTCTGTAATGGTTAATTTTGATAAATCGACTTTCTTAATATTTTTTTTAATCTCTAACTCTTTTGGTCTAATATTTCTTTCATCAGATACGGTATCCAAAGACACAATCATAGAAAGTAGGAAAAAAAAGATAGATATTTTTTTATTAATTTTATCCATTTTATTTTGTTAGTGAATAATATCTGATAAACTTTATTTTGTAATTAAGTGACTTGGGTAGATATGCCAAAATATATACTATTATCATCATTGACTCCTGAAGGAAGAAAAACCTTGAAAGAGCGTCCTTACAGAATTAGAGAAGTTGACAAAGAGATTGAATCCATGGGGATTAAAATTCTGAGTCAATTTGCAACCTTAGGTCCATTTGATTTTGTCAATATACTTGAGGCACCAGACAATGATACAATAAGCAAGTTATCAATTGAGCTGACATCAAGGGGGACAATTCAGATTACAACCCTGCCGGCAATCGATATTGATTCTTTCATCAAACATTTAAAAAATGATTAAAATATTCAATGATTTATTGCGTAAGATAAAAGAACAATCCGTAAATGTTCCCGGGTATCAAGCTAAAAGAGTTTTAAGAATATATTTATATGTTGCTATTGCTGGAATTTTTGTACCTATAATTTATTTATTATTTATTTTAATCTTTAGTAACATTTGATGCTCAACATTAATTTTGACATATCTTCAAAAAAATGGCTCATAGTGGGCGGTGGGGAAGTTGCGACTAAGAGAACAAAAAAAATACTTCGTGCAAACGGCGCAATAAAATTAGTATCTCCCATTATAACTAAAGAATTAGAGAAGATATCAAGAAAAAACAAAAAAATAAAAGTGATTAAAAGAAAATATCAATCTACTGACCTTAACGGTGTTGATTTTGTTGTCACGTGTACCAATGACAAAAAAATAAACAAGAAAATTGTAAAAGATTCAAAAAAAATGAAAATTTTTGTATCCAATGCCTCCGATAGTAAAAACAATGATTTTTCATTCACATCAAGTCTTAAACTAAATAGCGAAATAAATATTAACTTTAGCACTGGGGGTAATTCCCCATTGTTTAGCAAATTCTTGAGAATTCTTTTTGAAAAAAATCTTAAAAAAGATTTGCTAAAATTGTACAAATTTTTAAGACGGCATAGAGAAAAAACTCTTCCTTATAGCAAGCTTATTAACAAAATTAACAACGATAAACTATTAAAAGAAATTGAATATAGTAGTGGAATCCAGATAAAAAAAATTATTAAGAGGCTGGAGAAAGAAATCGCCCTAGATGAGTAACATTGATACAAGTAAATTTTATAAAGGATTAAGAATCATATATGAAAATGATTTGTGGGAGATAGTGGAGTTTAAGCATAGAGTCATGCAACAAAGAAGCCCCGTTGTAAAGACAAAACTGAAGAATATTATCGGTGGATCAATACAAGAAAAAAGTTTTAGATCTGGGGATACTTTCGAAGTTCCAGATTTAGTTAAAAGAAGCTCCCAATTTTTATATTCAGATTCGAAAACGTTTACTTTTATGGATTTAATCGATTTCGAGCAATATCAATTAGACAATAAGATTATAGGAGAGACATTCCGGTTTTTAAAACAAGGACAGGATGTTCAATTACTCCATTACAATGGGGTACCAATTGATGTTGAATTACCAAATAGTGTAGAACTAGAGGTGTTAAATACGGAACCTGGCATCAGAGGAGATACTGTTACTGGGGGGACAAAACCTGCTGAATTAGTTACAGGTCTCAAAATAGTCGTACCACTTTTTATTAACATTGGTGATATAGTAAAAGTCGAGACAAGAGATGGGAAGTATCTAGAAAGAATCAAAAAAGTCTGAGGGTTATTTGTTTTAAATAAAAAAACCCAAAACTGAGGTGGTCTTCTAGTGTAATTCCCCGCGATTCAATATGAATTAATTACATTTGCTTTATATAGCTTATATTTTACAATTTTTCTATGAAAAATATAAAAGTTTTCTCTGGAACATCCAACATAAAACTAAGTAAAGCCATCTGTAAAAAATTAAAAATAAATCTAGGTAGTCTTAAAATTAAGAGATTCAGCGATGGGGAAATATTTGTAGAAGTAGATGAAAGCGTGAGAGGTTCTAATGTATACGTCATTCAATCTACATCTTCTCCCGTGAATGAGAATTTGATGGAACTTTTTATTGTTATCGACGCTTTAAGGAGGGCCTCGGCAAACGAGATAACAGCCGTTATTCCTTATTTTGGTTATTCGAGACAGGATAGAAAAGTTGCCGATAGGTCCCCAATAACGGCCAGGCTCGTCTCCGATTTGCTTATCAAATCTGGTATTAAAAAAGTTATAACAATGGATTTGCACGCTGGCCAAATACAAGGATTTTTCGATATTCCGGTTGATCATTTGTACGCCAGACCAATTGCTATTGATTACTTTAAGAAAAAATTTAAGAATAAAAACTTTGTCGTTGGATCTCCCGACGCCGGTGGTATGGAACGTGCAAGGGTTTTTGCAAAACAGTTAAATGATTCCAATTTGGTGATGACCGACAAAAGACGGCCGGCACCCAATTCTGCAGAAGTAACCAATGTTATTGGCGATGTAGTCAATAAGAACGTTATTTTAATTGATGATATAATTGATACCGGTGGCACGGCAGTTAAATCTGCAGCGGCTCTTATAGAATCCGGAGCTAAGACTGTTTCGATGTTCTGTACCCATGGCGTTCTTTCAGGTGATGCCGTAAAAAATATTGAAAATTCTTATGTTGATGAACTCATAATTACTGATACAATAAATAATCAAGAAAAGTTAAAAAAATCAAAAAAAATAAAAGTACTAACCGTTTCTAATTTAATTGCTGAAGCTATGAGAAGGATTGTTCGCAATAAGTCTATTAGCCAGCTATTTTCATAGGAGTTATAAATGATTGGCGTTGAGTTTATCGTTACAAAGAGGGAGAAACTTGGGAAGGGGGCAAACAAAAAATTTAGAAGAAGTGGCTTTATTCCTGCCGTTGTATATGGCAAAAACAAAGAAAACTTAAACATCGCCGTTAATCTGTCAAAGCTAAAAAAAATATTTAAGACTGAGGCCGGCGAGAATACCATTATCGAAATGCAAGTAGAAGATTCAGATATTAAGAAAACAGTTCTTTTAAAGGAAGCTCACCTGGACACTTTAACTAGCAGTCCTTTACACCTAGATTTTTATGAAATCAGTGAGGGCGAAAAAGTTAGAGTTACTTGTCCACTAAAATTCATTGGACAACCAGAGGGAGTAAAAAATGGAGGTGTAATTCAAACACTATCTAATGCGATTAAAATTGAATGTCTTCTTGAACAAATACCCAATGAAATCGAAGTTGAAATATCATCTTTGAATATAGGTGAGACGTTGAGAGTTAAAGATATTCCTCAAATTGCTGGAATAGATATGACTTCAAACCCTAATAGCACTATTATTAGTATTCTAACTCCTAAGTTGGTGATCGAAAGTGAACAAGCCGCTGTTGATAAAGATAGTGCAGAAGAAGCAGAAGAAAAATCTGAAGAGCAAGCTATAGAAAGTGGCAAAAAAGAAGCAAACTGAAACTACTTTGCTGGTTGGGCTTGGCAACCCCGGTGATAAATATAATTCAACCAGACATAATGTTGGTTTTACATTTTTAGATTCTCTGGCTAAGAAGACATATGCAGATGTCAACAAATCAAAGTTTTTCTCTTTATATGGTAAATACACGAAAGAAAATCATAATTTTATCTTAAGCAAGCCCCAAACATTCATAAATGATAGCGGTAGAGCTGTTAAATCAATTAAAGATTTCTTTAAAATTAATACTGATAAAATAATCGTTATATTTGATGATTTAGATTTAAACATTGGGCAAGTCAGAATTAAAGTTGGCGGAGGGTCCGCGGGACATAATGGAATAAATTCTATTATAGATCACCTCCAAGATGATAATTTTACTAGAATTAGAATTGGCATAGGTAAGCCTAGGGACAAATCAACCACCAGTAATTACGTTTTATCAAGATTTCTTCCAGATGAAGCTAAAATAATAAGTAAAATCACTGATATTGCGGATGAAATCGTACATAATATTGTTTTTAATGGTATTTCATTTGCAATGAACAAATTTAACAGTAAAATTCAATGAATATCATCTAGTAATATAATCGCTATACACGGAGGAAATCATGGATTTATCAAATCAGTTTGTTACTTATGGCGGAATCATACTTGCCCTTTTGGGATTGGTCTACGCCAGGATTACATATTCAAATCTGAAATCAATGCCAGAAGGAAGTGATACTCAGAAAAAAATTGGTCGAACAATTTACGATGGCGCAATGTCATTCATCCAACAGGAGTACAAATACATAGCTGTGTTTGCCTTAGTTGTTGGATCTTTATTATTCTTCTATTTTGGAAAAGAAACCGCTCTTGCGTATTTTGGTGGAGCAATTTTATCAATGTCATGTGGTTGGGCAGGAATGACAGCCGCTTGTACTGCTAACAGTCGTACAGCGCAGGCCGCTGCATCGAAAGGACAGGGGCTTGCCTTAGCAACAGCATTTAAAGGCGGGAGCGTTATGGGGTTTTCTGTTGCCAGTTTAGGTATGCTTGGAATATCAATTGCTTTTTGTATTTATTTTTATCTAAGTCCTGTTACAGATCAAAGTCTATTATCTTTTGCTAAAAATATCGGTGGTTTTGCGATGGGTGCTAGTTCTGTTGCCCTTTTTGCTAGAGTCGGAGGTGGAATCTATACCAAAGCCGCAGATATTGGAGCAGACTTGGTCGGGAAAATTGAGGCTGGCATTCCTGAGGACGACCCACGTAATCCAGCAACAATTGCTGATAATGTTGGAGATAATGTTGGAGATGTCGCAGGGATGGGCGCTGATTTATTTGAATCATATGTTGGTAGCGTAATCGCAACAATCGTAATAGCCTCGGGCCTTGTTCTTTCATCTGAAGTAAAGCTTGCATACTATGCTTTTCCTATAATTCTTATTATCGTTGGAACGCTAGCATCTTTCTTTGGGACTAGAGTCGTAGATATGCTTCAAAAATCAGAGCCCTCTGGTGTATTAAGAAAAGCATCCCTCACGGCTGGGATTTTATTTCTAATCTTTGCTTATTTTTCTATTAATTATATTGGACAAAGTGTAGGAGTACCAAAAGACGAGCTACTTAGTTTGTTTGCTTGTGCAATTGTTGGCCTTCTATCAGGTTCAGCTATTGGCGCAGTAACAGAATACTACACTTCCGGAAAGCCTATAATCGAAATTGCTGAGGCATCAAAGAGAGGTGGTGTTGCAACAAATATTATTAGTGGTTTATCATTAGGTATGCTAAGTACCGCGCTACCTATATTGATTATCGTCTCAGCAATAATTCTTTCTTATTTGAGCTTCGGGCTTTATGGCATTGGCATAGCAGCGGTAAGCATGCTCGCCACAATTGGAATGACTATGTCGGTTGATGCCTATGGTCCTATTGCTGATAATGCAGGCGGTATAGCCGAGATGGCTCATCTGGGATCAGATGTAAGAAAAATTACCGATAAACTTGATTCACTTGGAAATACAACAGCCGCGATTGGAAAAGGGTTTGCTATTGGCTCCGCTGCTTTAACCTCTTTAACTCTTTTTGTTGCTTTTGCAGCAGCTGCAAAATTAGATGTTGTTGATCTTAGAGACTATAAAGTTGTCGCAGGTCTTTTGCTTGGCGGAATGGTTCCCTATCTTTTTGGGGCACTAACAATGGGCGCAGTTGGCAGAGCAGCAGAAGGAATGGTTGAAGAAGTAAGGAGGCAATTCAGAGAAATAAAGGGCATAATGGAAGGAACGGCCGAACCTGATTATGCTTCGTGTATTAAAATCAGCACCGAAGCTTCGCTAAGAGAAATGATCCTCCCTGGAATTTTAGCAATTGCATGTCCAATAGCTGTTGGGTTCTTGTTAGAGCCAAAAGGATTAGCCGGTTTTCTAGCTGGCGCACTTATCTCTGGAGTCACACTTGCCCTTATGATGGCAAACTCAGGCGGAGCCTGGGATAACGCTAAAAAATATATTGAGGAAGGAAATTTAGGTGGAAAAGGTTCCGATGCTCACAAGGCAGCTGTAGTCGGTGATACAGTTGGAGATCCCTTCAAAGATACATCTGGACCGTCAATGAATATTTTAATAAAACTAATGACAATTGTATCATTAGTTGCGGCACCTATATTTTTATAAAATGAGTTCTCTCAGCTGTGGCATCGTTGGTCTGCCTAATGTTGGGAAATCGACTATTTTTTCAGCTCTTACTAATGTCGCCGCCGAAAGTGCCAATTATCCATTTACAACAATAGAGCCAAATATTGCTGTAGTTGATATTCCTGACGATAGACTAACAAAACTTCATACGTTATTGAATTCAAAAAAGAATATTCCTACTTCATTAAAATTTGTAGATATTGCAGGACTTGTTAAGGGAGCTAGCAAAGGAGAAGGGTTGGGGAACAAATTTTTAGCAAGTATAAGAGAAGTTGACGCTATAGCACACGTTTTAAGATGTTTCGAGGGGAACACAACTCATGTGTTAGGAGCAGTTGATCCAATTAGAGATTTAGAAATCATTAATTTGGAGTTGGCAATAAGTGATTTACAAATTCTTGAAAAAAGATTAACCAAACTAGAAAAAATCAAGAAGAGTGGTGACAGAGAAGCGATAAAAGAATACGAAATAGTAGAAACAATAAGCCAACTATTAAATGAGAACAAAAATATTAACTTAAAAAGAGACTTTAGTGTAAATGATTTAGATATTGTTAAAAAATTAAACTTAATTTCAATAAAACCTACTATGTACGTTTTAAATTATGGGAGCGAAGCGGTCAACAAAGAAGAAATCGATCGACTCAAAGATATCATAGCAAAAAAAAATGGCTCCTTTATAGAAATTTATGGATTGCTCGAAAAAGAAATAAAAGATTTAGATGATAATGAGAAAAAATTATTCCTTGATGAATATGAAATAGAAGAAACCGGGCTTAAAATTTTAATTAGAAAAGCTTACTCTATTCTTGATTTAGTAACTTTTTATACTGCGGATGAGAATGAGACTCGAGCTTGGAGCATAACGAACAACTCTAAAGCCCCTATCGCTGCGGGAAAAATCCATTCCGATTTTGAAAAAGGTTTTATTAGGGCAGAAATAATTGAGTATAAGAATTATATACTTTTTGGCTCCGAAGAGGCAGCCAAGAACAAGGGGGTTATGCGATCTGAAGGAAAAGAATATATCATCAAAGATGGAGATATAGTTCACTTTAGGTATAATCTTTAGCAACCTGTTGTCAAGTCTCTTGACCAGCAGTCCATAACAGGAGGTCAGAAATGACAAATTCTTATGAGGTTCTATTTATAGTACCTCCAACTTTAGCCGACGAGTCTTACAAGGAATTATCCAATAAAATCGAATCTACAATAAAAAGTAAGCATTCATCTGAGATTATTAAATTTGAAAAATGGGCAGATAGAAAACTTGCCTATACCATCAACAATCACAAAGATGGAAAATATTATTTACTTGAAACCAATTGTTCTCCTGAATGTATCAAAGAAATAGAGTCAATTCTCAGTTTTGAAAAAACATCCGTACTCAGGTTTATAGTCGATAAAATCAGAAAAAGGAAGGTAACAAAATGAGTGAAAGGAAATATACCTCTGATAGAAAAGACAAAAGACCAAAAAAAAGATTCTCAAAACTTTTGGAAGGAGATGTAGAAATAAATTATAAAAATGTTGCACTCTTAAGCAATTTTATAACAGAAAGAAAGAAGATTGCCCCCAGAAGAATGATAGGCAGCACCTCATCTCAACAAAGAAAAATATCTAAAGAAATAAAAAAAGCTCGCTATATGGCCCTTTTGCCTTATACGGTTGACCATAAATAATTAATCCGGATTTATGAAAATAATCTTATTAGAAAATATAAAAAAACTTGGTGGGAAAGGCGAAACAATAGAAGTCAAAGAAGGTCAAGCCAGAAACTTTTTAATACCTAAGAAGCTCGCCATTGAGGCTACAAAGAAAAATATCAATAATCTGTTAGAAAAGAAAGATTTCGAGACAAAAAAAAATTTGGCCAATAGAGATGGTGCAAATAAAATAGCAGAGAAACTCAACAAAGAAGTCCTAAGTTTCTTCGTAAAAGAAAATAATGGTAAAATGTTCGGCTCAATAACTGCAAAGTCTATATCAGAATCATTATTAAAACTTGGCTACAACATAGAAAAAAAATATATATATCTAAAAAAACCAATAGTCTCATTGGGGAAAGTCAATGTAAAAGTTAAAATTTACAATGATATCCATGCCACCATAGCTATAGTAATTGCGGCGGAAGAAAATTGACATCAATAAAAACTTTATAGTAACCTAGAAACACAATGATAATTGAAGTAATTCCAGGCGGGGCTTTTGTTGAGAATACCTACGCAATAAAAGGAGATAAGTCCAGTGAAATAATTCTTATTGATCCTGGTAGTCAGATTACAGAGATAGAAGCAGTAATCAACAAAATTAGTTTTGACAAAATGTATATAATAAATACACATGCTCACCTTGATCACGTATATGGCGTTGAACATTTCAAAAAAAAGCATAATGCAGATTTTTACATACATAAAAACGAATTACCTATTATAGATGTGATGATTAGCGCTTCAATGAGATTTGGATTAGATGAATTTTCGAATCCCATAGTCCCTAAAGTAGACTTTTTCATTGAAGATAATGAAGAGCTTAATATAGCAGGATTAATATTTAAAAGCATTTTAGTCCCTGGACATTCCCCTGGAAGTCTTTGTTTTTATTTCAAGGTCGATCAAAATCCAAAAGAAAATATCGAACAAAACTTTGTAATATGTGGGGATACTGTTTTTGCCGGAAGTATTGGAAGAGTTGACTTGACTGGTGGCACGAATATGAAAGACCTTGTTGGTAATATTAAAAAAAGATTAATGTGCTTACCAGATGAAACAATTTTGCTTCCTGGTCATGGCCCAGAGACACTTGTAAGTATTGAAAAAGAATCTAATCCTTTTCTACTTGGTACGTTGTGATGAGCAGAAAATTTATAAAAATAGTATTTTTTTTATTTGGATGCATCTTAGTTGGAATAGTGATTACTGAAACATTAGATATGTTTGATAAATATAAAGCAAAAAACAACATTAATAAAAAAATTGACGTTATCAAAAAAGAAAATGATATTCTAAGAAAAGAGATTCGGTTATTAGAAGACAAGGACTCATTCTACGTAAATCTATTAGCAAGGAAAAAATTAGGTATGATTGGGAATGGTGAGAGGATTTATAAATTTAAAAATAAATAATGTCTAAATCTTGTCACCATGTCCAGAAATATAAAAACAATTCTTAACCAACTCCAAACATCGGCAAAGAAAGATTTTGGGCAACATTTTTTAATAAATAAGAACAAGATAGATTTTATAACAAGAGAATTATCACATCGCAAAGATACATTGATAATTGAAATTGGCCCTGGACTTGGTTCAATAACGGAAAAAATACTAGAATCAAGCAACAATGTTCTTTGCATAGAAAAGGATAAGATATTTTCTCAATATCTTAAAGATAAATTTAAAAACAAAAAGAACTTCATTCTAATTGAACAAGATATATTACGAGTTAATCTTAATAAGATTGCGAAATCAAAAAAAGCAATTGTATTTGGCAATCTACCATACAATATAGCTTCTCAAATAATAATTAAGTTTGTTGACGAATTGCATGATAAAGGGAATATCGGGATTTTTATGTTTCAAAAGGAAGTTGCTGAAAGAATTTTATCATCGTGCGGCTCAAAATCCTACAATGCTTTTACTCTGAAAATTAAAAGTTTTTTTGATGTAAAGAAGTTATTAGATTTAAACGAGAGCGACTTTTGGCCTGCACCAAAAATAAAATCCACATTAGTCAAACTTGCTCCTAAAGAAATTGATCGATTTATTCTTGATGAATATATCGAATTTTCTAGATTTTTAACTAACTGTTTTCATATAAAAAGAAAAACTTTAATGAATAATTTACAGAATTTGTATTTAAAAAAAGAAATTTTACCAATCCTGAAAAAATTAGAAAAAAAGGAAAATGTCCGAGCGGAGGAGCTGAAAGAAGAAGAGTTTATAAAATTATTTAAATATTTAAAGAATTACAAATAATATATTTTGCTGAGTAATATATCTATGAAAGGCCTAATTGAATAATTGTAATCATTGACTATAAAAGAAAATGCATAAATATCCTGATCTTTACCTTCAAAATAGCCTGATAATGAGCTAACACCACCTATATAGCCAGTTTTAGCCTTTAGATTTTTATACAATGGTTTATTTTTGAACTTTTTAATTAAGGTACCATCAAGCCCAGCAACTGAAAGGGAGCTATAAAATTCATCAAAATAATCTTTTTTTGTAACAAATTCTAAAATTTTCACCATAGCCCTAGTGGATATCTTGTTTTTTGAAGAGAGTCCAGAGCCATCGCGGATTTTAAAACTCTTGGTATTTAAATTTATCTTTCTAGTCAGAAAATCTGTAATTATTATCTGCGAATCCGTCCATGAACCTTCAACTCTCGAGAAATTCGCTGATAACTTCTTAAAAAGATGTTCAGCATATAAATTGTTACTTTTCTTATTAGTCACAATAACAATATCTGATAGTTTATTTGATTCAATTTCATATTTTATTTTAAACGGAGAAAATTTTCTAAGTACTGGTATTTTGGCAATTCTCACATTCCCATTAAATTTTATTTTTTGTCTTCTAAGCTCTTTTTTAAACTTAACTCCAAGTAAGTACAAAGGATTATCAGTTAAATAGATTGTATTCTTCAATTTATATAAATTATCATCAATTGCTATGGAAGAAATATATGGCGCCCATGCAACTCCCCTCCAAGATTTCTTCCAATCTGGGTTATAATAGGGATTTTCGAAATAATTATTATTAATTACTATATTCCCATTTATAATTTTAATACCTTTCTTTTTTAAATAATCTACGGCAATTCTTAAATCGTTTGTTTCTAAAGTTGGATCACCCCTAGTATCGATATAGAGATCTTGGCTATATATTCCAGTTTTATTCCTTTTGACAGCTAGAAAAAAAATCGTTTTAAATCTATAATCCTTTCCCAACAAATCCAAAGAGGCCACAGTGGTAATTATTTTTTGATTAGACGCTGGCGTGAGGGGTTTGTTCGAGTTATAACTTGCGATTACTTTACCGGTTGTTAAGTTCTTTACATAAATTCCTATATTTGGACTTATGGAAGCTTGTTTTGCAATTAAAGATTTTAATGTTTCTGAGAAAGAAATCTCGGTTAATGATGTATAGAAAAATAGAGAAAATATAATAATTAAATTTCTTAATGTGAATCTGCCCATGTTGCCCCACTTCCAATTTCTACTTTTAACGGAACCTTTAGTTGAATGCAATTTTCCATGTGCTCCATAATGCGCTTGGAGGTATATTGTATCTTTTCTTTTTTAACTTCAAAGACCAATTCATCATGAACTTGCATGATCATCTTGCATTCCTTTTTAAGACTCTCGTCACTATTTATAGAAATCATGGCAAGCTTGATGACATCAGAAGCCGAACCTTGTATAGGAGTATTGATTGCTACCCTTTCTCCAGATGCCCTAGATGCAAAATTTCTATCATTAATGCTTGGTATATATCTTCTTCGCTTTAAGATGGTCTCGGCATACCCTCTTTGACGTGTCAAATTAATAATTTCTTCAAAAAACTTTTGAACACCTTTGTATCTATCGAAATATTTTTCTATAAATAGCTTGGAGGTTTTAGAATCTTGATTAATTTGCAGACTTAAGCGTTTAGCCCCTATCCCATACAATATTCCAAAATTTATTGTTTTTGCAATCCTTCTTTGATTCTCATCTACTGTTTCTTTTTTAACATTAAAAATTTCTGACGCTGTATTTGTGTGAATATCCTCATTGAGATTAAAACTATTCACCATAGCAGAATCTTGAGAAAAATGAGCCAACAACCTTAATTCAATTTGTGAGTAGTCGGCAGAAAGTATAATTGAATCTTTGTTCCCCGATATGAAAGATTCTCGAATTCTTTTTCCCTCAAGAGTTCTTATTGGTATATTTTGTAAATTAGGGTTGCTAGAAGAAAGCCTGCCAGTTGCAGTGCCAACTTGATTATAAGAAGTATGGATTCTACCCGTCCTAGAATTTATCAGTTCAGGTATAGCATCTAGGTAGGTGGATTTAAGCTTTGAATAAAATCTAAAAGATAATATTTCTTTAAGCACATCGTGTTGATCCATAATATTTTGTATTGACTCGGAATCAGTAGAAAATTTTCCTTTCCTTGTTTTTTTAAAAGGCTTTAATTTTAATTTAGCAAATAAAATCTCTCTTAATTGTTGAGGTGAGTTTATATTGAATTCTTCTCCAATCAGTTGATATATTTTATTTTCTGTATCTTTAATAAATTTCTCAAATTCTTTCGACAAAGCTTTGAGCTTCTTGGTATTAATATTAACTCCTGTTTTCTCCATTCCAGCTAAAACTAATACAAATGGCACTTCATGTTTCTGGTAGGTCGTTAATAAATCAGCTTCTTCTAGCTTCTTCCTGAATAGCTCAAACAACTTAAAGGTTATATCAGCATCCTCACATGAATACTCAGTAGCTTTGTCTATTCTCACTCCAGCAAAAGGTATAGTTTCCTTATCTATCGTAGTAACCTCTTTATATGTGATCATCTTATAGTCTAAAAATCTTCTTGATAAATTATCCAAGCTATAGCTTTGAAGAGAGCTGTCCAACAAATGTGCAGCGATCATAGTATCAAAGAATATACCGGACAATTCGATATCATATTTAGAGAGAACAATTACTTCATACTTAATATTTTGTCCGATTTTTTTTATCTTTTGATCTTGCAGTATAGGTTTTAACGAGTCCAATACATAGTCCAAAGAAAGCTGTTTTGTTTCTTCTTCGTGTTTCACCGGTATATAAAATGCGGAACCTGCATCATAACAGAATGATATTCCAACTATTTCAGCTTCTACAGGATTAGGAGAAGTAGTTTCTAGGTCTAACGACAAGAAAGTAGTTTTTTTTAAATTAATCAATAATTCTTTAAATTCTTTCTTGGTTATTATAGACCTGTAATTTGAACTCTTTTTCGGAGCAGGTTCTCTGTCTTCCTCTAGGAAAGAATCAAATTCTAATTCTGAGAAAAGTAAATTTAATTCAATTAAATTAGGGTCTCCTATCCTAAAGTCTTCTAATTTTAGAGGTATTTTTAAATCTGTTTTAATTGTAACTAGTTCTTTGCTTAGCTGGGCTTCTTCTCTGAAATCTAACAATAAATCTCTTATTCGTGGCTTCTCAATTTTATTTAAATTTTTGTATATACCATTCAAAGTTTTATATTTGACTAATAAATCTTGAGCCGTTTTTGGCCCTATGCCCTTTATTCCCGGTATATTATCAATAGAATCGCCCACTAAAGAAAAAAAATCTATCATTTGATTAGGGTTTAATCCATATTTTTTCACAACTTCTTTTGAAGATACGGTTCTATCTCGCATTGTATCCATCATATTGATATTTTTATCGATAAGCTGTGTAAAATCTTTATCTCCGGAAAGTATAGTAATTTCATGTTTCGTCCCAAATTGTTTGGCAAGAGATCCTATAACATCGTCTGCTTCATAATTGTCCATAGATATAACCCTTACTCCTCTAGCTTCTAAATATTCTATAATCTTAGGAAACTGTAAGGATATATCTTCTGGCGCCTCGCCTCTATTCGCTTTATATAGCTCATAAATATCATTTCTGAATGATGGTCCACCGGGATCAAAAACCGCAACGAAATACTCAGGATTAAATTCTTCTATCAATTTTTTGGTCATATTAATAAAACCAAAAATCGCATTAGTTGGGAATCCTTTAGAATTTGTTAAATAATTAATTGCGTGATAGGCTCGAAATACATACGAGCTAGCATCTAACAAAAAAATTCTTTTTGCGCTCATTAATCATTAAGCTTTTGTGCTAATTCCCCATTCTCAAACATTTCAACGCAAATATCACAACCACCAACAAACTCTCCGCCTATGTAAAGCTGTGGCAAGGTAGGCCAATTCGAGAACTCTTTTATTCCAGATCTCAAGTCTGCATCTGATATGACATCATAGGTCTTATATTCGACCTGCAGACTGTTTAACATTTCAACAACCTTGGCTGAAAAGCCACACATAGGGGTATCCCGAGTTCCTTTCATGAAGAGAACGACTCTATCTTCCGAAATAGAGTTAGATATGCGTTCTTTAATATCTTTAGACATATATCACCTTCTGTTTGATTCCCGAGGAGAAAAGGTTTTGACAGATAAAGCATGAATGTCTTCAACCATATCGTCCTCGAGTACCGAGTAGACCATTTTGTGTCTTTCTAGGGTGGATTTTCCTTCGAAAGCACTACTAACTATCACGGCATCAAAATGAGTACCATCTCCGCTAACTTCCGCTGTCGTTTCGGGAATTGAAGCCTCAAGTTTATCTTTGATGTATTTCTCATCCATACTGATAGGATTATTATAATATAATTACAGTTGCTATCAATTTAATAAATCAGTCCAAAATAATTAAGGATGAAGACTACCAAAAAAAAACTTAAAAAACAAAGGCCTGATATTGAAAGCATTTGAAGAAACTTAGTAGGCTTGTATTGTTTTGGAAAATCAATATTAAAAATAAGTTTGTAATTAAGATAGGCCAAAAATGGTGCCGTCATAAACGAAAGAATCGTAGCAAGATCTACCAGATATTTCATTCTCTCCCCTATATAAAAAATCGTTACAAGGGTTCCAAGGATAATGAAAACAAGAAAGATAGTCTCATAATTTTTTTCCTCATTTGAATCTTGGTTAATGATATTAAAACTTTTATTAAGAACTTTGGGGAAAGCATCGAGACAAGTAAGAGTGGTACTCAACATCGTGGTAAGAGCGGTAAGTAAAATAATGTTTTTTGACCAATCCCCTAACGATGCATAGAGTTGCACTAATTGATGGACGAACGTGGTAGCGCTAGGGGCAAATTCTTCTCCACTACCATAAAAAACATTCGCACCTAAAATCAGAAAGATTATTGCAAGGATGGAAGTAACTATGTATGAGAGATTAAAATCAAGAACATTATCTTTAAAAGAAAAGTCCTCTTTGTTTTTTCTTTTTTCCATAATCCATATTGATGACCATGCCGATAGATCAATAGGTGAAGGCATCCATCCAATTAGAGCAATCAAAAATGTTAATCCTACCGAAGATAGTATTTCGGGTGGGACAAAATCCCTTGATACGATAACGGGAATTTGATTAGTTAGAAAGACTGAAATTAACGTAGATATTATTAAAATTAAGATTAGAATTTTAACAAATCTATCAAAATATTTTCTGTTAACAAAAACTATGACAAAACCACATAATAATAAAATTATCAAAGAGGTAGAAAAGAAATTTAATTTCAAATCTAACCAATTCTGAAAAATTGCTGCAGTAACTCTGGTCACTCCAGCCTGGATGGTAAACATGGTTAAAAGTGTGAGCCCGACAAAAAGATAGATAGCCCAATCTCCAATCTTTTTATATCCATCAAGTACAGTCTCGTTTTTTACAACGGTATATCTTGTAGCAAATTCAAAAAAAGGATACTTAAAAAAGTTTGCTAGAATCACAGCAACTATAAGAATATAACCATACGTCGCTCCTGCCCTAGTAGATTGAACAATATGTGAGACTCCTATTGCGGCAGAAGCCCACAAGATACTTGGACCAAGCTTGTTAATAGTTTTGATTATTTTCTTCATTGTTATCTATCAGTCATCCTAGCTTTAATAAAGAATTGTATCGAAACAATCAAATAGGGAAGCAAGGCGATAAACATAATAGACTTAAATAAAATCGCGACTGGTCTTACGACAGTATTACAAGTAATAATTTCAGAGCATGAAAGCAATAATGGCAAATCTTTAATGCCACTCCAAGATGCAGCCAAGCCCAGAACGACAACCATAATTGCGGTATGAATACACTTTCTTCGCCTAATTTCTTTTTTTGATAAGATACCAAGAAGAAAGATGATTAGGCCAAGAATGGCTGGTATTAGAACAGTTATTGTTGTGTAGAGATAGTATCCTAGCACACCTACTAAAATTAAAACGGCGCCTGTAATCATAGTAAATAAAGGCATAAAACTCCTCTGTTTTATAAGATAGTAGTAAATATAAATAATAAATATCTAAAAATCACTTATCTTATTTCAAATTCAAAGATAGGTCAACTAGGCCCAAACCTAGTTTTCTAGTGTCTTTACCTATGCCCAGATTCTTTTCTGAATTAGCACCCTCCATATGTATTTCCAATATATTGGGTTGACCTTTAATAATTACATCTTGAGGGAGTATGAATTCGATAGTTTGTGGGAAAGAATATTGGCTTTTAGGCATATTAAAGGCTAATGAGCCAATTAATGTTTTATTTAAATAGAACTTGGCACTAAGCTGTGGATTTCTATTATTAATAAATGCATCAGCTATCTTTAAAATTAATTTGTTATATTGCCCTGAGCTTGCATCCTCAGGTACAAAAGCTAAGGTGACTTTATCGCTATTTGTCCATGCTCCCCAATGGTTAAGAATATCCATTCCATCAAAAAATATCCAAGCTACATCTGTTATGATCTTGCCATCTACACTTGTGTAGTAAAATTTTATATCTTTATATTTTTTTACATCTTCTGCATTCTTAAAAAAAGAGTGGGCTGTTGTTTTGCCTCTACTTTTAGGGATTAGTGATAAAACCCCTGATTTCTTATCATACTGCGGCACCATAATATGATAATTTGTTATTTGAGTTTCATGTGCACTACCACTCATGTAATAGAAATAACGCTGCCGATGGTATAGGTCTTGGTTGTTAAAAATATCTGTGCCTGCAATATTCTTTAAGTTATTAATACCAAGTTGCCCCATAATTGTTGGGTAAACATCCAGTAGTTGTGTAGGAACATCAGATACTTGCATTTCGCCAGTAGCAGACAATGGCTTAATCATCAGTAATGCTCTGGCTTTTGATTCAATAGATGTTAATTTATGTATTCCAATAGAATTATCATAAGGTACGTTATCTGCATTATCCATATTAGTGGCAAATGAGTTACCTTTAGTATTGAGCAATTGCCCTACAAAGTGTGACCCATGATCGCCGTGAATGACAATTAGTGAATTGTCATAACGGTTTATACTTTTCAGTGTACTAACAAACTCTTCAATAAGCTTCATTGTACACTCAAATTGTCGATAGTATCTTTGTGCTAAAGAAAAATCAGGTTTTTTTTCAAGAGTACAATGAGGAGAACTAAGATATCCTGAATGCAAAATAGGATTGAGTGAAAATATGTATTGGTTAGTAGCTGAATAATAAGCGATATCAGCTGTTATGTCCTTGAACAGTAGAATGCCCTCCAATGCTCCTGTACCGTCTTCCATAGTTAATGCAATATCTGTATCATGATGAGGATTGAGTGTGTAAAAAAAATGTTTGCCAAGGTTCTTTCCTATAAATAAAGATTCATTTGTTAAAAAATTAGGAATTATTTTAGCTAGCCATATTCTAGTGAATTCGACCATAGATGAATGTTGAGCACCACTATATTTTTTTAACAGTTCTGGTATAGCGATTATTTCATCAAAATATTTGCTTCTATGCGGAGCATCACTACTATGAATTAATCTATACCCAGTTTCTTTTAGTTTTTTTAGTAGACCGTGATCATATTTCTTTAGCCATTTATCAAACCTACCTTCTAGATGTGTCGTGCTAGTCAAATAGCTAGACAGTGATAACACTGTAGTGTGATAATTAGCAATATTTTTTTCAAATAATGTAAAGCCTGTAAGCGTCTTCTTAACTTCTGGGTGATTATGCATATAACGCAAGAAATAATCTGTTTGCATGCCATCAATATGAAAGTGATATATATTAGGTAATTGTTGAGCTGTTACTGTATTATTGCTAATAATTTTGCGCTCTTCTGTTGCTTGGTAAGTACTTTGCAGTGCTAAGCTAAAAATAATTAATCCCACACCCACAAAATATACCGGCTTAACAAATACATATAACCACTGTTTATTTTTTCTAAGTGAGAAACAAATAAATAATACGACTAAGCATGCAATAGCTAGCTCTAGCAATGTATAGAATAATGGCTCGTCACTGTGCATTTTTCTGCCATCTAACAATCCAAGCTGTACAGGCGATAATATATCATTTAATAATGTAATTAAGCCTAGCGTAAAAATAGTGTAGGCGAATATAGCAGCACATTTGTTGGAGAATTTATTAATTATATAATAAATGGCATATAAGCTAATAAAACTTACAGCACCAAGAGCAGAAAAATACAATACAAGCCAATAATCATAGTTCCATTGATCGTGGTTAAATAAATACAGAGTACCTGGTGCAATAACAAAAATAGCTACACTAAAAAAAGCTAATAAATGTGCTGCTTGTTTATATTTCATCATCATATAATTTCATTAATTAATTTTTGTAATTCTTGTGCGCCAATACTATCAGCAGCACCTAGATTAAACACCGTTTCATCGCGCAACTGTACCTGCTTCTGATTATTATAATTCTTTAGCAGAGTGTTAATGCTAGTTGCCATATTATCTAGCTCATCAAGAGCTAAAATCGCACCTATTCGTGAACGAATAGATACTTCTAGCGGTTCAATGCCTATTTTATCATAATCTAGGTTGTTAACTTTTCTCGGTACATCAATAAATAATACAGGCTTATTCAACCCAAAAGCGTAATCCAATGCAGCGCCTGACCAATCACTAATCATTAAGTCGGATTGATGTAAAGATGCTTGGCTAGACATATCCACTTCTAAATTAAATAAAGAATTTTTTCCGTGTTGGCGTACAATTTGCTCTACTTTATCGCCAGCTAGTTTTATGGTTTGTGGATGGGGGCGTAACGTTACTTTAAATCCTTGTGTCAGCAATATATCAACTACTTGCTCACCAATGGTTTCAATAATGCCATTTTCTCCCCATGAGGGTGCAATGAGTATATGCGTACTAGCTTTAGCGGGTTTGGTTGTTTGTGTATAATTAGCGGTTTCTTGTATAATTGTATCTAGCTGGCTATAACCATGTTTAATTAGATTTTTAGCGATCAGATTATAGGTTTGTTCAATGGCTCTCAACTCTCTTATATGATGAGCCCCGGCACAAAAGATAGTTTGGAAATGATCAAATGCACCCTTACGATATACCATATGAAGGCTCACTAATGAATGCTGCAGGTAAACATAATGAACATTATATTTAGAATGCTTTAGTTGAAAAGTATTTAAATCTGGCATTGTCATTACCATCACATCTGTTTCTATATTAGAAAACAACCAATTAAGAATATATCCGGGACTTATATTAAAAGTTCGATATCTAGAATCTTGTAGGCTTAAACCGGGGTCCTTTTTATCAGAACTAATATAGCAGATATCTGTATCAGTTATTTTCAAAAATTCTGCAATTAAACCTTTTAAGTGAATCCATGAATCTCTGCCTTCTGAATAAAATACTATCCTCTTTTGTGATTTTGGAACCTGAACAAAGCTAATCAATTCACCTAAATCACTAAAGAATTCTTTCATTTTTCTAGCTTACAATAAGAATCTAACTTTTTATCCTTTGCGAGTTCCTCGTAAAGGTTGAGATCTTCTAAAGAGTCTACTTCTAACCAGCCACCGTTAACACATGTCGCCCCTACATCCCAATTTGCATTAATCAACAATTGTATAAAATCTGTTAGATACATGTTGTTAAAATCTTTGATATTGGATAATTTTTGTCTCGCTAAATCCTGATAAAAATTAATTAATGCTGTTAGCTTGTCCCCTCTAACTTTTATTAATCCAATATATTGACCTTGAATATCATTATAATTTTGTGTTTTTAAACCTAATTCTTTTATTGTGCAGTCATCATTTAATATTAAACTTTCGGCATCAGACAGAGGATCGATAAATCTTAATTGCCAATACTTAAGCCACTGCTTATCTATCATTACGCTCACTGCTGCATCGCTAGTAATTATTTTTTCTAAATTGTCTAGCTGATAAACAATGTCACCATAAGATACAATTAAATCTCCTTTTTTTTCTAAAAATGGCAAAGCATTAAATAAGCTGTTCACCATATTGGTGCTAGCATAGTCAGGATTATGGTAGCAATCGAAACCTAGCTTTTGTATTTGCTCTCCTCGGTAACCGGTTGCTATGGCAATATCAGAGATGCCGGCTATTTTCAAAGTTGCAACTTGCCTCTCCAATAAAGACTTATTGCAAAGTTCCACCAAGGCTTTAGGTTTATTTTCAGTTAATGGCCTTAGTCTTGAGCCCTCGCCAGCAGCTAGAATTAATGCTCTCATAGCTAAACAAACCTTTTGATAAGATTTAGATCATCCCAGCTATATGGCTCTTCACGTTCGGGGTGCCACATAATACCAAGAATTGGATATTCTTTATGATAAAAACACTCAATTGTTTTATCACTAGCTATGGCTAATGGGACTAAAGAATTTCCAATATCTGATTCTTCTATGCACCATTTATGGTAACTATTAACTACTCTAGATTTATCTTCTGAATATTTACCTACAAAATCTACTTCATGTCTGATCCCTATATGATTCTTAATCTGAGATATTGATCCATTAAAAAACAAGTTAATCATTTGCATCCCTCTACAAACACCTAAAACTGGGATATTTTTTTCTATTGCAATTTGAAGTAATTTTTCTTCAAATTCATCACGCTCCGTTGAGATATCTAAAGCTGATTTATCTACTTTTGCTATATTATTTCCTCCACTGAGAATAATGGCGGAAGGCGCTATATTTTCTACAAACTCTGAAGGCGATATAAGATTAGATAAAGGGACAGGTAAGAAACCAAGCTTATGAATTAAGTCGGTCCACCTTTGGTCTAGGCAATCACGTTTCTCAGAGTATCCCTGAACACTTTCTACTCTTTGGCTGATAGCTAATATCTTCACAATTATAAATTACACCTCAATTAATAATTATAATATTATGGTTACCGCAATCTAATTTAATTTTATTACTTTTAGCTAATTTGTTAAACAACTTGCTACCTATACCTATAGCGGCAGGCAAGCCTAATTCAGCTGCTCTAATCGCCATATGAGAGTTGGCACCACCATGTTGAGTAATTAACCCCACGATATTACAACTAAAAACCCAATCATAGCCTGGGTCTGCCTGACGTGTCAAAATAATCTTACCCTCTAAATTATCATGTACTCTCGTATTTAGATTTTTTAATTCGCTGATAATTTTCTTGTTAGTAATAAAGTTTATTTGTGCGTCATAGTGCTCGAAACAATAAAAATCTTTTTTACTTTTTATTAATGGAGGAATCTCAAACATCTGATTTAGCTTATCTTGAATCATACGAGACTTTATAATTTGGCTAACTTCATTAAAATTCAGATTACCAAAAGCAAGCTGCTCAAAATCTTGATATTCTAAATAAACAATTTCGTGACGACTAACCCCTATCCCTTGACCAAACTCTATGAAGCAGTCTAAGGCCGAACTTAAATTACGAGTAAATTCTAACTTCGTTTCCTCACGTACTACAATTGCTTTCTTGATATAATCAATTAATTCATCAGCGCTTATAACTAAGCCAAGATCTTCCAAAAATTCTGTTATAGACTTCTGCTGTTTTTTGGATAATTTAAAAATTGAAGACTTTATGTTTATCTTGCTATTTTCAGGTTTTAAATAATACTTGGGATCTTCCCAATATGCCGGAGCGGTAGCATCGTAAGTGCCAGGTCGCAAGTGACCATATTTCGTAATTATTTTTTTTAAAGTAATTTGACCATTCAGTAAAGCTATTTGATCTTTTTGCATATTACTAGGAACACCATCAATAGAAGACATTAGCAAATCTACTTCATCTTTAGTTAGTACCTCATTCTCAATTAGACTTTTGAGGAAACTTATAGCAACAAAGCCATGACGTGCTGCATGAGCGAATGCTAGAGTGCCGTTATTCTTGCAATCACTAAGCAAAGAGCAACCTTTATTCAAAGATTTTATTTTACTTTGTAAAATTTCAACACGACGCTTTCTTAAGTTTTGCATAGAAGTGTGTTTTTTAAAATTTACTATGGCATTTGAAGTTATTAGCTTTAATGCTTCTTCGAGTTTATCGATCTCTTTGGAATTTACGCCCCAAGGCATCAATTTCTCCTCGGCGTTTCTTCTAAAAGTTGGTGTCCATGAAGTTATAGCAATATCAAATTCAATTTTATCATGATACTCTGGGCTAGAAGACAAGTTACCTAGATAAGCTGTAATTAACTTCTTTGCTAGTTGATCATCAATTGTAGCTGGGATAAACGAATTAAAGCTAGCTCGTAAATCTACATAGGGCTGACCACAAAAAGATACAATCAATGGATGTGCCCCAATATCTCGATAGCCAAACTCTGAGCGTTGCTTTGCCCATACATCATCAGTTATCAGAAATCGATAAAGGCTAAAAGCTAAAGGGTTGGGATGAATTCCAATAATTTCTGCTGGGTTCCAATCTGACATATTACTAAAAGATGTTGTCTCTCCTAAAACAAAAGCCGATGAACCTTGGAAGGAGGTAAATAAAGCAGCTGATTCCTCCAGTTTATCCTCAAACAAGTTAGCAACATCGTCATACTCTCTATGGTCTACGGTAATTGGTCTAACCTGAAGAATATGTACTAAACCTTTTTTATCTATAGCAAACTCAACATCCAATTTATCAAAAGATAATAAGCCTTTTAATTCATCTATTGCCTTTCGAATTGGTTCAAGCTTTGATTCTACCTTTTTTAGCTGTGCGACCTCCTTGTTATGCAAAACAATAGTGCGATCATCTTGAGATGTACCTGACGTTATTGCCTCTATGGAACCTTCATTATCTTGAAAATTAAAAGTATGATATGGGGCTCCTGTTTCCAGCTGACAAGTAAATACTACGCCGGAAATATTTATATCATTAAGGAATTCTTGAACTAAAATTTGGTCATCGCTGTTATTTTTATTTTCTCTATACGAAGAAATAACTTTCTTTACTACTTTAATTATAGATTCAATTGAACCACTATCTACATTTAAAATACTAGTGTATTGACCAGCCAGAGAGCTACTCCACCCGTCTTCCTGTGACGCGCTACTTCTTATAATTAATTGCTTTCCAGAAAAAATTTGTTGTATCTGTAAAATGATGACATCACTATTGCTAACCCACTCCTCCACAGTAAAGCTAATTTGCTTTCCAATTTTACTCTTCTTAACCATGGGTGCTAATCTTGATAATGTTTGAGCTTTGTTCCCTAAAATAAATCTGGCTATATCTTGTGGCTCATTTAACTCTGCCCAATTGCTACCAACATCTATAAAATCAATATGGAATCCCCTCCCCTCAAGATAAGAAAGGAGATCTAATAGGTTGTGCCCAACTATATTACTTTTTAAGGACTTTATTATATTTGCAACATTTGATTTTATATGAAAGAGACCGGTAAATTCTGACTTGTGACCCCGATATTCGCCATGGTTAGGAATAATTATCTCAGCGATTTCTAAGTCCGCTTCCGAACGATTATCGTAACGATTTTCATAATTAACGTCTATTGCAACAGTAATATCTCCCGTACTTTGTGATATTTTTTTTAAAATTTCCGGACGGAAGATCGTATCTGCGTAAGTAAAAATAGCTCCAGAGTCTTCCAAGGGGCATTGAAAAAATGTGTCCAGTATAGTATTTGATTCCCAGTTTTTAACTAGAATATAATTAATTTCTGGGTAATGTTTTACAACGTCTTCGATATGGTAGCCACCCAAAAAATTAATTTGTTTGCTATTAATGGCTCCGAAGCTATTAAGCTGCCAATCTAATACTTTAGTTTTCTCACTAATTTCCTGAAGAACCGCCGGTTTTTTGCCAGCCATTGGATAAGATGCTCCAAGAATATAGATATTAGTAGTAACCATTAGATATTCTTATTATTCTTAGTTACTTTAGAAGGTCTTTCATTGTTAACCTTAGTGCCAATTAAAGATTTTAACTTATACCAAAATATCTTTAAAAATACTCCGATTACAACTGCAGCGCCAATAATAAGTGATATTATTGCACTCCCAGAAGCTGGATCTATATAAGCAAATGCGGTATTAGAAAAAAAGAATAGTACGAAGAAAGAATAAAGTAAATTTCTCATAAAAACCAAAAGTGTAGCTATGGTTAATTATACAAATTAAATATAATTTTGCATACAGTATGGCTCCGGAGGAGGGACTTGAACCCCCGACAAAGTGATTAACAGTCACCTGCTCTGCCAGCTGAGATACTCCTATTGCCGCAGAAGCCCAAAGTATACTAGGACCAAGCCTATTAATCTTTTGAATTATTTTTCACGGTTCTTAGTTATTATATTTTTTTTTGTTAGAATTAAAACTATGGGAATCAAAGAGAATATACTTGATTGTGCGATAATTGGATCCGGTATTAGTGGCATATTCGCCAGTTTATATTTAAAAAAGGCCGGAGTAAATCCGACAGAAAAAATTTCTTTACAGTACAGTGCTCAACTGAATTTAGTAAAGCAAACTTTGAAAAAACCTATGATGAAATAAACCTCATAATTAAAGATGATTTAAAAACTATATTTTCAGACGGGTATAGAATCTTATCTAATCATAAATGGAGATATTCTACTCCAAACATCTTTTATAAAAATGAATTAAGCATTAACATAGGCAGGAATTTTTTTATTGGAATCTGTGGTGATGCTTTTGTAAACGGTCAATTTGATGGTGCCGTAGAGTCTGGAATTAATGTTGCAAATCTTTACTTAAATGGAGATGGTCAATAGTTCGTTCCAATTAGTAGTAAAATTTTTAGATTTTTTTGGTCGTCTCATTAGCCAACCCCGAGAAGTTCCAGTATTTGCATACTTTAAAGTATCACTTCCATAATGATTATTGATTCTATCAAGGACTCTCATTAGTCTCTCTTCTCGTGCCAATAAGTCCAGATTATCTTCAAATGTGTACTGTCTTGAAATAGAATTTTCTATTCCGGATAAAAAAACATAGCCTTTCTTGTATGCAATCCTTTCTTCAAAGATTTCTTTTAGGATTTTAATTCCGGCTTTAATCAATGTAGGAGTAAAATTAGTTGAAGGTTGTAGTGATTTGGTATGAAAGAGGAATTTATGTGGGATCCTACCGTTGAACCTATTAGTTGAGAGAGCAACTGTGATTGTCGAACAGACTGAGTTTTGAGTTCTCAGTTTTTGCGAAGCTCTAGAAATATAAGTAGATATAGCTTCTTCAAGGAGATTGAAATCAGATATCCCTTTCCGAAATGCTCTAGATGTAATTATTTGTTTTTTACTTAAAGGAATTTGTTCAAATTGTATACACGGAACTCCAAGAAGTTCCATTACCGTCCTCAGAACGCTTACATTGGTTTTCTTTCTTATCCATCTATGGTCTAGATTGCTTAGCTGAAAAGCATTTACTATACCATGAGCTCTAAGTGTTTTGCCCAATCGCTTTCCGATGCCCCAGACTTCATCTACTTTTACTTTCTTGAGTATTAATTCTCTAGATTGATCACCGTCATCTATGATGCTAAGACCCAAACCTTTCTTCGCTATTCCGTTCGCGACTTTAGCAAGAGTTTTTGTAGTTGAAATCCCTATCGAAACCGGTAAGCCTGTCCACTTTAATATCAATTTCTTAAGATTTTGAATATTTCTCATCAAAAGTGCCTCATTAGAAGTTTTAATTGACACAAATGCTTCATCAATAGAGTAAATCTCCGTATTAGGAAAAAAGTCTTTTATTATGCTCATTACCCTGTTGGACATATCCGCATACAACGTATAGTTGGAAGAAAATACTTTTACATCTTCCGATTCAATTATTGATTTGCATTTAAAAAATGGTTCTCCCATTTGAATTCCAAGATTTTTCGCTTCGTTAGATCTTGCAATTACACATCCATCATTATTAGAAAGAACAACCATCGGTTTGCTTTTTAAAGTAGGGTTAAAAACTCTTTCGCATGAAGCGTAAAAATTATTACAATCAATCAGTGCTACATATTCTTTCATAATTAGACCTTATGTATCACATACGCAACGACGCCCCATATATCAAAATCCATCTCTTTTGTTACTTCAATTGGGCTAAAGCTATCGTTTGCTGGGTTAAGAAAAATTTTTTTATCTCCTATCGAAATTCTTTTAACTGTTAGTTCACCATTAATGAAAGCTATAACGATATTTTTATCTTTAGCTTCCAGCGCTCTATCTACAATTAGAATATCTCCAGATTTTATCCCAGCATCCAACATTGAGTCACCTTCAACTTTGACGAAAAAAGTTGCGGATGGGTGCTTTATAAGCAGCTCGTTAAGATCTAAGTTCTTTTCTATATAATCATCGCCCGGAGATGGAAATCCCGCTTGAACTCTGGCAATAAATAGAGGAAGTTTGACACTGCCATCTGATTGTTTTACCGGTTTGATTTCTGATATAGATGAGCCAAGCTTTGGGAGAAAAAACATGAATTTAATTATACCAAATCTTCATTTAACTATTTAGATAAACGAGCCCTTATAAAAAAGGAAATGGCCGCCAAAAAGTAAGGGATAAGTATTAAAGCCATAATCGATTTGAATAAAACAGCTACTGGCCTGGAAACTTTATCGCATGAGGATATTGTTTCACATGAAAGTAGAGTTAAGATTGAACCTAAAGAAGACGCGCTCGCTGCAAGGCCTATAACCACAATCACAATCGCTAGATGTATAAACTTTCTTTTTCTTTGAACTTTTAACGCAAGTACGCCAAAAATAGAAATTAGGGCCCCTAGAAATGCGGGGATAAGAACGGTTACCGTATCGTAAGAAAAATAACCGGTCACTCCAAGAAGTACTAACAAGAATCCAGTCATTATTGTATATATAGCCATAGACAATCCTCCTCCGGAGGAGGGATTCGAACCCCCGACCAAGTGATTAACAGTCACCTGCTCTGCCAGCTGAGCTACTCCGGAATATAAGACTATGAATTTAATGGAAATGCGCTTTGGAGTCAAGCAATTCAAATTTCAACTTTTTAAGGATTATGATTCAAATTTTTCGGCTATCATATGCCCAATGTAGAACAGCTTGGCGTTGCCTCGGGCGACACGTGAAATCGCCTGTTCCACAATGTTTCTTAATTTGTAGCACATGCCTTTTCATAGCAAGCCACCGCTTTATCTGACGATTGTCTTCAACAGGCAATCGCCGCCCCAAAAAATAGCGACAATACCACTGAAACCAGCCTCTTGGATCTTCTTTATAAATCCATCCTTTCTTTTGCCAGATACTTAAAGATTGGCTCGCATTCACACCAAAATAATTTAATTCACAATCATGCTTTTTTGAACACAGTTTCGCATCTTTGTACCAGTCTTTGGGAAATTCTTCCACACAATCTGTCATGTATTTGCCACCAAAGACACCTAATCTTAGAAGTTGTTTTGGCGTAAGTTCTGGTTTAAATCGAGGATTGAATTTTTTTCCTTCAGGAGCACTTAATTCATATTTATATCCTTTCTGCATCTTATCATTTATTTGTATTATTTTTTTTACCATTAGGATCTTTCTCCTTGATTTTCATTAAGTAGGGCTATTTTTACAATCTTTTCCAACAATCCTTTAAAAACATAAGAATGAATCGGAAAAACAAGATACCAATACAAAATACCAAAAAGTCCTTTTGGTTTAAATCTAGCTATTTGGCTTAGTCTACATCTATCATCATTTTCGTTATCTACTCGAAATTCCAAAGTTGCTCTACCTGGCAATTTCATTTCAGCGAAAAGCAATAATCGTTTACCTTCCTCAACTCTTAGGACTCGCCAGAAATCAAGTGCATCCCCGGGCATAACTTTGTCTTCATCACGACGGCCTCTTCTTAAACCTACGCCTCCAGCTATTCGATCTAAGAAACCTCTCAAAATCCACAACCAATTAGCATGATACCAACCTCGATTACCACCAATACCTTCAATAATTTTTCAAACATTATTTATATCCGCACAGATCTCAATGTTTCTCTTGTCCTCAAAGATAGTTCCTCCGGCCCAATCAGGGTCTCCCTCCAAGGGGGATTCTACGTGAGGTATACGGCCTGCATCCGTCCAATGACTTGTAATCTCTCATTATCATTTAGTTTGTGGAGAGCACGATGGATGGCTTCTTTGGGACTCAATATATTTTGTGGAATGATTTTCAGAATATCATTATTTTTACAGACAACAGGATTTTTTAACCCTTCCGCTAGTGGGCGAGCAATAGATGCGGGAACTGGCGTAACTAAATGGATCCAATAAGAGCTTAGTCGTGGTGTTAAAACAGGTACGGGTAATCACTAGTCGTTTAGGCAAATTCGCTTCTCTCGCATAAATTTCCATTAGACGCCTGTAAGTCAAAATTTCTGAACCCCCTATA
Organism: Candidatus Dadabacteria bacterium UBA1144; assembly: GCA_002311855.1. Lineage (GTDB taxonomy): Bacteria > Desulfobacterota_D > UBA1144 > UBA1144 > UBA1144 > UBA1144. The sequence goes on along the minus strand of DCAB01000012.1, from coordinate 327,513 downwards.
TCATAAGTCTTTCCTATCGTTTCTTGGTTCTTCAAACATCCAACTAGATACTCTAGTACATTGCGAATTGCAATTGGCTGACTGGGAGTCTTAAGCCATTTTGGTGTAATCATAAGTGGTAGTCGATCTACAAGATATCGTAAGATCTCAAATGATGCACTTCCTGAGCCAATAATCATCGCGGCTCTAAAAGTGGTGGTAGGAACTTTTCCAGAAGAAATTATTTTTGCTATCTCCGCGCGCGATTTGAGATGCTTACTCAAATCAGGGTGTTCTTCTCCCAGTCCACCCAAATAAATTATTCTTTCAACTCCTTTTGTTTCAGCAGTTGCTCCCATATTTTCAGCAGCAATTCTGTCCGCTTGCTGAAAATCTTTTTCTCCAGGTAACATCGAGTGAACTAAGTAATAAACGATTGAACAGTCCTCACAAGCCCTATCTAAAGACTCAAGGTCAAAAACATCTCCGACAAATAATTCAATGTTCGGATGATTTGCCCATGAACGACTCTTAAGCTTCTTTGCTGACCTAGCAAATACACGGACTCTGTGATTCTCTTCAAGAAGTCTAGGCACATGTCTAGATCCAATGTAACCGGTAGCACCAGTGACAAGAATGCGTTTAGTTTTATTGTCTTGCCGAACCATGAGAGATTTATTATACAGATAAAAGTAAATTTGCATAGTTTCATTTCTAATCAAATTACCTATAGATTCGTAACTCAGATAAGTAAAAAATATGTAAGGCTACTATTTGATACAAGCAAGCTTTATGCTGAAGCAATTAAGTCATGTTGGAAAGATAAAAGTATAAAAGTATAATAAATTCAACATTAATGGATAAAAAAAATAAAAAATCCCCGAAAATTATCAACCAAAATCAGAATTTACCTGTACCAGCAAATTCTCTTGAAAAATATTTGACTGATATAAGCAATTATAAACTTCTTTCTAGGGCAGAAGAATACAAATATGCGCAAGAGTATAAAGAATCGGGCAATGTTGAGGCCGCAAGAAAACTCATCACAGCAAATTTAAGATTTGTAGTAAAAATTGCCATGGAATATAAAAATTACAAATTAAATCTTATGGATATTATACAGGAAGGTAATCTAGGACTGATGAAAGCTGTTACTAAATTTGATCCAACAAAAAGATACAGATTGATATCATATGGAGTATGGTGGATTAGAGCCTACATTCAAAATTTTATAATGAAAAATTGGAGCCTTGTTAAAATAGGAACTACTCAAGCACAGAGAAAATTATTTTACAAGATTAGATCCGCCAAGAGTCTTTATAATTCAGGCAATATTTCTCAGGATGAGTATTACACAAAATTATCCCACGACTTAAAAATATCTATCAAAGAAATAAAAGAAATGGATATGAGAATGGGTGGAAAAGATTTTTCTCTAGATGATGAAATTAAAACCGGAGAGAAACAAACAAGAATTGAATTTTTGCCATCGGGGATACAGAATCAAGAAGAAATTATTATGCAAGAAGAGCAAAAAAATGAATTAAGAATGGGCCTTGATGACGCTCTTAAGGTCCTAAATAAAAGAGAAAAATATATTATCGATAAGAGACTTTTATCAGAAGATCAGCAAACTCTTGAGGAGATAGGAACCAAATTTAAAATTTCTCGAGAAAGAGTGAGGCAGATAGAAAAATCAGCCATTAATAAAATAAAAAAAATTCTAGTAAAAAGAGGTATCAAAGCAGATTTTTGATAATATCTAGACTTGAATCAAGATTGTCAATTTTATCACAACCTGCCTGAGAGAGATTCTTTTTTCCTCCCCCTTTTCCATTAAATTTAGATGAGATATCATTTATAATTTTTCTACAATCAAATTCTTCAAAGTCCAAATTTGTTGCGCAAATTATTACTGATTTTTGAGAATTATTTGATGCTAACAAACCAACGGTTTTTTTATTTTTTTCTTTTAAATTATCCCAAAGAACTTTTAATTGATTTGGAGACATGCTATTACCCAAATATGAAACTAATCTTACATCATTAACAATTTGGGACGCATTTAAAATCTCCTCCGCTAATCTTTGAATATCTTTCTTTTCAATATTATTCAATGTAATTTTGAGCTTATTATTTTCTTTTTGAATTCTAGCTATTGTTTCAGGCACTTTCTCTATAGATGAATTAAGGAGGGTAGACGAATCAATTAGATTCCGTTTTAAATTACTAATAAATCTATATCCTGAATCTACTGCATGTGCCTCAATTCGTCTAATTCCCGATGATATAGCTCTCTCAGATGATATGTTAAGAAATCCAAGTTCCCCCGTATTTTTTACGTGGATTCCTCCACACAATTCCATACTAAAATCCCCGATTTTAACAACTCGGACGACATCATCATATTTTTCTTCGAAGAACGCCGTTGCACCATCTTTAATCGCTTTCTTATAATCCACATTGCCTCTTATTTCCACAGGCAAATTTGTCCTAATCCTTTCATTGCATAAACTTTCAATTTCAAAGAGAGCTTCTTGGTCTATGTTTGAAAAGTGGCTAAAATCAAATCTAAGTCGATTTGATTCAACTAAAGATCCTGCCTGTCTAACATGTGTCCCCAATATATCTCTCAAGCACGAGTGGAGTATATGAGTAGCAGTATGGTGGGCAGATATTGTTTCTCTTGTCCTTTTATCCACCGACAATTTGAATTTATCAGCATTTTGCAAATTACCATCTTTAACAATACCGCTGTGTACGACTAGTCCGCCTTCAGATTTTTGAGTATCGAGGATATCAATTAAACACGATTCATTTTCTGCAATTCCTTTGTCACCTATTTGCCCACCTGATTCTGCATAAAAAGGGGTTTCTTCAAATATCAAGTTAACTTTTTCACCTTTTTTAGAATTAGACACTATCTCATCATCTTTGATTATTGCAATAATTTTAGATTCACAAGTTAATTCTTTATATCCATGAAATATTGTTTGAGCATTCTTTCTGAGAATATCACTTAGATGTGCGGTATCAGCAATTGATGATTTAAATTTTGATGCTTTTTTGGATGAATTTTTTTGTTTTAACATTTCTTCCTCATAGGCTTTTAAATCCAGTGAATAATCAGTATCTCTTAGTATGTCTTCAATCAAATCAACAGGGAACCCAAATGTATCGTAAAGCTTAAAAATATCTTTTCCTGATAATACCTTTGTTTTTTTACCAGTAGCCATTGCTTCTTGAAGCTGTTCAAGACCTCTGTCGATAGTCGTAAGGAATTTTTTTTCTTCGTTTTTAATTATTGAAATTATATTAGCATTTTGGTTCTTTAACTCTGGATAGAAATCCTCCATTTCATCGATAACAAGTTGCGAAAGATTAAATAAAAATGGTTCATTGATTCCGAGTTTCTTGTAATGTCTTACCGCCCTTCGCAAAATTCTTCTTAAAACATAGCCCCTACCCTCACTTGATGGTATAACTCCATCTGAGATAAGAAATGTAACGGCCCGTGAGTGGTCAGCTAAAACTCTTATGGAAATATCCGATTCCTCATTATCTCCGTATTGCATTGATAAAGAATTTGCAACATATTCCATCAGATATTTAAAAATATCTGTATCATAATTACTTTTGACGTTTTGAAGAATCGACGCTAATCTCTCCAGTCCCATTCCAGTGTCGATACTAGGCTTGGGCAAAGGGACGAGTTTGCCGTTATCTAATTTATCAAATTGCATAAATACCAAATTCCAAACCTCCAAATATCGCCCACAGTCACATTCGACTCCACATTGTTCTGGCTTTTCACAATTGGAAAAAGACTCGCCAATATCATATAAAATTTCAGAGCAGGGGCCACAAGGGCCCGTGTCACCCATCGACCACAAATTATCTTTGTCTTCTAATTTAAAAATTTTATTTGAAGGTACATTAATCTTTTCTTTCCATATTTGTTCAGCTTCTACATCGTTTTTATGAATAGTTATGTATAATTTCTCCGAAGGAATTTTTAATTCCTCAGTTAAAAATTTCCAAGCAAAACTAATTGCCTCATTCTTAAAATAATCTCCGAACGAAAAATTTCCTAACATTTCAAAAAAAGTGTGGTGTCTTTGTGTTCTACCTACATTTTCAAGATCATTATGTTTGCCACCCGCCCTCAAACATTTTTGGCAAGAGGAGGCTCTAACATAATTTTTTTCTTCTTTCCCTAAAAAAACATCTTTGAATTGGACCATTCCAGCATTGGTAAACAACAGGGTTGGGTCATTATGGGGAATTAGACTTGAGCTTTTTATGGATTGATGACTATACTGCTCGAAAAAGCTAAGAAATTTTTGTCTTATATCGGCTGATTTCATCTTAGATTATTATAATGTGGATATGGACTAGATAAAACTACTTAAGATTAGATAGTAAGAAATCAAGAGCTATGAGATTCTACATTGACAAAGACTTTTGCCTTACCTTTCTTTTCAAATCTCACCAAGCCATTTTTTAAAGCAAACAGAGTGTGGTCCCTGCCGATACCTACATTTTTCCCAGGGAAGAATCTAGTTCCTCTTTGTCTTACGATTATCCCACCAGTATTAACTGATTGGCCACCAAAAAGTTTGACGCCCAACCTTCTACCAGCGCTATCTCTTCCGTTTTTACTACTACCACCACTTTTAGTTGTTGACATTATTTTTTCTTTCCTTTGCTTATAGATGTAATCTCAACGGTTTGATAAGATTGTCTATGACCATTCAATGTTTTAGAGTTTTGTCTTCTTCGAAATTTGAAGACTTTCAATTTTTTCCCTTTGTCGTTTGATAAAACTTTAGCCGACACTTTGAATGATTTTAGCTCTGATGGATCAGAAAGAATCTTTTTATTATCAGAAATCATCAATATATCATCAAACCTAATCTCGGTACCAACATCAGAACCAGTTTTTTCAATAAGAATTCTATCTCCCTCTTTAATCAAATATTGCTTTCCACCAGTTCGAACCACAGCTTCCATAGTACCCTCCAAAAAGGTATATTCTTACGAATTATTAGTCTTTGTCAATATTTTAAGTTTTATTCTTCGAGTTCCACATTCCAGTAAGATGCTTCAACAAAACTTAGAAAAGGCTTCCATTCCTTAAACTTGATGGTTTTTATATATAAATTTGAGAACAGCTTCCAAGTAGGTTTTGTTGGCTTATTAATTAATTTCATGCTTGAAAAGCCCAAATTTTTACTTCCTTTTTTTCTATTGCATCGAGTACAGCAACAAACAACATTGCTCCAAATAGTTTTACCACCTAACGACTTAGGAGTAATATGGTCGATTGTTAATTCATTTTTTGGAAACGACAAACCACAATATTGACATTGGGACTTATCTCTTTTAAAAATATTATATCTGTTGAATTTCACTTCTTTAGATGGAACTTTATCGTACCGAACAACCATTATAACTCTAGGAATTTTTATAACTTTAGATACTGTCCTTATGCAATCTTGGTTTTTTATACTTGTGATTTGACTCCAAGAATCAAAATCAAATGTTTCATAATTAATATCAACAGCTTTCGCAGCACCTCCGTATAACATTAAGAAAGCTCGCTTTACATTAGTTGTATCAATTGGAAAAAAGAACTTATTAAGAACTAGTACGGGTGTATAAAGCATATATACAATTTACCTGAATAAAGAAGAAAAAAATTTACGTTGTATCGATGGGCGAATATAATCTAATTATGAATAAGTATATACTTATTATTCTTTCATCATTATTATTTGTAATTCCTTTTCTAAATTTCAATTTTTTTTTCCTCTCATGGTTTTGCTTCATAGGAATACTGTATCTTATAGAAAACAAGAACGGATCCCCAATAAAAATTGGCATTTTGTTTGGAATTCTTTCAACTTTTTTTGGACTCTATTGGATAACTTGGACCATTAACAATCTAACCGGTGCCAGTTTTCTGTCTTCGTTCTTGGTTCATTTTAGTTACTCATTTTATGAGTCCATCTTTTATGTAATTGTTTTTTCTGTATTGGGGTGGGTAATTAGCAAAAACAATAGCAAAGTTTACAAGTATGGTTTGTTTATTTTCTTTTATATTTTCCTAGAGAATCTTTTTCCCAGAGTGTTCCCATATAAGTTGGGGAATACACAAATATTATTTAAAGAATTGTCACAATTAATTTCTTATGCGGGGGTGAATATATTAACTATTTTTGTTCTAGTAATTAATATAGCAATATATGAACTAATTTTTAAAAAAAACATCAGGTTTTTTAGCATTGTTTTATCTATATTTTTTGTTATATTTTTTTCAGGAAAATCTATGGTTCATAATCATTCAAAAATAGATACTGATTCTAACATAATCTCAGTCGCTGTGGTCCAACCTAACCTAAATTTAAATAATCTAATCGACATAAATAATGCGATTAACAAAAATACATACCTAACGATTTGGCCCGAAGCTTCGCTTGATAGATTAAAAATAATAGACAAAAGAGATGTCTCAATTTTTAAAGAGAACTTTTTAAAAAAATTTGAGCCAAGAAGTAAATTCATTCTTTTTGGAACAATTTATCAAACCAATGAGGGGTATCATAATGCCGCAGTCTTAATTGATCAGAAAGTCAATATAATAGACAAGTCTTTCAAGAATAAACTTATGATATTTGGCGAGTACTACCCATTTAATTCTGTAATTTCAAAAATAATTCCTATTTATGATTCCTTTGTAACTTTAAAACGAGGTGAAATTAGACCTCTTACGCTCAACCAAAAAGGCGAGATTGGAGTGATAATATGCTATGAAGATTTATTCGAGATGAATTCTATCAAATTATCAGAAGATGGAGCTGGAATTTTAATCAATATTACAAATGATCGGTGGTATGGGGACTCGCTAGCTTCTTATCAACATCTAATGCTTTCGATTCCTAGAGCTATAGAGAATAGGAAATATTTAATAAGATCAGCAAACAATGGAATTAGTGCTATTATCAATCCCGCTGGCACCGTAATGAATCAGATAGGGCCTAACGAGAAGGGTCTTTTAAATGAAAAAGTTGCATTATTGAAAACGAAAAGTTTCTATACAAGGTATTACAAACCGGTAAACTATCTTTATCACCTAATTTTTTTAATTTTTTTTATTATATTTCTTCATAAATTCAGAAACAGCTGATATTAATTTCTTATTTTCGCTTGGCAATCCCACAGTTAGCCTAATACAGTTCTGCAGTCTTTTATTAGAACTAAAATTTCTAATAATGATATTTTTCTTTCTTAGAAAATTGTCTAGAGACCTCGATTTTTTCATTTTAAATAATATGAAATTTGAGTCAGATTTAAATGTTTTAATTTGAGAAAATTTGCCAAGGAAATTTGTTAATTTTAATCTTTCTTTCTTAATAATTTGAATATTTTTTTGCATTGATTTGTAATTGATAAAATAATCGGTGGCTATTATCTGTGATAGCGTAGATATGTTGTAAGGCAATCGTATTTTATTAATTTCGTTAATAATTCTTTTGTCCCCTATTATGTATCCCAATCTTAGAGAGGCAAATCCAATCTTGGACATTGTTCTCATTATTAAAAGATTCTTATTTTTTTTTATCAACGGCAAATAAGAATAGCTGGAGTAATCCGCGTACGCTTCATCAATTACAACCACACCTTTTGCCGTTTCAATTATTGTTTTCACATCATCGGTGTCAAAAGAGTTCCCAGTTGGATTATTAGGAGTTGGTATAAATATCAAATCAGGGTCCTCTTTTTTAATCTTTAAAATCATGTTCGTTATATTTATTTGAAAATTACTATCAAGTTCCACTTCGATACCTTTGAGTCCAGTTGCAGCTGTAAGAATTTTATACATAGAGAAACTTGGTTCTAAATACATCACTTTAGAGCTCTTACCAGTTAATGTAAGCAGTAAATATAAAATTAATTCATCCGAACCATTTCCAAATACGATTTGGTTCGAATTAACTTGATGAAAACTACTAACTTTTTTTCTAAGATCTTTCTGAATCGGGTCAGGATATCTATTGATAGAGTTTGCTTTTAAATATTTCTGATTCTTTTTCTCAAAGAAATTTGTTAGTATTTTTTCTGTTTCGTTAAAAGGAGACTCGTTAGCATTGAGTCTAAACAAGTAATCAATCTCATCTGGGACATAAGAATCAAAATTTTTGAGAGACTTTTTTATTCTGAGCTTATATCTCAATTAGGAATCTCCTTTCTTTAATCTGATTGAAATCGAATTTGCGTGGCCATGTAGTCCCTCTTCTTCGGCGAGAGCTATAACTGACTTTCCAAGTTTTTTCGAGCCATTCAATGAAATTTTTGTATAACTTGAATATTTTAAAAAATCCAAGACACTTAATGGCGATGAAAACCTGGCATTTCCTGAAGTGGGTAAAACGTGGCTTGGGCCAGCGACATAGTCTCCAAAGGCTTCAGCAGATAGTTCTCCTACAAAAATTGATCCGGCATTTCTAATTTTATTTATTAATCTGTTGGGATTCCTGACAAGAACTTGAAGATGCTCTGGAGCCAATTCGTTAGACAATCTGACAGAATTATCAAGATTAGATAAAACATAAATTTTTCCATTTCTTTTAATCGATTCTTTAATTATTTTTTTTCTTGGCAATAAATTTGACTGGATTTTTAATTCTCTAAGGGTTTCTTTGGCAATTTTATTTGAATCCGTTACAAGAATTGCGGAGGCATTGATATCATGTTCAGCTTGAGCAATTAAATCAGCAGCAATATATCGTGGATTTGAAAATTTATCCGCAATTATTAGAATCTCAGTAGGTCCAGCAATCATATCTATATCGACTTCCCCAAAAACCTTTTTTTTGGCTATAGCTACAAATATATTTCCAGGACCAACTATCTTATCGACTTTGGGAACTGTTTCCGTCCCGTAAGCAAGTGCCGCAATAGCTTGAGCGCCACCAATCTGAAAAATTTTTTTTATACCAGCAATTTTTGCCACATATAAAATTGCAGCATTCAAACCTTTTTCTGATGGAGGCGTAACCACATAAATTTCTTTTGATTTGGCTACTTTCGCTAGAGCCGCCGTCATTATTAAACTTGAAGGATAGGCCGCTGTACCTCCTGGGACATATATGCCAACTTTTTCAATAGGATTAATTGTCCACCCTAATGTATTCCCTAATTTATCTTTGTATTTATGGGATTTTGGCAATTTCCTTTTTTGATAATCTACAACTCTTTTATACGAGGTTCGTATTGCTGATCTGACTTCTTTGGAAACCAATTTCTCAGAAGAATTGATTGTGCTTTTCTTAACAGGAAAATCTCTGGGTCTTATTCTGATATTATCAAATCTTTTTGTTAATGATACTAAAGCGGTATCGCCCTTAGTAACAACTTCACGAATAATTCTGTCAACTTGATGTTCAAGATTTTTTATCGATTTCTTTTGATTTTTTCTAAGATTTTCTACTTCCTTAACGATACTACTAGGAGTTAATCTGATGATTTTCATTATAGGGATTATACAATAAATTCAATACCTATCTTTGATAATTAAAAAAATTATGCATTAAAAATAATATCAAGTGATAGAGAAAGATTAATTATCAACATATAGAGAATTGAAAAAAGGAAAACATTTTTATAATGGTTCCTATTTTTAAAAGAAACAAATACCAACCAAAGAAAACATACCCCCATTAGGATAGCAATAAATGCATAGAAACTTGAAGCGATACCTACAATCCAAAAATACAAAGAAATTGGAAGAAGTGCCAGACTGTAGATCGCGATCAAATAATTAGTATATTTTTGACCATAAATTATTGGCATGATTGGGAACTCCGCCTTTTTATAATCATCAGCGAAATGTTGAGATAACGACCAAAAATGAGGAGGTTGCCAAATCATCATGAACAGAAAAAGGATTAAAACATCTATGTAATGGAATGATATTTCAGGATTGATGGCCGAATATCCAATTAAAACTGGCAATGCTCCCGGGATTCCGCCTAATACAGTTCCAAAAGGTGAGGATTTCTTCAGAAATAAGGTGTAATAAATTGTGTAAGAGAGGATTGCTAATAGGATAAGAAAAAAATTGAGGTAGTTAATAAAGAAAAGGGAGATTCCAAGGGAAAATGTAATAAGCAGGGCTGCGAAAAAAGATAAAGATTTTATTCCAACTAATTTTAGTGCTTGTACCCTTTTGACAAGTCTGTCCATCAATTCGTCTTTTTCTCTTTCAATAATGTTATTTATCATTGCCGAACCAGCGGCAGAAAAAACTAATGATACGAGAGCAGATAAAATTAATTTTGGGTCAGGTAGAGATCCCGCGGCAAGGACCATACCTGTAAATCCTGTAAGTCCTACACTGAGAATTATGTTTGGTTTAGCAAGTGAAATTAATGCCCTTAAATAATTCATGAGTTCATTGTGCCTTTTCTTCAAAAATAATATTTAAAACTAAAATAACAATTAGTAAAGCAATTAGAAGATGTATAGCGGTAATTGAGAAAGAGAGCTTCGAAACTACAACAAAAATGCCTAATATTACTTGCAAACCAACCAAGAATAAGAGTCTTCTAGCATTTTGTAAGATAGATTTAGATGTTTCCTTGTAATACGCCACGAGAAATAAAATTAAAGAAATAATCAGTATCAAAAAACCTGTAAATCTATGAAGAAGATGAATAAAAACTGTTTTGCTTAAATAGGGTGGCATCCAATATCCCAGACACTTTGGGAAATCTGGGCATGCTAGTCCGGCATCGGCATGTCTTACATAAGATCCCAGAACCAATTGAAAATATATTATTATGAATAAACATATATAAATCAGATTTGATTTGTTAAAAATTTCGACTTGTTTCAGTTTTGCACTATCAGAATAAATACACATCGTGTAAACCAATATAAAAATAATTATTGCGTTAGCAAAATGAAAAGTGGTTATGTTGGTTTCTAATTGAAAGATTACGACCAATCCTCCTAGTATTATTTGAGTAGCTAAAAAGATTGAACATAATATGGGAATTAGTTTTTGCTTACCTACGTATGTTTTCAATCGATTTTTCGCCAAAAAAATAAAGAATATTGTAACTAGGAGTCCTAAAATTCTATGGGTATGCTCCATAAATATTGCAAAATTGAGTTGAGGAAAGAATTCGCCAAAACAAAGGGGCCAATCTGGGCATGCAAGCCCTGCTCCCAAACCACTCACCATATTACCCCAAATAAGTAGTAGAACTAGAAAAAATAAGGTTAATCTTTCTGTGGTATTCATTTTGTTAGATCAATTCAAAACACGAGTAAATATATCTGTAGCAGAAAAAGCTATTAATAAAAACAATAAAAACAATGGGTAAGTAGCGAAGATCCACGTCATGGTATCTTCATGTTTCAGGTGCATAAAATATAATGCAACAAACGTTGCTTTAATCGATGCAATAATTAAAGCAATTGGAACATTAAAGGGACCAAAATCAAACTGGGCTGCAGCTACTGTAATTACAGTAAGTGCCATCAAAAGAATCCCGATATTTACATATTGTCTATATGACCCTTCACTCGCCATAGAAATCTCCTTACCCAATTAAATATAATAGTGGAAATAGATAAATCCATATTACATCAATCAAGTGCCAATAGAGACCACCTATTTCAATTGCCGTAAAATTATCTTTTGAATAGTACCCCTTTGACGTTCTATACAAAAGAAATGATAGAAGTCCCATTCCTATTAGAACGTGGAGCATGTGAATACCCGTTGCAGCATAATAAAGTGAATAGAAAATATCAGTTCCAGGGGTAATACCGTGGTGAATTTTATATGAATACTCAAAAAATTTATTTATTCCAAAAATCGCACCACAGGCTATGGTAATCCAAAGCATCAATTTAACCAATTTAATTTTGTTTTCTTGAATGGCTTTAACGGCGACAACAACAGTAAAACTACTAAAAATAAGTATTATAGTATTAATTGAGCCGAGAACCACATTTAAACTGCTAGAACCGTGCTGAAACATATCTGGATATTTGGCTCTATAAATTGCATAAGCAGCAAAAAGACCCCCAAATAATAAAACTTCCGTAGCCAGAAAAAGCCACATTCCAAATTTAGAAGCAGCATGTTCAAGCTCTGGATCAACGTGCTGATGTTCATCATCAGCCATTATCGGGGGCAACATATCAGATGGGTAAGTCAACGCTTTGATAAATTTCGAAGTCCCACTTAATAATCCCATTATGTCTCCCGTTCTATTTTATTTCCGTAGGCATATGTAGATTCCGTAACAGTAGGAATCTCATCGAAGTTGAGAGTTGGTGGAGGTGAGGGGATGCTCCATTCTAGTGATTTTGATTTATATGGGTTTGCTTCCGCGGTCTTTGAAATAGGTCTAAAGAAATTATATAGCATAAAAATAAAGCCAAGGGCCATCAACCATGTTCCTGCTGTCGAAATCTGATGAAAAATTGTAAATTCCGGATCATAATTATAATATCTTCTAGGCATGCCAAGCGTCCCCATGATAAATTGCGGGAAAAATGTAACATTAAAACCAATAAATATAAAAACGAAAGCGATTTTGGCTCTAAACTCATCAAACATTTTCCCCCACATCTTTGGATACCAAAAATGTAGAGCCGCAAACAAACCAAAGAGTGTCCCTCCAATCATTACATAATGCATATGAGCCACAACAAAATATGTATCATGCAAATGAATGGTTGATGCTAGTGCGCCTAGGTGTAAACCTGTTAAGCCTCCAATCGTAAATAAAAAAATAAATGCCAATGCGTATAGCATAGCGGCACTAAGTTCGATTGAACCTTTGTACATGGTCCAAAGCCAATTAAAAACTTTTATAGCGGTTGGGATAGCTACAGCAAAAGTAATTGCAGAGAAAATTATATTTATTAATTTCGATTGACCACTTGTAAACATATGATGTCCCCAGACGAGGAAACTTATTAATGCTATAGCAAGACTTGAGTAAGCAATAGATTTATATCCAAAAATAGGCTTTCTAGAAAAAACTGGAATTATTTCTGAGATAATTCCCATTGCTGGGAGAATCATAATATAAACTGCAGGGTGAGAATAGAACCAAAAGAAATGTTGAAATAAAACAGGGTCCCCACCTTTTGCAGGATCAAAGAATCCCAACCCCCAATATCGTTCTCCAATAAGCAATACCAATGTTATTGCAACTACTGGTGTTGCTAAAACCTGTAAAATGGATGTGGAATATGCAGCCCAGCAAAAAAGAGGTAGCCTGTCCCAAGTCATCCCTGGTGCTCTTAGTTTATGGATAGTAACAATGAAGTTTATCCCGGTGAGAATAGACGAAAAACCCAAAACAAAAATCCCTAATGTTATAAGAATAACGTTAGTACCAGATTCAATTGAATAGGGAGTATAGAATGTCCAACCAGTATCGGCAGGGGCAGCAAGAGCAAATAAGAAAATTACGGCTCCAAGGCAATAAATCCAAAAGCTGTAGAGATTTAATTTTGGAAAAATAACATCTCTTGCTCCAATCATAAGAGGAATTAAAAAATTCCCAAAGGTGGCAGCAACACCAGGAACGATAAATAAAAATACCATCATCGAGCCATGTAAAGTGAATAAGACGTTATAAGTATGTGCATCTACAATAGTTCTTCCCGGAGATAGGTGCTCTGCTCTTAAAAGAACGGAAGCTATAGCGGCAATTATAAAAAATGTACCAATTCCACAAAGATACATTACCCCTAATCTTTTATGATCCGTAGTGAAAAACCATGAAGAAAATCCTTTACCGTTTTCTAAATAGTTTTTTTCGTTGTCGGTAGACATAGTAGCTTGCTCCTTATTTTAGTGTTTTAATATATTCAATTATCGCTGTTATTTCATAATCCGCTAAGAGACCTTTGTATGCTGGCATTAAAGGTTGATAGCCTTTGACCATTTTTTCTGTTGGGTACTCTATCGATTCTCTTAAATAGTTCTCATCAGCTATAGTAGAACTACCATCTTCAAAATTTCTTTTCTTACCAAAGAGACCTTTCCACGTTGGTCCCGTTCCACCAGCAGCTCCGTCAATATTGTGACAAACAACACAACCCTTACTGTTACGAAGTTCCGCTCCTACTTGATCTAGAGGAATATCTGCTGAGGCGTTTACAATTTTAGATCCAGAATCGGATTGCCATGCCGCATACTTGTCTTTTGATAATACATGGACTTTGCCTCCCATGTCTGAATGTCCGGTGCCACAATATTCTGTGCAATAGATTTTAAAAACGCCTTCTTGAGTAGCGGTAAAATTGATAAAAGTATATCTGCCACCAACTACATCTTGTTTAACCCTGAATGCCGGAACAAAGAAGCTATGAAGCACATCCTTCGACTGCATCACGAGTCGAATAGGTTGATTTATCGGTACATACAATTCGTTTAAAGTTTTCTTGCCATTAGAATAATCAAACGTCCAAATCCATGATTGTCCAGTAACATTGATTTCATATGCATTTTTTGGTGTTGTCGTATATTCATCATAATAGACATATCCATAAAGAAAAATCACTATACATAATATCGTTGGGATGATTGTCCACAGTGTTTCCAAAAAACTATCGTGTGTAATGGCAGGGGTAGGATCATCATCCGTTTTGCGTCTATACTTAATTACGAAATAAATAAGCAAGAAAGAGATTAAGACACAAGATATTACCGAAATTACAGTAATTAACATCAAAACAAAATCTACATTTGGCGCAAACGTAGAAGCAGAAGGCGGCAACCAGGTCATCTATTGATCCCCCTTCTTATCTCTTTTTAGCCACATAAAACCCATGAACACTCCTATGCACAACAATGTCACTACGCCACCAAGTTTGATAACATTCAAAGCCTTGAGAGCATACTTTTTACCTACAGGATCAAAACCATAACAATAAAGAAGAACTTTATCAGATAATAATGATTTCCCAATAGCTCCTCCCGAAGCTTCCAGGAGAGCTAGGTTAAAATCTCTCGGATCAAACATAACTCCGGTTAAATACCTAGATATCTTTCTCTCTTTTGTGAGAAATATTATACCTGCAGGATGGGCAAATTCATCCCCATCTTTAACAAAATTGAATCCCACCGATTGAGTAATCGTTTCAATACTTCCAGTATCAGCCACAAAGAAATCCCATTGCTCATTTTCGTTAAGATTTTTCATATATTTTTTTTTCTTTTGTCTAGCAATCTCTACAGTATCAGACTCGTCAAAACTCAGTGCAACTAAATTGTAATCAACTCCTGGTCTGATTTTTTCATTTGACGAGACGGCCTCCAAGACCCCGTCTAATAGAAAACTACACATTCTAGGGCAAGTATAATAGACCAAAATGAAAACTGTGGGTTTTGTTGGGTCCAAGATTTTGTCTAAATTTTTTTTTGAATTATTTACGTCAAGAATTTCGGAATATAAATCAATTTGATCCTCTAGGCGTTCTGCCCAACCGACTTCTTTCAATGTTCTTGTATCCGTAATCCCAAAAACAGGGCTAAGGCCAAGTAAAAGAAATAAAATTACAAACAAAGCTTTCATTTGGTTCGCGTAAAAGAGACTGTAGTATTATAAATTTATTCATTTTTGTGTCAATCGATATCATTAATGTGTACAATAAAACTATTGAGCTGTCTTGATAATTGACAAAATGTTTTAGATTAAACAGGATTAGGTTTTTGTTTAATTCTATATGGGCCCATAGCTCAGCTGGTTAGAGCATCCGGCTCATAACCGGGCGGTCACTGGTTCGAATCCAGTTGGGCCCAGAGAAATCATTAGAATGAAAGATAAAATAAAAACTTTGTTAGAACTACAAAAGCTTGACACCCAAATTGCAGATATACAAAAAACGATTAAAGAGGTACCTGATACGATTATCTCTCTAACTAACAAAATTGAATTTGACGAAAGAAAAATCAATAATCTTAATGAAAAAATTGCGGGTTCAAACAAGGAAATCAAGGTTCTTCAAAATGAAACTCTGGATATCGATCAAAAGATTAGTCAACTTGAAGATAAATTGTTTTTAATAAAGTCATCTAAAGAATTTGAGGCTTTACAAAAGGAAACAGGGGATTTAAAAAGAAAGAAAATAGACGTTGAAGATAATCAATTAAAAATTATGGAAGAAATTCAATCATTAACTAAGAACTCAGAGTTACTTCAATCAAAATTCGACGAGGAACTGAGTCCAGTAAAAGAAGAAATAAAGAAATTAGAAGCTGAACTAAAAGAATCAAGATCCGAAATAGAAGTAATTGAAAATGACAGGCCCGAAATAATGAAAAATATTGATAACGAAGTCCTGAAAGTTTACACCAAATTACTTTCCAATAGTTCCCCCGTGGCTGTTGAAGCGAAAGGAGAAGTATGTGGATACTGTTATATGAAGATTCCACCTCAAACATACATAAAGGTTCTCCAGTCTAATGAAATTATTTTGTGCCCATGTTCAAAAAAAATATTAATACCTGAAATAAGCTAATCCTTTATGAGTTCGATTGTAAAAATTTTTATCGATGGTGCTTGTCAGCCAAATCCTGGCGCGGGAGGGGTTGGTGTTCACATAATTTTAAACGAATCAGAGGAAAAACATTCTAAGCCACTAGATAATATTGTCACCAACAATATTGCCGAATACGAAGCATTGATATTAGCACTGAAATTAATTTTATATAACAATATTGATGCAGAAGAGGTACAAATTTTTTCTGATTCTAAATTAATATGTATGCAATTTAATAATCAATGGAAGTGTAAAGACAAAAAATTATTGCCTCTTTTGAAAATAGCTAATAAACTAAAAAGCCAAATCAAGTCCCCATTAAAATTAAATCTAATACCAAGAGAAGAAAACTCTATAGCTGATCGACTTGCAAAAGAGGCAATTCTACCATAGATTATAATTTTGAGTGGGTTGAGTGATCGCTTGTTTTGAGCAAGAGGAAAGTCCGAACTCCTAAGGGAAATGGTGCTGGGTAATTCCCAGGTGTCGCGAGGCAACGGAAAGTGCCACAGAAAATAACCGCCATTAATAAACATATGATATTAATGGTAAGGGTGAAAAGGTAGTGTAAGAGACTACCGCAGAGTTTGGTGACAAATTCTGGCGAGGCAAACCCCACCTGGAGAAAGATCAAGTATAGAAGCTGGCTTCCCTTCCATACGCTTCAGGGTAGATCGCTTGAGATAGCAAGTAATTGCCATCCTAGATAGATGATCACATAGAACAGAATTCGGCTTACTAACTCACTCATATAGTTTAGTCTCGCATTAAATTAAACAAGTTTGGCTTTATAGAAATTTCTTTTTCCTATCCGTATTCTCCATTCTGTTTCATTGTCAGGTAAATAATCCAGAGATGATAAGGTATTTTTGTTGATTTCAATTGCTTTATTTTTTATGAGTCTCTTCAATTCCGATCGTGAAAAAGAATTCCGCGATATTTCTACCAAAATATCTAAAAGGTTTTTATCTTTTAACTTTATTTCAACTCGAGGGATATCGTCAGGGAAATCTTTTTTAGTAAACTTCTTCTCAAATAATTTCTGGGATAAATCTGCGGAAGATTTATCATAATACTCTGAAACTATTGTGTGACCAAGTGTTTTTTTTCTTTCCAAGGGATTCAAAATTTCTCTGAATAAATCATTTCTATCAGAGTAGAGCAATTCTATATACTTTGTCATCAAACTGTCAGAAATTGACATAATTTTTCCAAATATTTCTTCTGGGGGGTCATTGAGACTTATATGATTATTGAGAG
The DNA here is from genome assembly GCA_002311855.1 of Candidatus Dadabacteria bacterium UBA1144. GTDB lineage: Bacteria > Desulfobacterota_D > UBA1144 > UBA1144 > UBA1144 > UBA1144. The sequence goes on along the minus strand of DCAB01000012.1, from coordinate 309,693 downwards.
TTTTCGACATTTTCATTTTTCCGTCAAGCCCTTCCAAAATCGGGACAAAAACTCCAACTTGTTGGGGAATATTGTAAGCCTTTTGAATTTGCCTTCCTAATAAGACATTGAATATCTGATCCGTTCCTCCCACTTCTATATCACACTCTAACACTACGGAATCATAAGCTTGGAGGATTGGATAAAGAAATTCGGTTACCGTAATCGCCTCTCCGCTTTTGTATCTTTTTTTGAAATCATCTCTCTCAAGAAGTCTTGCAACATTTTCTAAAGAAGCGAGCTTTATTAAATTACTTAAATCAAAATCATTAAACCATTTCGAATTATACAAGATCTCAACATTGTCTTCTTCAAGTATTTTAAATAATTGATCTTTATATGTTGCAGCATTTTTATTTATTGTTCCTTCATCTAACGATGGTCGAGTTTTATCTCGATTCGTAGGATCACCTATCTTCGCAGTAAAATCTCCAATTAAAAAAAATATTTTATGCCCCAAGGCTTGAAATACTTTAAGTTTTCTAAGAAGCAATGAGTGGCCTAAATGCAAATTAGAGGTAGTGGGGTCGAAACCTGCTTTAATCTTAAGAGGTGTATTGTTATCATAAGAAAATTTGAGCTTTTCTAGAAGTTCATTTTCAGGAATTGCCTCACCAACATCATTTTTAATAGTTTCAAGTTGTTCTTCTGGTTCTAAAAATTCCATTTTATTTATATTATTCTATTTGCGAGCTTTTAATCAAGCATCAATAAATCCGTTTGTCATTGGATATCTTCTATCTCGACCAAAGGCCTTAGTAGTAATTTTAATTCCCGGAGGTGACTGTCTTCTTTTGAATTCGTTATTATTCACTTTCCGTATAATCTCAGAAACAATTGACTTGTTGATTTTTAAAGTAGATGAAATTTCTTTTAAACTCTTTTCCTCTTCAATATATAATTCGAGAATCTTGTCTAATATTCTGTAAGGCGGTAGAGAATCCAAATCTCTTTGATTCTCCTTAAGTTCTGCTGATGGCTCTCGTAGTATGATTTCTTTGGGAATTAAATTAGTTGGATAAAGCCTATTGTAAAATTTGCTTAATTTATAAACTAAAGTTTTTGGAATATCTTTAAGTATGGCTATCCCGCCAGCACTATCACCGTACAAAGTCGAATAGCCGATACTAATCTCGCTTTTGTTACCTGTGGATAATAATAAATATCCCAATTTATTTGATGTCGCCATCAAGATATTGGACCTAATTCTAGATTGTAAATTTTCCTCAGTGATATCCCATGTAGTTTTTCCATATATCCCATTAGTTAGCAACTGATTAGTATTTTCAAAAATGTTCTGAATATTTAATACTTTAAGTTTAAAACCAAGATTTTTAGATAATTTTTTTGCAAGCTCGAGGCTTTTATCAGAATTATATTTTGTTTGCAAAGCTAGACCTAAAACATTTTTTTTTCCTAATGCGTTTACTGCAATTGATGCAACCAAGGCGGAATCTATGCCTCCAGAAATACCTAGCAAAACTTTAGCAAAATTGTTCTTGTAAACATAATCTTTCAAGCCTAAAGATAGGGCTGAAAGAACTTCCTTTAAATAATAATCATTACCTTTGTTAGGCAAATGAATTCTAGATTTATTTTTCTGAAAATTTATATTTTTAATCAATAAATCTTCATCAAATTCTTTGGCAGAAGCCACAACGGCACCATCTTTATTTAATATCATACTGTTGCCATCAAAGACGAGTTCATCCTGTCCTCCTATGAGATTGCAATAACAAATTTCAATGCTATTTTTCTTTGAGATTGCTTTTAATATTGTCAATCGCTTCTTTTGCTTGTCGATACTATAAGGGGATGCAGACAAATTGATTAATAAATCAATATTATCATCATTTATTCTTTTATTTATTATTTTTGTATCGACCCATATATCTTCGCAAATTGTGATACCAATTTTACGATTCTTAATTGTGAACGTTGTGGATTCGACACCTTTTTCAAAATAACGATCTTCGTCGAAAACTCCATAATTTGGTAATTGGAATTTTTTGTATTCTTTGTAGAGTTTGCCTTTGATAAAAACACCAGCTATATTGAAAAGTTTTTTATTTATTTGTCTCGGATAACCAATAACAACATTCATTTCTTTGGTTATTTTTTCTAAATTTTTTACAGCTATATCTATAGATTTAAGAAATTGTTTATTTAGCAGTAAATCTTCTGGCGGATATCCAGTTAGAGCTAGTTCAGGAAAGCACAACAAATCTACTTTGTGTTTTTTTCCAAGCTGTATAAATTTAGAAATCTTTTCAAAATTAAGCTTTAGATCCCCCACTTTAGAATTAATTTGAGCAAGTCCGATTTTTAGGTTCATTTTCATATTATAGAATTATAAATAAATATTCTATAATGTTTTAATGAATTTAATCAAATCTTACTTAAAGATTATACTTACTTGTCTATTTTTAACCGTAATATCTCCAGGTGCCTACGCCAATAATGAAGCAATAATTGGGTCAACCGTGTATTACGTAGAAAAAAACTCATACTTTTACAAAGATAGTGCGTTCGAAAAAATTTTCGAAGAGGCTATAAACTCTATAAACAGATTTTCTGATGAAATTTTTATTCAGATTTTAGAAATTTCAAACAGAAAACTAAAGATTAACGTTAAAGTTGGAGATACAAATGAGGTTATTATCCTCAAAAAAAATAATAATTTAATCGACGTAGGTAAGAATTTAAATTCAATAATAAATTTATTAGAAGAAAAGGGAATAATCGATGATAAAAATAATCCATTGGCTTATCACGTAGCAAACGCAGTCTTACAAGAAATCGATGACTACTCTTCAATAATCGAACCAGATGATCTAAATCAATTTTTAATAGAAACCAAAGGAAGCTTTGGGGGTATTGGGATTGTCGTTGGAATCAGAGATGAGAAACTCACGATTATTTCGCCAATTGAGGGCACCCCAGCTTTTAAAGCCGGGGTTAAAGCAAATGATGTAATAAGAAGAATCGAATCAAGCAGTGCCGATGGGATAAGCTTAGAGCAAGCAATAAAATTGTTAAGAGGTGAGAAAGGCACCAAAACTACTTTGTACATTGAAAGGGAGAGCGTAGAGGACTTAATTAAGTTTGAGATAACTAGAGACATAATAAAGATTGAAAGTATTTCATCGAAAATCTTGAAAGAAAATATAGGTTACATCAAGATAAAGTCATTTCAGTCAAATACTTTTGAGCAATTTAAAGACTCACTCGATTCTTTAAGAAAAAAAGGCATATCTTCTATAATTCTTGATTTAAGAGGAAATCCGGGTGGACTTTTTAATCAAGCAATAAAAATATCAAATATTTTCTTAGAAAAAAATAAATTAATAGTTTCAACTAAGAGCAAAAAAAGAAACATGAGTATGAAGTTCTTCACGACTCCTAGTTTCGGGAAAAAATTCTATGGCCCAATTATAGTTTTAGTTGACAAAGGAAGTGCTAGTGCATCTGAAATTGTTGCAGGTGCTCTAAAAAATAACGAAAGATCTTTAATTATCGGTGAAAAAACTTTCGGAAAAGGAACCGTGCAAGAAATCTACGAACAAAGTGATGGATCTGCAATCAAGTTAACCATAGCAGAATATTTAAATCCAAAAGACTACAAAGTTCATTTGAATGGAGTTTATCCTGATATCAATTTTATACCCGCCGATTTTAAAAACGGTAGGCTCATCATTGCTGAAGAAATAGCAAGCGAGCTTAACAATGTCGGCCTAAATCAGAAACTTAATATAATTTATAGCCCAAAAGAGAAAGAAACAGATGAAGATGATGAATTAATCAAATTTTCTCAAGAAATACTTAATTCGGAGAATATGAAAAAATTTAGCTTCAATGGAAATATAAAAAACTTTTTATCTTTAAATGAAAACGAATTATCAATTAAGGCAAGAAAAATTAGTAATTCATTGGTCTCTAAAATAAGTGGTTTCAAAATAAAAGTGGAAAATAAAAATTTTAAAAATGCCGCAAATTACGAGAATTTGAATCTGCAAATTAATCCAAAGATAGAATTAGATTCTGGTAAAAAAGAATTAATAGTTGCCAAAATAAAAAACGGTTCTAGTGAAGGTTTTTTCAATCTTATCCTTATCACGAGCTCAGAAAACAAATATCTCAATAACAAATATTTTTTTCTTGGAGCTCTTAAGCCAAAAGAAAATCGAAAATTTAAAATGGAAATCAGCATTCCCAATAGAGCAGATAATAGCAATGATTTAGTCAAATTCTCATTATCAAGTTTTTCTATGCATGATCCATTAAGACCAAGTCTAACAAGTATAACAGAAGTCAATTCAAATATTACGATAAAGAAAGCAGAATTTATTTTTCCAAAATTTACTTATTTAGTTATCCCTAAAAAAAATTCTCAGAATAATATTGAACTAGAATTAAATATAAAATTAAATAAAGTTTCAAAAAATTGTGATGAGTGCTATATTAGAATTTTCTCTCAAGATAAAAGTTTAATCATCAAAAATAAAAATCACAAAATCAGTTCTGTTAAGAAAGGGTCCATTGTAGTGAAGAGTAATTTATCTCTAGAAGATAAATTATATTCCGATTATATAAATTTCAGCATAATATTCCATGATGAGAGTTCTAATTCTTTTTTTGATAAAGCAATTTCTATACCTTTTGGGGAAATTAGTTCTTTTGTTAAATTCGACCCCAGAGTTGATTACAGATTGATTGGCAAAAACTTGTTATTTTCAGATCCCGGCATTGGCAGTATTATCTCGGGAAAAATAGCACAGGGCAACTTAATTACAGCCATAGGTGAGACAAATAAATTTCTGTTAATAGGTTCGGAAGATAAAACATTATATTGGATTCCTAAATCTGAGACCTTGAAAGTTAAAGAAGAAGAAAAAGAATTGTTTTTAAAATCGAAAATTATTAGCCAATATGAAGAGCCCCCTACAATAGATATCAAAACTAAATTCTTAGAAAAAGAAAATACAATTGAAGTTGAATCTTCTATTCATGATGAAACAAATCTAAAAAACGTCAATTATTTTATCAATGGGAAAAAAATTAGATTAGTATCTAGGAAATCCAAGAACATCAACGAATCATTTGGTCTTCAACTAGACTCTGGAAGAAATAAATTATCCATTATCGCAATTGATCAAAGCAACATCAAGATAGGTAAAAACTTGTTTATAACAAATTATGAGGAATAATTATTTTTTAACTAAGTTAATCAGTTCAGTAATTGTTTTATTCATAGTCGTATCAGCAACTTTTATATTGTTAAGAACGTTGCCGGGTGGTCCATTTGACTCTGAAAAAAAACTACCTCCGCACATAAAAGCAAATATAGAAAAAAAATACAAATTAAATGAGCCCATCTCAAATCAATATGTTTCTTATATGAAAAACATAATTCAATTAGATTTTGGTCCCTCCTATTTTTATACCGGCAAAAGTGTGAATGAAATAATAGCAAAAAGTTTCCCTTTTTCGATGAAAATAGGCTTAATATCTCTATTATTTACAATTTTCGTCTCCCTCTACTTTGCAATTTTTTTATTTAAAAACAAAGGAGGTTTCTGGACGAAATTCATTAATCTTTTTCTTTACGCATCTGTTGGAATTCCAACTTTTCTGCTTGGAGCAGTACTGATAATAATTTTTTCTGTTAAATTTCAAATTCTCCCTGCCGCCTTGCTTGAAAAACCTACTAGTTATATTCTGCCTGTATTAACTTTATCTATACCCTCAATATCTTTTCTAACAAAATTAATGTTTGAATCGATGAATGATACCGAAAATTCTATGTTTGCTAGAAATGCAAGAATCAATAACATCGATTCTGAATCTTTGCTTTATTTCTATATTATCAAAAATTCCCTGATTCCTTTTACTACTGCAATCGGGCCCATTGCAGCCTTTATGATTACCGGATCATTCGTAATTGAAAGTATTTACTCAATTCCAGGAATGGGAAGAATGTTCGTGCTTTCCATAATCAATAGAGATTATCCCCTTATCTGCGGATTAACTATTGTTTATACGATTATACTTATTTCATTAAACATGATGATTGATTTTATCTATCCTCTTTTAGATAAGAGAATAAAAATATAAAAAATGAATGTTAGATTAGATATCGAATACATTGGTACAAATTTTTGTGGCTGGCAAAAGCAGAAAACAACACCGACAATTCAAGATGAACTAGAAAAGAGTTTGAAGAAAATTTTTGTAGAAAAAATAATTTTGTTGGCTTCTGGTAGAACAGATAGTGGAGTCCATGCCTATAATCAAGTTGCTAATTTTTATGTTGAAGATAGTTTAAAAATGAACATGGTTCAATTAAAAAACAAACTCAACTTTCTATTAGACAAGAATATAAAAATCAAAAGGTGTACTAGGGTCTCAGACGAATTTCATTCTCAGCATAGTGCTAAAGAAAAAACTTACTTATATAGAATAAAAACTTTCGAACCATGCTCTGTTTTTGAAGAAAATAGATTTTGGTTTATTAAAAGAGAATTGAACATAGACGCAATTGAAAAAATTTCTAAAATTTTTATTGGTGAAAAAGATTTTAAAAAATTTTGTAAAACAGGATATTCAGGATCCACAACAATAAGAAAAATTAAAAAAATATCGATTAAAAAAAAATCTAATTATATTGATATTTTCATTAGTGGCAATGGATTTTTGAGAGGCATGGTAAGACTGATAGTTGGATGTTTAATTAAATATGAACAAGGAGGGATAAAAGAGAGTGATATAAAGCTTGCTATTAACAACAAAAAAGAATTAAAATTAAGGTTGAGTGCTCCCGCAAAAGGTCTTTATTTGTATAATGTAAAATATTAGAATGATTTATTCAGCATATTCTGTAAAACATAAAATAATTAGAAAAAAATATCGTTCCCTAGGGTCTTATCGGAGATATTCCAAGAAAAAATATGTGGCCTCTCCTCTTAGTCCAACTAAGATTATAGCAATAGGATTAAATTATTACGATCATGCTGAAGAAATGAAAAAAGAACCCCCCAAAGAACCGCTAATATTTTTAAAACCCCCCTCGACTCTAATCGGTGCCAATAATACAATAGAAATTCCAAATCATATGAGTTCTAGGGTTGACTACGAAGGCGAGCTTGGAATAGTTATCAAAGAAGAAGCCAAGTGGATCAGCAAGGAAAAGGCTTACAAATACGTATTAGGAGGAATCTGCGCTAACGATATTACGGCCAGAGATTTACAGGCTATCGATGTTCAATTCACAAGAGCGAAGAGTTTTGATACATTTTGTCCGGTTGGTCCTTATGTTTCGGATGAAATTGATTATCAAAATGTTAAAATCAAGACTGTCGTTAATAACGAAATCAAACAAGAATCTAATACATCATTTATGATACATAAGATTGATTTTATAATTAGCTATGTCAGCAAGATTATGACACTAAATAAAGGAGATTTAATTTTAACAGGAACACCTGGTGGCATTGGTTCTTTGCGCAATAAAGATTTGGTCAGTATAAGCATCGATGGCCTTGGCTCAACAAAGAATAAAGTTTCTTTAAGAATTGAATAAACTTACAATGGAGAGATTATGGGAAAAATTTTAATCCTACCCGGGGATGGGATAGGTAAAGAAATAACCGGTGAATCCTTAAAAATAATCAATTATTTTAAAGAAAATATAAATATCGATATCGAGATAGAAAAAGATCTTTTTGGCGGAGTCTCGATTGATAAAAACGGAGAGCCCTTAACTCGATCAGTTCTTGATAAGGCCATGGATTCTGATGCCGTGTTATTGGGAGCAGTAGGAGGACCAAAATGGGAGAATATAGATCATAATTTGAAACCAGAAAAAGGGTTATTGATGTTGAGAAAAGAACTTGAAACTTTTGCAAATTTAAGGCCGGGGAAAGTTTTTCAAGCTCTAATCGATGCGTCAAGTTTAAAAAAGGAAGTTGTAAAAAATACCGATATTCTCGTGGTCAGAGAACTAACCGGTGGTATATACTTTGGGGAACCAAGGTATTTAAAAAAAATTAACGAAAAGAAAGTTGGGGTCAACACTCTTGTTTATGATGAAGATGAAATTAGAAGAGTAGCTCAAGTTGCATTCGAAATTGCCAGGAAAAGAAAGAAAAAAGTAACTTCGTTGGATAAAGCAAATGTTCTAGAGGTAATGCAGTTGTGGAGAGACGTTGTTTCGGAAGTTCATGAAACCAAATTTAAAGATGTCGAACTTGAACATTTATATATTGACAACGCTGCGATGCAGATAATAAAAAGACCATCCACTTTTGATGTCATCTTAGCAGGTAATCTTTTTGGCGATATTATTAGTGACGAAATCGCTGAACTTATAGGATCATTGGGAATGCTACCATCGGCTAGCTTAGGCGTTAATAAAGCAATTTATGAACCTGCGGGTGGAAGTGCTCCGGATATAGCCGGACAAAATACTGCAAACCCAATTGGTTCAATTATGTCTCTTGCCATGTTGTTCAAATATTCACTAAATTTAGACAACATACATGATTTGATTGAAACCTCCATTTCCATAACCTTGGATGATGGGATAAGAACTAACGATATCAATAAAGATGGCAAAGCAAAGATGGTAGTTAGTTGCAACCAAATGGGGGATGAAATTCTAAAGAAAATAGATGAAATCAAGTCCAAATTTATCTGATAAACCGCATCCAATTAAAGATAATATTGTTGAATCCTTAAGTATCAATCTGGATAAACACGATTCTTACGCAATTTATGGGTCAAACGATTTTATAAATTCAGCAATCCTTGCTCAACTACACAGAGAATATTCCGAAGATATTTATTTTGTAACAAGTAATTCTAAAAAATGTGAAATATTAATCGAACATATAGAACAATCTTTTAATGTTCCAACTTTTTATCTACAGAATGAAATCTTTCATTCCAAATTTGATATGGAAAATAATCGAAGTTTGTTTTTGAATGTAATATCTTTTGTCGAAAAAGATAATTATAGGAAAATAAAGTTTATAGATGAGGATAATCTTTTTTTTCCTTTCCCTAAAAAAGATCATATTAAATCTAAAATTTTAAAAAAAACTGATCAGAGTTGGGGAAGAGACTTGCTAATCGAACAATTAGAAGATTTCGGCTACAAGAAAAAGGAGTTTGTTGAAGAACTTGGTGATTATTCTGTTAGAGGTTCTATAGTTGATATTTTTTTACCTACATATACATTCCCGATAAGGATAGAATTTTATAAAGACTTACTATCAAGCATACAAAGTTTCAACTTATACGATGGAAGAAGAAGAAGTTGTCATTTTGAACAAATCAAAATTATAAGTATAAAAAATTCACTCGTAGACACCGAATGTTCAGATTCTCTCCTTTTGGATTTAATCAAATCCGAATCTATATTAATATTCGATTCAATATCAAATTTTCCCTCAAATAATAATAGACAAAATAAAATATCGAATTTTATTTTTAAAAATAAAACAATATTTCTAAACCCAATTGATCAACCCCGCAAAACAATTAATTTAAATTTAGATATCGAGTTCTCTCAATCCTTATATGGCAATTCCGTAGATTTATTGGAGAAAACAATTAAAGAAAAATCGGTCGCCAAATCAGTTTACATAGTAACGGACTCCGATACAGAAAATAAATTAAAAAAAGATATACATCCGAAAATTTTAGATAGAGTTTGCTTTGTCAACGGTTTTCTTCAAAAATCTTTTTATTTAAAGAACAACAAAATGTTGTTTTTGTCTTTCAATAGAATAAACAAATCCATTAGTCGTCAACAAAGGGCAAGAGATTATGCCAATTTGTCGTTTAAACTATCTAGTTTCATGGATTTAAATACGGGCAACCTAATAGTTCACAAGAACTTCGGATTATGTATTTACAAAGGAATAAAAAACAAAATAGTAAATAATTCATTGGTTGATTTTATTGAATGTGAATTTAGTTTTAATGATATTTTACTTATTCCTATAGATAAAATTGATCTAATTCAACGATATGTTGGGTCAAGTGAAACGGCGAAATTAGATTCTTTAAGAAACAAGGTTTGGACTGCTAAGGTTAAAAAGGCAAAAAAGGTCGCCGAGGGTGTAGCCAGGGAGATACTAAGTCTATACGCACAAAGGAAATCTATTGGTGGTTTTTCATATAAAATAAATGAAACCGAACTTATAGAATTTGAATCAAAATTTGAATACATAGAAACCATTGACCAAAAAAATGCCATTATGGATACCTATCAAGATATGCGATTACCAAAACCGATGGATAGGTTAATATGTGGAGATGTTGGATTTGGAAAAACAGAAATAGCACTAAGAGCATCCTATTTAGCATCCGTCAATGCAAAACAAACCATTATTATCGCCCCTACTACTCCGCTTGTTTATCAGCATTTGAATACTTTTTTAAAAAGGTTTGAGAGTTTCCCGATTAGGGTCGAAGGAATATCAAGATTTACCAAAACAAAAAAAATAACTTCGATACAAGAAGGCTTATCAAAAGGAACAATTGACATATTAATCGGTACTCACAAAGTTTTATCAGAGAAATTAAAATTCAAAGACTTGGGTCTAATCATAATAGATGAAGAACACAAATTTGGCGTATCCGCAAAAGAGACAATTAAAAGATTAAAAATAGGAATTGATGCATTAAGCCTTTCTGCAACACCAATACCTAGAACCTTACAATTGTCGCTTGGTGGGCTAAGGGATATAAGTCTAATTGCAACTCCCCCTAAAGAAAGATTAGGAATCGAAACATATGTTGAGATTTATAACAAATCAACAATAAAGAATGCAATTAACTACGAGCTAAAAAGAAATGGAAGGGTGTTTTTCGTTCATAACGAAATTAGTAGCATTGAAAAAATTTATAAAGAAATTAAATCACTTTTTCCTAAAGAAGAGATTGATTACGTACATGGAAGAATGAAGGGGATAGAGATTGAAAACACGTTAAAAGCCTTTATCGACGGTACGATATCGATACTCATTACAACAACAATTATTGAATCAGGACTTGATATAAAGAGCGTAAATACAATGATAATCAACAATGCACAAAATTTTGGGCTCTCCGATCTATATCAATTAAGAGGAAGGATAGGAAGAAGTAATATTCAAGGAATCGCGTACTTTCTCATACCAGATAAAAAAATATCCGAAAGTGCCAAAAAAAGGTTAAGTGCTATGAGGAGATTAACCAAACTTGGTTCCGGTTTTAATTTAGCATTAGAAGATTTAGAAATAAGAGGAGCCGGAAATCTTTTCGGTACTAAGCAATCGGGAAAAATTTATGATGTAGGTATAGAATTTTATTTAGAATTATTAGAACAGGAAATAAATAGAGTAAAAGACAATGAGACTGAAAATTTACTGAGCCCAGAAGTAATTGCAAATCAGGATGTTTTTATACCTCAAAGCTACATCTCCTCTGCTGAAAAAAGATTGTTCTATTACAAAAAAATATCACTCATACAACATAAAGATGACTGCTTAGAAATTATTGAGGAGTTATTAGATAAATTTGGACCAGTCCCAAAAGAACTTTTAAATTTAATTTACATCGCAGAAATAAAAATAAATATGAAAAGACTTGGAATTTCTAAATTAAAAATAAAATCAAAGTCATTAATAATAAGGGCATTAAAATTGGGTAAAATCAAAAATATTGAAACAGAATTTATAAATCTCAATTTAGAACTTAAAAATATAGCAAAACTCACTAGAAAGATTAAGAACTTAGAGGATATAATAAAAACAAATTATGAATTTAGAGATGATAAGATTATAATAGACTCCGCAACGATTTTATGAAATTCAAACATTTTATATTTATTTTTTTTCTTTTTATTTTATTGCCTCAGTCATCAAAATCTGAGATAACTGATGGTATTGTAGCCGTAATTAATGACGAATTGATTCTTCTATCCGATTTAAGAAAACATATCAAAGGTAGTGGCGAAAATCCCTTGAACAAAAAAGTTTACTCCAAATATCTAAAAGAATTAATTGATCTGAAATTGCTTGAACTACAAGGAAAAAGAATGGGAATGGAAGTTACGAAAGACCAATTAGATTTACTTGAAAAAGATATGAGAGAAAAGAAAGGGAGTGAAGAATTTGAAAAAGAAATAAAAAACCTTGGTTTAAATATATATAGAATAAGATTTGTCTGGAGAAATCAATTTCTTCAGGAGAGTATTGGCTCCATAATCTTAAGAAACAAAATTGTTGTAACAGAAAAAGAGATCAAAGATTACTATAGAAAAAATTATGGTGAGATTAAAGAAGAAAATTTAGTAAAGTTGTCACTCGTAATCATCAACAATAAGAAACTAACCAAAGAAGAAATCAAAGAAATCGGGAATCGTTTTAAATCAAATACAGATTCAGATGAATTAATAAAAGAATATCTAGAAAAAGATAAAATCGAAAGAAGTTCTGGTAATTTGGGTTACTTGAATCCAAAAAATTTAGATAGCGATATAGTCGATTCCGTCTTGCATGCCGAACTTGGATCGATTATTGGACCTTTTCATTCAGGTGATTTAGTAAAATATTTTATTATTCGGGATAAGACTTTTGGTGATATAAATTATCTTAAAAACAGAGAAGAAATTATACAAACTATTTATGGTGAAAAAACTCTTTTCTTGCTAAATGATTGGTTTCAAAAATTAAGAGATAATTCTTATATTTCCATAAGAATATAATATCAGCCAGTTTTATATTCCTCTATCGGCAAACAATTGCATGCAAAATTCTTATCACCATAAGCATTATTTACTCTTGCTATGGGAGAAATATAACGAATACCATTTTCATCATTATTCTGTGGTGGAAAGGCAACATCGAAGGGATAAGGAAAATTCTTAGTCGCAATATCAAAAAAAGTATGGGGTGCATTTTTCAACGGTGAGTCGTTAATATCCTTAATATTTGAATAAGTAAGTACCTCTTCGTATATAGAAATTAGTGCATCGCAAAACCTATCAATCTCTTTTTTAGATTCACTCTCCGTTGGTTCTATCATTAAAGTTCCAGGAACAGGAAAAGACATCGTTGGTGCGTGAAAACCATAATCAATGAGTCTTTTTGCAATATCCTCTTCTGTAATTCCATGATCTTTTCTAATATCTCGCAAATCAATAATGCATTCGTGTGCAACTTTTTCGTTTCTTCCTGTGTATAAAATTGGGAAATAAGATTTTAATCTTTCAGCAATATAATTAGCATTTAAAATTGCAATTTGCGTAGCTTTTTTAATTCCACTGGGTCCCATCATCATTATGTACATTAAAGATATTGGCAGAATTGATGCACTTCCCCATGGTGCAGCGGATATCGATCCAAAACTTGATTGTGGTCCTACATTTTTGACGACATCGTGATTTGGTAGAAAGCTAGATAGGTGTTTTTTTACCGCTATTGGTCCAACCCCAGGGCCCCCGCCACCGTGAGGTATACAAAAGGTCTTATGGAGGTTGATATGACATAAATCAGGACCGAAGTGCCCTGGTTTTGATATACCCACTAAAGCATTTAGATTTGCCCCATCCATATAAACCTGACCACCTGCATCGTGAATCATCCTAGAAATTTTACCAATATTCTCTTCAAACACTCCATGAGTAGAAGGATAAGTAATCATTAAAGCTGATATTCTGTCGGTATATTGCTGAATTTTATATGCTAAATCTTTTGTATCCACATTCCCATTATCATCACATTTTACTATTTCTACTTTTAGTCCCGCAAGAACTGCACTTGCTGGATTTGTACCATGGGCGGAATTAGGTATTAAACAAATATCTCTTTTTCCCTCACCTGTTGCTTCCTGAAAAGCCCTTATAGTCATTAGTCCAGCTAGTTCACCTTGCGCTCCAGCATTAGGTTGTAGAGAAACTTCATCAAATCCAGTAATATCGCAAAGCGCGGTTGTTAATTTATTGATTATGAATTTATATCCTTTCACCTGAGATTGGGGCGTAAAGGGATGAATCGAATTTATTTTATTCCAGCTCATAGGAATCATCTCGGAAGTTGCGTTCAATTTCATAGTGCATGAACCTAAAGGAATCATAGATTTATTTAAAGAAATATCTTTATCTTCAAGTTTCTTTATGTATCTGAGAAAATCGGTTTCTGATTTATAAGAATTAAACACAGGATGACTTAGAAAATCTTTTGTTCTTTTTAAATCTTTTGTTATTACATCTAAATCAGATGAAATAGAAGCATTTATGTCTACCAAATTGATATTTTTTGAGCTTGAAAAACATTTTAAAATTACGTACAAATCTGAAATCGTTGTTGTTTCATCCAAGGCAATAGTCACTGTGTCGGCGCTATAAAATCTAAAATTTAATTTATTCTTAATGGCTTTGGATTTAATTGCCGGCAATTTCTTTTTCGGGCATTTTATAGCTACCGTATCAAAATAAATTCTATTTAAGGCTTCGAAGCCTAAAATTAAAAGTGCGTTAGTTAGAATCCTAGCAAGTCTGTGAATTCGATATGCAATTTTTTTGATTCCTTTGGGGCCATGATAAATAGCATAGGCAGCGGCCGCAATTGCCAAAAGAGACTGTGCGGTGCAAATATTACTTGTGGCTTTTTCTCTTCTGATGTGTTGCTCTCTGGTTTGAAGAGTCATCCTATATGCAAGGTTATTGTTTTTATCGATTGATCTTCCAATGATTCTTCCTGGGAGCAGTCTTTTGTATTCTTCTTTGCACGATATAAATGCTGCATGAGGACCTCCGAAGCCCATAGGGACTCCAAATCTTTGAGAACTACCGATTGCAATATCCGCGGTCATCTCGCCTGGTGATTTCAATATTGATAAAGCAAGAAGGTCGCATGCTAGAATTGAAATAGAATTTTTTGATCTTGCTTTCCTAATAGAAAACTCATAATCTTTAGCATTTCCAACAGTATCAGGGTACTGAGCAATAAATCCAAAA
Organism: Candidatus Dadabacteria bacterium UBA1144; assembly: GCA_002311855.1. Taxonomy (GTDB): domain Bacteria; phylum Desulfobacterota_D; class UBA1144; order UBA1144; family UBA1144; genus UBA1144. The sequence continues at coordinate 294,647 of DCAB01000012.1, read as the reverse complement.
AAAGATTCAGAATTATCCTCCATTAAGTCTTCTAAATTGCCAATTTTTATTTCAATACCAAGAGGTCGTGCTCTAGTCACTAACAAACTTATAGTTTGTGGGTGACAACTATCCGATACAAGGAAAATATTCCTTGAATCCTTAGAGTAACGAAAAGCAAGCATCATAGCTTCGACTGCAGCCGTACCCTCATCTAATAAGGATGCGTTGGCAACTTCTAATCCCGTAAGATCCATTATCACTTGCTGATAATTAATGAGCATTTCTAGCCTTCCTTGAGAAACTTCAGGCTGATAAGGTGTATAGGCAGTATACCATCCCGGATTCTCCAGAATGTTTCTTAGGATAACATTCGGGGTTATCGTATCGTAATAACCCATCCCGATATAGCTCTTAAAAACTTTATTTTGTTCTACTTTATCCTTGAGATAATTTATCGCGTCGGCTTCACTACGTGGGGAATCAATCTTCAAAGGGACGTCCAGCAGAATTTGATTAGGAACAGTAGATAGAATCAATTCATCTAAGCTATCGCAATTCAGATATTCTAGCATGTCTCCGATATCGTCGTCGGTATTTCCTATATGCCTGTCGACAAATGAATACTCGCTCGACAATTCAAGACACGGTGAAGATAAATTTGCTTTTTCCTTATCCATCAATAAGTTTCTTGTATTCTTCTGAAGTAAGCAAAGAATTTAAATATTTTATATTTTTAACTCTTATTTTGATAATCCACCCCTTATCGTAAGGACTTTTATTGATAATATCTGGTTCATTCTCAACGGAATGATTAATCTCAGCGACCTCTCCCGCAACAGGAGAATATAAGTCCGAAACAGATTTCGTAGATTCGATAACTCCAAAAGTAGAAGATTTATCCAAGATAGTTCCAATCTCTGGTAGTTCAATAAAAACAATTTCCCCTAGTGACTCCTGAGCATGGTCTGTAATACCTATTTTTATTAATTCTCCATCGGCAACAGCCCATTCATGCTCTTCGGTATATTTGAACTCCTCTTTAACTTCCGACATGCCTTCTCCTTAGTTGGATAAAAGGGTAGCTAGCTTTGTATGCTTCCTCATGTTTATTTCTAATCTCTATATTGAACTGATCTAATTCAGACGACCCTGTATCAACCAAGCCCAAACCAATTCCTTTCTTAAGTATAGGGGAGAACGTGCCGCTAGTCACATGGCCGATTAGCTTATCTTTATTTAATATCTTATAACCACTTCTAGGAATGATTTTATTCCTCATCTTAAAGCCTATTAGGGAGAATTTTCTATCTTTGATTCTTTTTTCTATATGAGTTTTCCCAATAAATGCTTCTTTGTTCATATCTATAAATTTCTCTAGGCCGGAGTCTACAGGAGAACCATCCTCACTTAACTCGTTACCATAAAGAGGAAATCCCATTTCAATTCTCAGTGTATCTCTTGCGCCCAATCCACATGGAGACAAGTTTGAGTCAGAATTCTTAATCAAATTCTTGTAAATCTCTTCTATCCTTTCGTTAGGAACAAATAATTCAAAACCATCTTCACCGGTATATCCTGTTCGAGCAACTAAGAAATTATTTCCGTTAGGGCAAGACCATTTTAGTTGATTTTTGTATTTTTCTTCGAGTTCCACAATAGAAGAAATATGGTATTTTTTTATTGATTTTATATCAGAATCGAGGAAGAATTTCTCTAGAAAATCGATTGATTTAGGACCTTGTATTGCAAGCTGGCCATAAAAGTCACTCAAGTTACTTATTCTTACATCATAGTTCCTAGAATTATCCAGAAGCCATTTGTTTACTTTTTCAGTATTTCCTGCATTAACACATATGAAAAAAGATCCATCAATCATTTTGTAAACAATTACATCGTCTACAACACCACCTGATTTGTTACATAGAAACCCATACCGTGCTTGTCCATGCGATAAGTTGAGGATTGAATTTGTAAATACGTAATTAACATAATTTTCAGAATCCGGGCCTGCAATTTCAATTTCTCCCATATGGCTAACATCAAAAATCCCTACACTCTCTCTAACTTTCATATGTTCTTTATTTAATCCACTAAACCAAACAGGCATTTGCCAACCACTAAAATCGACGAATCTTGCTCCCATGGTCCTATGTAGTTTGTAAAGGGGGGTGGTCTTCATATATGAAATATTTTACCTAATTTTACTCATACTATTTTGATACAATTTAATAATCAAAAATAAAGGAGTTTATTATGGATAAAAGATATAAAGAATTATTGATGATAATCGCAATATCCCTTGTGTTTCTTAACATTCAATTATTCGTTCAGCCCCAACGTGTAAGTAAAATTGCAATTTGTAATGAAAATGGCAGCACGTGTTCAAGTGTTGAGACAGGTAGTTTCAGAAGGGGTTAATTAATGTTCTTACAACTTATAATGCAGGAAATTAAATATCTTAATGAAAGATATTTAAATAGGATTTACTTGATACTCGAAACAAGTTTTTTAATTTATCAGGATGATTCATCGCAAGCTCGGGTGAAGAAAGTTTAATGAATTTTAGAAATAAGTTGTTTGAATTTGTCAGGATGATTCATAGCAAGTTCAGCTAGAATTTTTCTATCTAATTCAATTTTGTTTAATTTTAAAGAATGAATAAATTTACTGTAATTTAAACCCTCTTTTCTGAGAGCAGCATTTATTCTTATTATCCATAGAGACCTCAGAGTTCTTTTCTTCGTTTTTCTATCTCTATAAGAATAAGCCATAGCCCTAAGAAGTGTCTCCTTGGACCTTCTAAAAACATTCTTTCTTTGCCCCCAAAATCCCTTGGTCTGTTTAAGTAGTTTTTTCTTTCTCTTTTTTCTCGGAACACTTGTTTTAACTCTCATTTACATCACCATATCAAGTAGAAATAACTTTTCTTAAATCTCTTGCTTTTTTACCTACAACCATCCCTGGTTCTTTCAATCTTCTTATTCTTGATTGAGCCTTATGAACATTACCATGATGCTTGTTGCCTTTTATTCTTTTCAATTTTCCACTGGGTTTCAACTTAAATCGCTTAGCTGCACTCCTATTGGATTTCATTTTTTGAGTTGCCATTTAATTTTTTAACCGCCTTAGCTTTTTTTGGAAGAACAATCATTGTTAAATTTTTGCCTTCAAATTTTGGCTCATTGTCTAATTCGCCAAATTCAGAAACATTTTCTATAATCTTAGCAACAAGCTCTTCTCCTAACTGCTTATGAACTATTTCTCGGCCTCTGAACCAAAGTCTGATTTTAACTTTATGGCCACTTGAAAGAAAGTTTTTAAGCCTGTTTATCTTAACATTAAAATCATTTTCTCCAATATTTGGTCTAAATTTTATCTCCTTTAACACATGAGCCTTGATTTTTTTCTGTGCAGTTTGTTTTTTTTGATCATACATATACTTTCCATAATCCATGATCTTGCAAACTGGAGGGATAGCATCAGGGGAAATCTCAACTAAATCAGTTGCGTTCTCCTGGGCAATTTGCAGCGCATCCTTAATAGGAAGAATGCCAATCTGAGCCCCTTCTAACCCTATAACCCTTACCTCCGCAGCCCTAATAGAACCATTAATCCTATTCCTATTTGGCTTTCTTTTTGAAACAAACGCTCTCTTTTTTATAAACTATCCCCTTTACGGATATCTTTTTTCATCATTGATACAAAATCTTTAAATTTAATTTCTCCAATTTGTTTCCCACCATATTGCCTAACGTTTACAGTTTTGTTTTCCATTTCTGATTTGCCAACTGTTAAAATATATGGCGTTTTCCCAACTTCAGCCTCACGAATTTTGAGACCTAATTTCTCATTCCTTTTATCAATATCGACTCTCAATTTTATCTTATCTAACTCCTTTTTTAAAGAATCCGAGTAATCCAACTGTTCTTCAGACACAGTAAGTATTTTAACTTGAAGAGGTGCAAGCCAAAAAGGAAAAGCACCAGCATAATGCTCAACTAAAATACCAAAAAATCTTTCAAAGGATCCAAAAATAGCCCTATGAATCATTACTGGCTGAAGTCTATCATTATTACGCGAAATGTAATTAAGGTCAAATCTTTTTGGGAGGTTAAAATCCACTTGTATAGTGGAACACTGCCATGATCTTCCTATAACGTCTTTGATTTTTAAATCTATTTTTGGTCCATAAAAAGCTCCTCCCCCCTCATCAATGGAAAATTTAAGACCTTTATTCTTCAGAGAGGATTTTAAAGCATTTGTTGCTTGTACCCATTCATCCTTTGATCCTACATATCGTTTAGGCCTCGTGGAAACAAAGATTTCATAATCAGAAAAACCAAAAGCCTTTAAAAATCTAGTAGTTAGATCAATTACTTGATCGACTTCTAATTCAATTTGATCCAATGTGCAAAAAATGTGAGCATCATCCTGAGTAAACCCTCTAGCTCGAAAAAGACCGTGAAGTACCCCCGATCTCTCATATCGATAAACCGTGCCAATCTCCGCAAATTTTACTGGTAAATCCTTGTAACTTCTCAATTCACTCTTGTAAATCATAATGTGAAATGGGCAATTCATAGGTTTTATTTCATATTTATTTTTATCAATTACCATTTGTGTGAACATATTTTCTCTGTAAAATTCTGAATGCCCGCTTGTTTCCCAAAGGCTAGCTTTTGCAACGTGAGGCGTATAAACAATTTGATATCCAGCCTCCATGTGTCTATTCTTCCAGTAATCTTCAATGATGGTCCTTACCGTCGCTCCATTTGGATGCCATAATATCAAACCTGGACCAATCTCTTCCGTAATTGAAAAGAGATTTAATTCTTTTCCCAACTTTCTATGGTCCCGTTTTTTGGCTTCTTCCAGCATAAGTAAATATTTTTTTAAGTCTTTTTTATTAAAGAATGCGGTGCCATAAATTCTTTGAAGTGATTCTCGTTGTTCATCTCCTCTCCAATATGATCCAGCTACATTTAACAACTTGAATGCTTTTATGTAAGACGTGTTGGGCGCATGCGGTCCTCTACATAAATCAAACCAATTCCCCTGAGAATATATAGAGATTTCTTGATTATCATCTAAATCGTTAATTATTTCCTCTTTAAAAAATTCCCCCATCTTCCCAAACATACTAAGTGCGTCGTTTTTGTTAATTATTTTTTTAATTATTGGTTTTTTTCCGTTAATTATTTCGAGCATTTTCTTTTCGAAGAGCTCAAGATCCTCCTCGGTAAAATTCTTTTCCGTGTAAAAATCATAATAAAAACCATTTTCAATAACTGGTCCTATTGTTACTTTTGTATTGGGATAAATCGATTGGACAGCTTCCGCCAAAGCATGGGCAGCAGTATGGCGAATTAAATCAAGTCCTTCTTTGGAGTTTTCACGAACTGGCACTAACGTTACATTCTTTTTCGGTTGATACGATATATCTCTTAATTCTCCATCTACTAGAGCACCAATTACAGAATTATCATATTTTAATTTACAAAGTATTTCCCCAACATTGAGATTGTTTTCAAATTCTACACTATTTCCTTCAATATCTATTTTCATGTTTATACTTTCATGAGCACGAGTGGATTTGAACCACCGACCTCTTGCGTGTCAAGCAAGCGCTCTCCCCCTGAGCTACGCGCTCAAATAACTTAACGAAAATATTGTAAATACAAGAAAATATAAAGCAAATTTTGTTCTTTTTAATTGATTGCTTTATAATTGTCCGATATGCCAATTACAAATAAGAACATTATTCTTGAGACCAATCTCGAAGATCAGAATCTTATCAATAGAGGGAAAGTCAGAGATCTATATGATATGGGTGACAATCTACTAATTGTTTCCTCAGATAGGATCTCTGCGTATGATTCTGTTTTGCCTACCGGGATATTAGGAAAAGGTGAAGTTTTAACAAAGTTGTCTCAATTCTGGTTTTCCTTAACTAAAGATATAATTGGTAATCACTTTATAACTCAAGATGTATGTTCTCAAGATGATTCCTTGAAAGGATATGCCGATATTCTTGAAGGCAGATCAATGATAGTCAAAAAGGCCAAGCCTCTTCTCGTTGAATGTATAGTTCGGGGATACATAACGGGTTCTGGGTGGGGAGAATATAAAAAGAATGGAACCGTTTGTGGAATTGAGCTCAAAAAGGGTTTGGTGGAATCAGAAAAATTGGAGACCCCAATTTTTACACCATCCACTAAGGCTGAACAGGGAGAACATGACGAAAACATAAATTTTGAGCGTTGTTCAGAAATTATTGGTTTAGATTTAGCAAATAAAGTAAAGGAATATTCAATCGAGATTTATTCCAGGGCAAGAGATTATGCCGAAACTAAAGGAATATTAATCGCTGATACAAAATTTGAGTTTGGTTTAATCGAAAATGATGAACTAATTCTTATCGATGAGGTATTAACACCAGACTCCTCTAGGTTCTGGCCCAAGAATCTTTATGAGGCAGGAAGGGGTCAACAAAGTTATGATAAACAATTTGTTAGAGATTATTTAACATCAATTGGGTGGGACAAGAATCCTCCAGCACCTGCACTTCCAGAAGATATCGCAAAGAAAACGAGCGACAAGTACATTGAGGCATTGAGTTTACTAATCTCTTAATGGACACCTCCTTGACTATGATTCAAATCATCCAGCCTCTTATAGCGATATTTGTAATTTGGCGAGGATCGGCTGTATTAGTCGAGAATTCATTAAAAATAGGAAAAAAGCTAGGGATGTCCGAGCTTTTGATTGGTTTAACATTTATAGCATGGGGTACATCATTACCAGAATTTTTTGTCATGTTAAATTCCATATTGTTTCTAGGTGAATCAGCCGCTACATTAAGTTACGGAACCGTTCTTGGGAGTAATATTGCAAATATTAGTCTGGTATTAGGTATAGGGATAATAGCATCCAATGGAACTTTTTCATCGGACAGAAGAAATATTCTTTTACGCTCATTGATTGTTATAGGCGCAACACTGTGCCTAGTAATTTTCCCTGGGGTTAATGGTGCATATAAACAAACAATTTCCATAATAATGGTTATTACTATGTTTCTTTATATAGGTATTTCGCTTAGAGACAAAAAACACTCTCATATCGACGAGCCAAAAACGGGAATATTGGGAAATTTGTTTTGGTTGGTAGTTGCTACCGTCGGAATCTATTTTGGCTCTAGCTTGATAGTTAGTTCCGGCCAAGATATTATGAGCCATTTCGGTTGGTCCGCCACCGCGATAGGTACAATCTTTTTTGCTCTCAGTACTTCCTCTCCGGAAATTTGTGCAACGCTAATATCGGTTATGAAATTCAAGAAAACTGATTTAGCAATCGGCAATGTAATTGGTAGTAATATTTCCAATATATTCCTATTTGGGATTATCAGTGCTTTGTATAATTTAAATTTAACTTCTTCAATGGGGACCCTTGGTGTTTTTCTAATCTTGACGGAAATCTTGTTGCTAGGGATTTTTATATTGTATGGGAAAAAACATCAGATACAAATACCCTCTTTTGTTGGAATTTTTTTAGTTACTATTTACTATGTATTTATTAGAATCATATGAGTACTATATCCGATTCTCAAATCGAAGAAGAGCTTCATTGTGAAGATATAAATTTTTTTAAAATACTCAGCGGAGCAAATCAGAAAAATTTTTTCATCATAGAGAAAATTTTCAATGTGAAAATCGATTCTCGAGGATGCGACATTAGAATTTCTGGCTCTTCCCAGGGAGTATTGAAATCCTTAGATCTGCTCAAAAGTTTCTACAAAATCATATCGAAAGGCTATTGTCCTATTGAGAGTGATTTTACGCTGGGAGCAAAAATTCTTAAACAAAAAGCTCATTCTATTGAAGAGATTTTTCTTGATACCATATGCTTAACTACAGATAAGAAAACAATCGCTCCAAAGAGCATCAACCAGAAATTATATATTGATTCAATTAGAAAAAATGATCTAGTGTTCGCTACCGGTCCAGCTGGAACTGGAAAAACATATCTTGCAGTGGCTATGGCTATTTCGTATTTAAATCTAAAAAAAATTAGGAAAATAATTCTTACCAGACCTGCCGTCGAAGCGGGTGAAAAATTAGGCTTTCTCCCTGGTGATTTAAGTGAAAAAGTCAATCCTTATCTTAGACCTTTATTTGATGCATTAGGTGACATGATTGAATTAGATCGAGTTTCTAGACTCATGGAAAAATCGGTTATTGAGATTGCTCCATTAGCTTTTATGAGAGGCAGAACTCTCAATGATGCTTTTATTATTTTAGACGAGGCACAAAATACCACTTCAGCGCAAATGAAAATGTTTCTAACAAGACTTGGTTTTAGCTCCAAGGCAATTATCACAGGAGATACCACACAAATTGATCTGGATAGAAGCATAGAATCAGGACTCCTTGAGGCACAAACCATTCTTCAAGATATAGATGGTATCAGTTTTTGCAACTTTAATACTGATGATGTCGTAAGACATGAATTGGTAAAAAAAATAATTGACGCCTATAAATAAATTATCTGATTTCTTTCTGGACCAATAGATATCATAGAAATAGGAGCAGATAAAAAATTTTCGATAAACTTGATGAAGAAAATTAAATTTCGTGGAATCTTTTTTGATGATAATTGTTCCGAATCCCAAGAATTAAATTCTTTGTAGATAGGCTTCACAATATTAAGCTTATGAAGTTCATGAGGAAAACTTGTAAGCTTTTTGTTTCTTATTTTGTAACCTACACAAACTTTAATAGTTTTAAAAATAGATAGCACATCTACTTTCGTAAGAACCAGAGAATTAATACCTGAGACTTTTATCGAATGCCTAAGGGCGACTAAATCCAACCATCCACACCTTCGTGGTCGACCAGTTGTTGCTCCATATTCCGTACCAAATTCTCTCAATGATAAACCTTGATTATCGAATATTTCGGTTGGGAATGGGCCATAGCCTACGCGTGTTGTATAAGCTTTTAAAATTCCAATAACCGTTTCTAAACGAGAGGCTGGAACTCCCGTTCCTGTGGCTGCTTCCGCTGATATTGTAGATGAAGATGTCACAAATGGGTAAGTACCAAAGTTTATATCAAGCATAACACCCTGTGCCCCTTCGAAAAGCACCTTTTTATTTTTATTTATTTGGTCACTAAGATAAATTTCCGTGCTACAAACGAACTCTTTTATATAATTGTAATTTTTGGAAAGATTCTTAATTATTGCATTCGTCCTGAAAATTGGCTCATGCAACACTTTACTTAATATTTCATTTTTCTCTTTGAGTAATAAATCTAATTTTTCTCTTAAGGTTCTTTTATGTTCAAGATCAATAATTCTTATTCCTTGTCTTGCCACTTTGTCCTCATAAGCTGGGCCTATGCCTCTTCCTGTTGTGCCAATAGCATTGTTGCCTTTTAAAATTTCTCTTCCCCGATCTATAGATTTATGATAGGGGAGGATTAAGTGGGCTAAAGAACTTATTTTCAAGTTTTTTTTGGTAATTTTGAAGCCAAGTTTTCTTAGGTTCTTAATCTCGTCGGACAAAGTTTCCAAATCAATTACAGTTCCATTTCCAATTATCGAAACTTTATTTTTCCTTAAAACTCCGCACGGAATATGGTGAAGCACAATTTTTTTATCTTTCAGTATTATAGTATGCCCCGCATTACTTCCTCCCTGAAAACGAGCAATAATGTCAAACTTTTCTGAAATCAGGTCGACAATTCGCCCTTTTCCTTCGTCGCCCCATTGGGCTCCAATGACAACTGTATTTTTAATGGCCGGTGCCATTACAAATCCTCGTTTTGGAGTTCTGAAAGATTTTTAGAAGTACCCAGGTGCTTATTTTTTTTATCGAATAGTTTTAAAGAGCCGTTCTTTTTAATTATGATTTTCAAATCAAAATCCCCTTTGTATTTAGATTTCGAGTTTGACATAATAGTTACAAATCCTTGAGAACTGAAGAATTCCCTAACCTCAAAAGGCAAACCAACATTTTTCAAACTATCGTATTGTGTTACAACGATGGGAATTCCAAGATATTTGTGCTTGGTTTTGTTCAGAAGTGGGAGTATGTTTATCCCAAATCCAATCGCGGGAATATCTTTCCCGTATTTGCTTATTAGGTTATTGTACCTTCCCCCGGATAAAACTATTTCATTGATCCCTGGAATAGCTATATCGAATGTTATATCTGAATAATAATCAAAATCTTTCACATCTAAAAGATCAGAAATTACAGTTAAATTGGGATTTGTCTCCCTAAAAAATTTCACTAATGAATCAATTCTCTTTAGTCCGAGTTTTACTCTCGATGGGAATTTGGCAGTGTTTATTTTTCTGTTATCGATGATAGGTAAGACGTAATTTTTTAGAAATGCTTTTTCTTCTTTTGATACATTTTTATCTTTTGTGAATTTTCTTATTAAATCAAAGTCTTTTTTATGAAAAAGTAAATCGATTTTATCTTTGATTGAAGGTAGTTTCGAGAATACAAAATTTACAAACAAAGACGAATTAATAGTCACTATTTGTTTATCAAATCCTAATTTACTCAAGATTGTTGATCCTAAAAGAATAATCTCCAAGTCCGATTCTAGTTGATTGGAGCCTATCAATTCGCATCCGACTTGAAATATTTCTCTTTTATTTTTACTTTCTTTTACTTCATTTCTTATAACCCGTTCAACGTAACTCAATCTTAATGGCAAGGACTCCTCATTGTAATTACTACCTACATAACGGGCTATTTGCGGTGTAACGTCCGATCTCAATCCTAGTACATCACCATTGATGGGATCAATAAATTTGATAGTTTTGTGAAGAGTTTCTTGTTTGGATCCTATTTGTAAGGAATCTATTTTCTCAAATATTGGGGTAAGTATTTTTTTATATCCCCACAGCTCAGACTCATCTAAAACCATGCTTGACACCGATTCAATTTTTTTTACATTGTTTGTTGTGTAATCTTTAATTCCTACGGGGAGCGAAGTAGATTCTTTCATCAAAAAATTACCTGTTCAATACTTTTAACTTGAGGCAAATTGGCAATATTTTCCAAAGTCTCCTCAGAGACAGGAGAATCAACAGAAATAAATGCTAAAGCGGATTCAGTATCGGTTGAATTGTTTTTTCTACTTAAGTAAAGCCGACCAATATTTATATTTCTTTTTCCCAAAGCATCGCCAAGTAGTCCGATTACACCGGGTTTATCATCATTTTCTATTATTAAGACATTGCCTTTAGGTATCACGTCTATAGTGTGTTGGTTCAACTTAGTAAATCTAGGCTCTTTCTTGCCGAATATTGAACCTGAAACAGAGAAGTCCCCACTCTCACTTTTAATAATTAGCGTAACTAAACTGGAAAAATCTTCCTCGGAGGTTACTTTCGCTTCCTTGAGTTTAATGCCTCTCTCCTCGGCAATTAGTGGAGCATTTACGTATGTAACTGGAGCACTCATAATGGGTGAAAGATATCCCTTAAGAGCAGAAACAGTCAGAGGTGCGACATTCATTTCTGAAACATTTCCACTGTATTCAAGTATTATTTCTTTAACACCGGATTTGCATATTTGTCCCATAAAATTTCCAAGTTTTTCAGACAATTCAAGAAAGGGTTGCATCTCAGTCAAAATATCATGGCTCATAGAATGCATATTAACAGCATTCGTAACCACGCCATCGTTAACATATTCAATAATTTGTTCAGCCATAGCAATTCCGACCTTCATCTGGGCTTCTTGTGTTGAGGCACCAAGGTGTGGTGTAAAAATAATTTTATTATCTTGATTAAAAATTGGTGATTTAAAATCTGGGGGCTCACTTTCAAAAACATCAAGTGCGACTCCTCCGATTTTTCCTTTTTTAATTCCCTCTACTATATCTTTTTCGTTGACAATTCCGCCCCTAGCGCAGTTAATAATAATCACTCCATTTTTCATTAAATCTATCGAACCTTTAGAAATCAAATCTCTAGTCCCTGCCGTCAATGGAGTATGGACCGTGATAACGTCAGATCGCTTGAAAATTTCATCCATTTCAACGAGTTCAACAGGAATGTTTAATTTTATATCTTTTGATATGTATGGGTCATGGGCAATAACTTTCATTCTAAGCCCAACAGCTCTTTCGGCCACTAGGCGTCCTATATTACCTAGACCAATAATCCCAAAGGTTTTTCCATAAAGCTCAGTTCCCTGAAAGCTAGATCTCTCCCATTTTTTTTCTTTCATAGAACGATAAGCTTGAGGGGTATTCCTTGCAAGAGAAAATAGTAGCGCGATTGTATGCTCAGCTGTAGTAATAGCATTCGCAGATGGAGTATTCATTACTATGATGCCTTTTTTTGAAGCAGCTCGCACATCAACATTATCAACCCCTATTCCAGCCCGTCCAATCAATTTCAAATTATCATTCAAGCTTTCAATGATTTCTTTGTCCATTTTTGTTGCGCTTCTAATTATGACGGCATTATAATTGTTAATAATTTTCTTTAATTCTTTCCTCTCAATCTTTTTTCGTAAATCGACTTCGATATTCGGGTGTTGGCTCAAGAGCTCGAGACCCTCTTTAGAGAGACCATCAGTTATTAAAATTTTCAAATTGTTCCTCCAAGGCTTCCAAAATAAAAATATATTTTAGCAATTGATTAATGTCAATTGTAAAAAGAAGATGCTAGGTATAAGATTTGTTTGTGAAAAAAGAAATCAAGATGACTTTTTTGGAACATTTTGGGATTTTAAGAAAAAGTCTCATCAAAGTTCTTTTATTTGTTGTAATACTTTTTGTCCCCGCTTTCTTTTTTAGAGACATCTTAATGGATTTTGCACTTCTCCCAATGAGTCAATCATTACCTTTAAGCTCAAAAATTATCTTTACAAAGCCTACGGAAGGATTGTCCGCTAATATAAAAGTAGCTTTTCTAGCAAGTTTGATTTGCGTAATACCTCTACTTATCTATGAGATTTGGACTTTTATAAAACCTGCATTGTATCAAAATGAAAAAAAAATATCTTTATTGGTAATTGTCTTAGGTACTATCTTGTTTTTTACGGGGGCAGCTTTTTGTTTTTTCTATGTTGCTCCGCTAGCTTTCGATATCTTAATTAATGGATATTCTACAAATGTTATTACCGCATTGCCAAATGTAAGTGATACTTTGGGTTTTCTAACCTCACTGATATTAAGCTTTGGAATAATTTTCGAATACCCACTAATCATTTTTTTATTATCAAGATTTGGACTAATCACATCTCAGTTTTTATCTTCCAAAAGAAGATATTCGATATTAATATGTGCTGCTCTTTCGGCAATTCTTACTCCAACAACAGATATATTATCTATGTTGTTCATGCTTTTACCTTTACTGTTGTTCTATGAGATAGGTGTTTTGATAGCATATCTAACATACAGGGGCATTGATAAGAAATATTAATAATAGTAGTCTTTATAATTTGATTATTGGGATAACAAAATGAGTCTTATTAATCTAGTTTCGTCAAAGTATATTGAAGAGTTTGTTTTAGGAGAAGTATTACACCATGGATCAATACAAATAACACCCTTTAGAAATCGAGAGTATATAAAAAAATTTAAAAAAAATTATTTATTAGGAGCAGATAGTTCACTTTCTCAATCATTAGGGTACAAAGATCCTGATGCCAATTCAAAGAAAGATAGATTTAATATTGATACCCCCGGATTAGTTAGCCAAGGATATTTATTTAATGTTGGTTTCGGTCTTAGTGTTCATGACATATCATTTAATGCAATTGCGAATCTATCTTATAAAAATCTTAGATATGGTAAGCCGGTTTTTGAAGGGGATATTTTATTTGGCAAATCTGCTGTTCTTGGGATAGAGGTTAAAAAAGATGGTGCTTCAAATGGATCAGTTCAAGTAAAAACAACAATCACAAATCAAAGGGACGAAGTTGTTCTAGAGTATGTAAGGCAAGTTCTACTAAGAACATCGCCGGGACAAACAATAAACAAACAATCCAATTTGGAAAAACAACCAGATAAAATTGATTTTACTGAAACTCAATTACCATTAGAATACAAGAATCTCAACAGGGGTTGGCTTGAAAATAATGGCAAAACATTTGAAGAGTTTGAAAAAGATGAGATTTACGAAGGAGATTCTGCCTCTTCAATTAAATTAGTTGATTTTAGTTGGCTTCAGATTTCAACTCTTAACGATGCGGGGGTTCATCATGATCCAAACTCAAACTTTATAGGTTACGGGGGGGCAGTAAAATCCATAACTGAAGGTCAAATTAGCAATCATATTCCTTTTGGGTATTTTCTAGGCATGAATTCCGGCTCTCATGATGCTCCTACATATCCTAGCGATATAATTCAATCTATATTTAATTCAACAAATCAGGATGATGAAGTAATTATCGGGAGCTTTAAAGTCATAGAGAAGATTCAAATTGAAGACAGAGCAGATATGGGAATATTAACAATTGAACTTCGTGGTGACAAAATTGTCACCGAAGCTGGTCTTAAAGCATACGAAAAAGCCGGATTTAAAGGGGTTTCGAAAATTAAAGATAATAAAATAAGGGTATTAACAATGGAGATGTCTGTTGCCATTCCAACAGACAAGTCATTTAAATAATGTCAGACAAAAAATATCCCATAAAAGACTTACCTCATCCCATAACTTATGATTGGAAAAATAAATTTGATTTCAACTGGAACATTAAAAGCAACCAGAAAGATTGGGTACTACCAAAAGTCCTAATAGAACAAGCTAGCAAAATACCAGATAAGGAATTCTTACAGTTTAGTTACAATAAAGCATTGACCTTTTCAGAAGTAAATAAGCTTGCAAATAAGGTTGCTAACTCGCTTGCTAAATTAGGTATAAAAAAGGGTGATAAAGTTGCAGTTTATATGCCAAATTCTCTGGAAGTATGCCTCGCGTGGTTTGGGATTTTAAAAAATGGCTCAATTATGGTGCCAATTAATACCGCCTATGTTATGGACTTTTTGCAGTACATAGTAGAAGAATCCGATTCAAAAATAATAATTATTGCCGAAGAGTACATGGACAGGCTTGCCAATATACAAAAAAGAATTCCACTTATACAAAATGTTATTGTTTGGAGCAGAAAAGGAGAGAATAGTTTTGATACCATGGGGTATAAAGAAAAATCCTGTGTGAGTTGGAATAGTTTTCTTAGTGAAGGATTCGAGTCCGAGCCAAATATTAAAATAACTCATTTAGATCACGCTAGATTAATGTACACGTCAGGGACTACGGGAAAATCAAAAGGTGTAGTTAGGCCTTGCGCAGCAGATTATTCTTCAGCACAAAATTATTCAAGCATAATGGATATAACTCCCGATGATACAATTTTTACTTGTCTACCTCTTTTTCATTCCAATGCAATGGTCATGGGAGTTTATCCCGCTATGATCAGAGGCACCAAAGTTGTCATTGAAGAAAAATATTCAGCTAGTAAATTTTGGAAATGGATGAAAGATTTTGGTGTAACAAAATTTAATCTTGTAGGAGTTATGTTCTATTTTATGTGGAATGCTCCAGTTGTACCAGAAGAAAAAGAACATAAAGTAAAGCTCGTTTTAGGAAGCCCCGCTCCTCATGACATAATCGAAGAATTTATGAAGAGATTTAACATTTTATTTATGGAAGGTTATGGTTTAACCGAAGTTGGTCAGTGTACTTTTATGAGGCCCGGGGAAGCATTCAGGGTCGGATCGTGTGGTAAAGAATCCCCTGGATATGAAATTAGAATAGTTAATCCAGAAACCGACGAAGAGCTTCCAAGAAACACCCCGGGAGAACTTGTACTTAGGCCCAGAATTCCAAATATATCTTTGCATTATTACTACAAAATGCCTGAAAAGACAGTATCAGATTTTAGGAATCTCTGGTTCCATACCGGTGATTTGTGCAGAATGGATGAAGATGGATACATTTTTTTTATGGATAGATTAAACGATTATATTAGAAGACGTGGGGAGAATATTAGCTCATTTGAAGTTGAAAATCTTGTTGCTTCTCATCCTGATATTGAAGAAGCAGCCGCCGTTGCAGTAAAAGTTGCCGACCAAGGAAAGTATTCCGAGGACGAAGTAATGATTGTCATAATAATGAAAGAGGGTAAAAAACTAGGCCCTGCCCAATTGATTAAATATCTTGTTCCAATAATGCCAAAATTTATGATTCCGAGATTCATCAAGTTTAGAGATACACTTCCAAAGACTCCCACAAACCGAGTTCAGAAAAACAAGTTGCGAGATGAGGGGATTACAAAGGACACTTGGGACTCTGTGAATCCAAATTAATATTACTTATCCCAGGGGTATTTCTTGCTAGGTTTTTGTTTATATGGATTCTTCATATCAGGATTAAAATATTTAAATGTATTTACATGCTGATCGGTATAAGAACCCGGTGGGTAATACTTATCGTAAAAATCTAAATCTAAGTTTTGCGCTTGAAAGACCAGCCTCATATACATTGGATCAACAAAAGCTGGAAATGAACCATAGGTGTCAAATATATATTGAGCAACCGATTTAACAATTTCTATCGTTCTATCAGTCGGCTTTTTTGCCTTAACCAAGTGCTTGTCCGGCTCAGCGTAAGGAAAAGCTTTATCTTTGCCCCAGGTTGCCCATTTATGTTCATGCATTTTGTCAAAAGCTTCCGACATATCCTTGTAATATGGAGGACAATAAGCCTCAAACACACCATCTTTTCCAACAGGTCTTGTTGGTCCGGATTTGGGCTGTTCAAATCTAAAACCGAGACCTTTGAAAAGATCTGGATCAGAACCTAACGCATATCTTGGGATTAAGCCTGTAAATGTCCATCCTCCTAGGCCCAAAGCCTGGAGAGCCAAAGACATATTTTGGCAAATGAAAGCTTGTTCAACGTTTAGACCAGTCAAAATCCTAACTTCTAAGTCATAAAGAGAAAGTTGTACATCTTTTTTTATTCTGCCTGATTCAATCCATTTGTCTTGGCCACAAGAAACATTGTGGGTTGGGTCCCAAATACTAAAGGCATAAGTACTACTACAATAAAGAAGCAAAAGATTTAAATATTCTTCTGTTATATCAGTAACTGGTATAAAAGTTGTTGTTCCAGGTTTGTTAGTGTTCCATTGATTAAAATCAAACAATCCTGGCATTTTATCGGGAAGGTCTGCTCTGCCATCTTCTAGCTTAACTAGACCTTCTCTGTATAGTTCGAGCAGTCTATCGATTTTCTCATTTTGATCTAGTCTAAAAAAAACATCAAGTTCTTTATCTTTAGGAAGCATATTCTTCACATCAACCCAGTATAGACCGGAATCATTTGTGAAAAATAGCTCAGTACCGTGGTTATTGCAGGCTGATGGCCAAGTCCTTCCAGTCCATTGGCATAATAAATCAATTCCACATTCAGGTGGCAAGTCAGCCAAAGCTAGGCCAGTTAAACCAGTTCCCGCCCACACCAACATTGCTTCTTGAAATTCAGTTAGAGGAATTGGAGGGATCTCCGATTTATGAGCTAAGCTACTATCGGATGGAAGCTCCATCCCTGTGCCAAATCTTCTTGATCTCCTATTGAATATAGCTTCAAATAAAGGATAGCTTAAAGCTGCATCGTAATTAACTTTGCCATTTCGATTTTTTTTTGCCATTTGTACGTCCCCCAATTAAATAATCTACAACGTATATTATAAATCAAAACAAGGTTAGGAAAAAGACTATTGAGTAAGTTTTTTTAATTCTTTTTTCTCGAATTGTCTAAGTGCAAGCTTTAAAGTGGAGATTCCCAGGGTTGAACATTTTGGTCTTGAAAGAGTAAGTTCCTCCCCAAGCACCTCTGACATTATTTCGGGCCCCATTTCGATAATTTTATCAATCTCTTTCCCGATAACCATTTCCGAGATAATAGAGGTACCAGCTTGACTAACAATACAGCCTTCACCCTCGAATTTAAAATCTTTTATAATTTTATCTTCAACTTTGAGGCAAATCGTTATGATATCACCGCATCCAGGATTACCGCCCTTCTGCAAAATATCACATTTCCCTTGTTCAACGTCAGGGTCATCGATTGAGCCAGAATTTCTAGGATTTTCATAATGGTCAAGGATAAAATCCATCAAATCTTGCTTTTCTTTGTTATCCGCAGACATTTCTCTTCCTAATTATTTTTCAATCGGTGCCTGGACCAGATTACCCCATTCCGTCCATGAACCATCATAATTTTTAACATCATGGAAGCCGAGAAGATACGTTAATACAAACCAAGTATGTGATGATCTCTCACCAATTCTGCAATACGCGATTACATCATCGCCTGGTTTAAGTCCAGCACCATCCTGATAAATTTCAATTAATTCATCTGCTGACTTAAAAGTTCCATCTTCATTTGCTGCAGTTGCCCAAGGAACAGATGCAGCATTTGGAATATGGCCACCTCTTAAGGCTCCTTCTTGAGGATAAGCTTCCATGTGAAGTAATTCCCCTGAATATTCCTTGGGGGAACGGACGTCTATTAGTGGTTTTTTTTCTTCACTATGAGCACTTACTTGATCCCTGAATGCTCTTATCTTAGTATTGACACCACTTACTTTATAGTTTGTAGCTGGATACGAAGGAGTATCTTTAACAACAGGTTTTTTCTCATCAACCCACTTTTGTCTTCCTCCGTTCATAACAAGACATTTCTCATGACCGTAAATTTTAAACGTCCACAAAGCATAACAAGCCCACCAATTACTTCTATCTCCGTAGAAAACTACAGTATCATTTTCGGAAATTCCTTTTGATGACATTAATGCCTCAAAATTATCTTTATTAACATAATCTCTTATCAAGCTATCTTGGAGTTCCGTTTCCCAATCTAGTTTAATAGTGCCTTCTATGTGCCCAGTTTCGTAAAGTAGGATATCTTCATTGGATTCAACTACTTTAATTCCTTCGTTGTCTTTATTTTCAAGGACCCAATCAGTTGACACCAACACGTCTGGGTGTGTGTATTCAGCCATTTTTTAAAATCCTCCTCATTAAACTTTAAGCCCTGGGGTCTCTAATAACCCCGAATATAGGCAAAAAATATCAGGAACAAAGAATACAATAGTATTGTATTCTTAACAATATTTTATTTAAAATTTTATCTCTTTAGTTTATTATCTACTCAATGTCTGAAGAGAATAACGAATTAAAATCCGGCACTGAGGACGATTATACGGAGGGTAGCATTGTCGAATCAGAACCTAGTGCAACAGAAGCCGTAGAAGAAGATTCCGATGAAAATGAAACAATCCTTTCGAGGTTGGGACGCGGTCCCGACTCGAAAAGGGGACTTGACCATAAACATGCTTATGTCATGTTGGGGCTTATTGTCGTTTTTTTAATTTTTAGTTTTATTGTTTCCAACTTTACTATGTCTTATTAACTTATTCAGGTGTTTCCTTAAATATTGTGCTGTCTCAGAATTCTGACAATTTTCAAAATCTTTTATAGGGCCTTGGAAAATGACCATTCCCCCATTTTCTCCTCCATCCGGTCCAAGATCAACTATGTAATCACACGCATTTATCATATCCATATTGTGCTCAATAATAATAATAGTGTTACCTGATTCTCTTAATCTATAAATAACATTTAGTAATTTATCTACATCAGAAAAATGCAAACCAATTGTTGGTTCATCTAAAATATATAGGGTTCTCCCCGTACTTCTTTTGATTAATTCTTTTGACAATTTAATTCTTTGGGCTTCACCACCAGAGAGAGTTGTGGCAGACTGGCCAATTTTTAAATATCCTAATCCAACAGAGTTAATAATCTTGATTTTGGATTTTAGTATTGGAAATCCAGAAAAGAATTGTTCAGCTTCTTCAAAAGTTGTGTTTAATACATCAGTTATGTTTTTCCCTTTATAATTTATTTGCAAAGTCTCTAAATCAAATCTGTTTCCATCACATGAGTCACATACAACATTTACATCTGGGAGGAAATTCATTTCAATTTTAATACTTCCAGCACCTAAACATTCATTGCAACTCCCTTCTTTAACATTAAAGCTAAAC
This sequence comes from Candidatus Dadabacteria bacterium UBA1144, assembly GCA_002311855.1. GTDB lineage: Bacteria > Desulfobacterota_D > UBA1144 > UBA1144 > UBA1144 > UBA1144. Next base: position 274,573 of record DCAB01000012.1, on the reverse strand, counting down.
CTTCCGGGCAAGAATCCCCTGATCCTAGATTGCTGTAGTGATGAGAAAATTTCTCTAATTGTAGAAAAAATTCCCGTATATGTAGCAGGATTTGATCTTGGGGTTCTGCCTATTGGGGCCTGATCAACATTGACTACTTTATCAAAATTTTCGAATCCTTTTATAGATTCAATAAAAGAAAAATTTTTTTTACTATTGCTAAGAAGCACGTGGGATAGAACCTTAAATATACTATCCACAACAAGAGAGCTTTTCCCCGAACCAGAAACTCCAGTGACACACGATATTCTTCCAACGGGAATTTTAATATCAATTTTTTTCAAATTGTTTAGTGTGGCTCCAATTATTTCAAAATATTTATCTGGATTTTTAGTTAGTCTATTTGTATGAATCTTCTTATTCCCTGATAGATACTGTCCGGTTATTGATGACTTGTTTTTCGATACATCTTGTACTTTGCCCGCCACGACAATATTCCCACCGTTAGGTCCTGCACCAGGGCCGAGGTCAACGATATGATCAGCATTTCTGATCGTTTCTTCATCGTGCTCGACAACTATGACCGTATTTCCTCTTTTTTTTAAAAGTTGTAGCGATGCAGTGAGCATATTATTATCTTTTGGATGCAACCCTATCGTTGGCTCGTCTAAGACATATGTAATGCCTGTTAGTTTTGCTCCTAATTGTGAGGCTAGTCGTATTCTTTGTGCTTCTCCCCCAGATAAAGTTGGGGCAGTCCGATTTAGAGTTAAATAACCTAGTCCAACATTAGAGAGAAATTCTAACCTGTCAATTATTTCATTCTTAATTTTTTTCCATATTATTTCTTGAGAATTTGTGAATTCGATTTTTCTTATAAAAATTAAGCAGTTATCTACGGACAAACTACAGATTTGATAAATATTTAGATTTTCTATATATACACTTAATGCATGGAAGTTTAGCCTGCTTCCTTTGCATGCGTTACATGCTTCTACTTGTTTATAATTATTAAGGGTGTTTTTTACTTCTTCTGATCTTGATGAATAAAACCAGTGCTCCAATAGATTGACAACCCCGTCGAAAAAAAAATCCGCACTTTCATATTTTTTAATAAATCTTGTTGGTGATATTTCCTCTTCTCCGTAAAGAATTAAATTCTGGTTTTTTTTTGATAGTTTTTGAAAAGGTTTTGAGTCGTCGATGTTTTTTTTATGAAGGAAATTTTTTAACAATTTTTTATAAAACTGAGAATCTTTTAGTGGTCTAATTGCCCCGGCTTTAATAGATTTAGATTTATCAGGAACAATTAAATCTTCATCAAAGTATTCAAATTGCCCAATCCCTTCACATTCCTGACAACAACCATGGGGGCTATTAAAAGAAAAAAGTCTAGGAGATATCTCGGGGAAAGAAAAGCCGCAATTATTACAAGCCAGTGCTTGATTAAAAATTCTTTTTTCTTGATTGGCCTCAATCAACACCAAGCCTTCTCCATATTTTAATCCGGTCTCGAGGGACTCCGTGAGTCTTGTAAGATTTGCATCGATAATCCTAATACTGTCAACATAGATTTCTATGTCATGCTTTTTTTGTTTTTCTAAAATAATTTCCTTGTTAAGGTTGCAAATTTTTCCATCAACCCGTGCTGTCAAAAAGAGTTTGGATGCTAATGAAAGTTCGTTCTTAAATTCCCCTTTCTTGCCTACGGCTAATGGAAAATAAATTTCTATATTTTGTCTATAAAAATCTTTTTTAATTGTATTAATTATCGAATTTAAGGATGCTGTTTCAATTAATGTATTGCAATTATGACAATAAGCTTTGCCAAGTCTGGAATAGAACAATCTTAAAAAGTCATATATCTCCGTAATCGTTGCTACTGTAGATCTCGGGTTTCGCATGAATGTTTTCTGGTTCACCGAAACGGATGGGGAGAGCCCAGAAATATATTCTAAATCTGGCTTTTTGAATCTCTCTACAAATTGTCTCGCATAGTTTGATAGTGATTCTAGGTATCTTCTTTGTCCTTCAGCAAATATCGTATCAAACGCTAAAGTAGATTTCCCTGATCCACTTACTCCAGTAAGTACAGTAATTTTACCTCTAGGGATATCTATGTCGATGTTTTTTAGATTATTTTCTCTAACGCCTTTAAGTGTTATGTACTTCACTTGAATAGCTTAACTAAAATTTCAACTCTTATTTATGCTTTTCATCTCGTGAGCCATCTAAAAATTTCAAAATCAAATTTTGTATTAGAAAGCTCTGGGTGCCACTGTACACCCAAAATATTTCCATCCGCACTTTCAATCCCCTCAATAATCTTGTCAAAACTTTTCGCACATGGCTTCAGACTAGATGATATTCTATCAACAGCTTGATGATGATAGCTTTTAACCCGTATTTTTTCTCTTTTGATTATTTTATTTAACAAAGATTTTCTTTCTATTGTAATACTATGGTTTGCACCATCTTTATGATTTAGTGCTTCTGAAACAATTGATTCAATATCTTGCAATAATGTCCCTCCAAGACAAACATTAATCAATTGCATGCCTCCACAAATACCTAGAATTTTCTTTTTTCTTCTTTTCATAGAATCAATGTATAAAATCTCGCTAGTTGTTCTAGTAGCATCAAGTGGATTAATTTTTTCAATTTTCTTTTGTCCATACAATGCCGGATCAATATCCCTGCTACCAGAAATAACAATCGCGTCAATCTTGTCAACTAAGGACAAAATATCTTTTTTTGTGGTAGCCATAGGAAGATAAAAGGGGACTCCTCCGGCTTGAAGAATTTTTTCTGAATAAAATTTTTCAGATTCAAAAAACTTTCCTTTTATATCGCAAGTAATTCCAACAGTAGTTTTTCCCATATTACCTATTATTGTTCATTTTGAATTAATTTAAAATCTTTTAATTCTTTATTAAATAATATAGGATTAGGGAACTATGAAATCTGGAAAGTATGAAGTATTGGTTGTTGGCGGAGGACATGCCGGATGCGAAGCGGCTCTTGCGTCTTCTAGATTAGGGTCAAAAACTTTGCTAATTACAGGCAATCTAGACACCATAGGCGTAATGTCTTGTAACCCATCAATTGGTGGTGTGGGAAAGGGTCATTTAGTGAGAGAAATTGATGCTCTTGGTGGAGAGATGGCCAAGGCAGCAGATTTTGCATCTATTCAATACCGAAGATTAAACACCAGAAAAGGTCCAGCGGTTCAAGCAACTAGGATACAAGCCGACAGGTCTCTATATAGAACTTATATGAAAAAAACAATCGAATCGCAAAAGAACTTACACGTAAAACAACGACTAATCGATTCATTAATAGAAAAAGATTCGAAAATTATTGGAGTTAAAACAAATTATGGTGAAGAAATTTATTCAAATTGTGTTGTTGTAACACCAGGAACTTTTCCAAATGGTCTTATTCATATTGGAGATTCTCAAATTAGTGCAGGAAGAGCAGGAGAGGCGCCAACAAAACAAATATCAAACTCCTTTAAAGATTTGGGGTTTAATGTTGGAAGACTGAAGACCGGTACGCCTCCCAGATTAGATAGAAGAACAATTAATTGGGATAAAACTACCGTTCAGCCGGCTGATGAAAATCCTGCATTGTTTTCTTTTGTAAATTTCAAGGTGAAAAACAAACAATTACCTTGCCACATAACATACACGAACAAGAGAACGCACGAGATAATTAGAAAAAATATTCATCGGTCACCAATGTATTCAGGCAAAATTGAGGGGATTGGTCCAAGATATTGTCCATCGATTGAGGATAAAATTGTTAAGTTTGCAGACAAAGAAAGACATCAAATCTTTTTAGAACCCGAAGGACTAAACACAAACGAAATTTATCCAAACGGAATTTCTACAAGCCTTCCGATTGATGTTCAAATCCAAATAGTTAATAGCATAGTTGGCCTCGAAAATGCAGAATTGATGAGGCCGGGGTATGCAGTTGAATATGATTATTGTGACCCAAGAGACCTTAGTCATTCTCTTGAAAGTAAGAAAATTAGTAATCTTTTCTTTGCTGGTCAGGTAAATGGTACAACAGGGTATGAGGAGGCAGCAGCTCAAGGATTAATTGCAGGTATCAATGCTTCGTTAAAGAACAAGAACAAACAACCGTTGGTTTTAAAAAGATCTGAATCCTATATCGGTATCTTAATTGATGATTTAGTTGTTCTTGGTGTTGACGAGCCATACAGGATGTTCACCTCAAGGGCCGAGTATAGACTTTTGCTTAGAGATGACAATGCGGATTTTAGATTAACACCGATTGGCTACAAGATTGGGTTAATAGACGAACAAAGATTTGAAGTGTTTCAAAAGAAGGTATCCACATATAATAGCATTATGGATGAGCTGGAATTATTACAAATCGTGCCCAACGAAACAAACAATAAAATTTTAGATAATCTTGGTACACCAAGGCTAAAGAAACCTTGTACTTATAAGGAAATACTTAGAAGATCAGAAGTCTTTTATGATGACTTAATAAGATTTGATTCAAATTGTAAATTTACAGACAATGCAATCTTAAAGTCTCTAATCGAAAACGAGATAAAATACGAGGGATATATTGAGCGTCAAAATCAAGAAATCAATAAAGTGGCAAAATTTCAAGAAATGCCTATACCAATTCAATTAGATATAGATGAAATTCCGGGTCTTTCAAATGAATTAAAACAGAAATTTTCCAGATTAAAGCCACGAACTCTTGGTCAAGCATCAAGGATTTCTGGCATAACTCCTGCGGCGCTTAGTATTTTAATGGTATATATCAAGAAAAACGAACTAAGTCCTACGGATAATTTATAAGTATTTATTTAAAAAATATTTTACGGGATTATTCCGCAACTTTTTTAACTATTCCAGAATTTCTTTTATTTCTCTTAAACTCGAAACCGGCAAGTTGCACGTATAGTCCTTGCAAATAAATATTTGAAATTCATCAGTTAAATCTGGGATAAAATCAGAATTTAATAAAATATCATTGTATATTTTTTTGTCCTTTTCTGAAGAAACATAAAATATTGATTTGTTCGGATGCTCAAAACTAAGAAGATAATTAACAACATCATTTTTAAAATTTGGCTTTTTCCCTTTGTTGAGAATAACTATTTGGATGTTTTCAGACAAAAGAGAATAATGGTTGGCCAAAAATTGACCAAGATTAATTGGAAACTTTTTTGCCATTTCTCCAAGTTGAGAAGAAAGTTTTTTTGCTTTCTCGTTGAATTGTTCGTCGTTTGTATAATTCCCAATCTTTACTAAATCATATAATGCAACGGAGTTCCCTGAGGGAATCGCGCCGTCTAGCAAGTTTTTCTGTCTTACAATAATATCGACATCATCACCTCGCGTCATAAAAAAAGATCCTCGTTCTTTGTCCCAAAATAGGTCTACCATTTTTTTACAAATTCCAACTCCATAAGTGAGTATCTCAGAATCTAATGTCGACTCATAAAGATCGATACATCCTTTAGTTAAAAATGAGTAGTCATCTAGTAGGCCTTTGATTGCAACGTGACCGTTTCTATAACAATGAAAAAGTGAATAATCTTCTGATACCATATTAGTTTTTATAAACTCGAATCCATTCATGGCCGTATCTAAATAGATAGGATTTTTAAATATTCTCCATGCTTTAGCGAGCGATGAAATAGTTAGACCATTCCAGTCAGTTAGTATTTTGTCATCTAAAGAGGGGCGCACTCTATTGTCTCGTTCATTTTTTATTTTTTGTTTAATCCTTTTTGCCTCAGATTTAATCATTTCTGGATTTAGTGAAAAAGTAGAAGAAAAAGAATCAAGCTCATCCTTCAAAAAAATTATGTTTTTTCCGTTTTTATTTTTTGTCGTTTCCTCTATAAAGTTTCCTTCAGCCTCAATATTATAAAGATGCTCGAAGAAAGCATACTCGTCACTTGTTAATAATTTTTTGAGCTCGTCTAGGGTCCATAAATAAAAAGTGCCTTCCTCCCCCTCACTATCAGCATCCTCAGCAGAGAAAAAACCTCCTTCATTTGATAGCAAAATCTCGTTTAAATACGAATGTATTTCTTCGGCGGTTTCTTTAAATAAATCCTTTTTGGTGACTTTGTAAGCTTCAGCTAATGCTTCCAAAATCATTGCCTGATCGTATAACATCTTTTCAAAATGAGGGACTAGCCATTTAACATCAGTAGAATATCTGTGAAAGCCATATCCCACGTGATCATAGATTCCTCCTAGTCTCATTGATGTTAAGGTTTGATCTATCATTCTTAAAGAATCCTTGTTTTTTGTATCCAAATAAAATTTTGAGAGAAAAATCATATTTTGAGGACTTGGAAATTTAGGGGCTTCACCAAATCCACCAAATTTTTCATCAAAAAAGTCTTTTAAACTTTCAAATATTTCTTCCATGTCATCTTTGACGATAAAACTGTCAGGAATTGTGGGATTTGAAACATCTTTTAAGGAAGCAAGAATACTCTCGCCAGATCTTATGACATCCTCTCTTTTCGTATTCCATGCTTCTCGCACTTTGGGTAACAAATCTAAAAGACCAACTAGACCATTTCTACTTATTTTTGGGAAATAGGTGCCGGCAAAAAAAGGAATCTTGTCAGGTGTCATGATAATAGTCAGGGGCCATCCTCCTCGGTTAGTCATCATCTGACACACGGCCATATAAATACTATCTAAATCTGGCCTTTGTTCTCTATCAACTTTAATCGAAATAAAATTCGAATTTAGGATTTTCGCAATTTCCTCATCCTCAAAAGACTCTTTTTCCATAACATGACACCAGTGGCATGTCGAGTAACCTATGGACAGAAATATTGGCACATCTTTTTCTTTCGCTACAGTAAAGACCTCGTTGGACCAAGGGAACCAATTTACCGGATTCTCCGCATGTTGAAGCAAATAAGGACTATTCTCTTTATTTAATTTATTGCTCATTGTCCAATTTCTCTCATTACCAATTGCATATCTTCCCAAACAAGTTTTTTTCTTGAAGGATCCCTTAACAATGCGGCTGGATGGTATGTAACAATAATTTTTGCATTGTATTTATCAAAAAATTTACCTCTTAAATCCTTAATTCGTTCTTTTGTGCCAAGTATTCCTTCCGCTGCTGTAGCTCCAAGACAAATAATTACTTTAGGTTTAACAAATGAAATTTGTCCCATTAAATAGTGCGAGCAGGAATCAATTTCATCAAAAGTTGGCTTTCTATTTTGTGGTGGTCTGCATTTAACGATATTACAAATGTAAACATTATCAATTGGCAACTTCATTGCCTCCAGAATCTTATTTAACAACTGTCCGGCTCTACCAACAAATGGCAATCCCGCTTCGTCCTCATCTTTTCCTGGACCTTCTCCGATAAACATAACATCACTCATGGCAGAACCACGAGAAAAAACGGTATTTTTTCTTTCTTTGTGCAAAGGACAACGTTCGCATCGTTCTACCGCAATTCTAATTTCGTCCAGATTCTTAAAACTGTCCTGGCTTTTTTTATCATTTAATAAATTTAAAATTTTGTCTCTCTGGGCTTTTTGAATATAAAGTCCATTGATACCAATTGATTTTAAAAGTTTTGTATCTTGTTTTAGTTGTTTTATTTGATAATTTCTGTCTTCTTCATTCATGATGTATATATTAAAATTAAACTATAACGTTTTTTTAGCAAAAAAGGTCATGGAATACAAACACTTAGAAATTGAAAAAAAATGGCAAAAAGAATGGGAAGATAATGGTCTTTTTGTAGCTGATAAAAACACCAACAAAGAAAAATATTATGTATTAGAAATGTTCCCTTATCCGTCAGGAAGAATTCACATGGGACATGTCAGAAACTACGCCATCGGTGATGTCGTGGCAAGGTTCAAGAGAGCTAATGGCTATAATGTTTTGCATCCAATGGGTTGGGATGCTTTTGGTCTGCCTGCAGAAAATGCCGCAATTGAGAATAATGTTCATCCAAGAGAATGGACATACACAAATATCGAGACAATGAAATCACAATTAAAACGAATGGGTTTATCTTACGATTGGGGGAGAGAAATCAAAACTTGTGATAAAGATTATTTCGTTCACGAACAAAAATTCTTTTTGGATTTGTATAATGCGGGGTTGGCATATAAAAAAGAATCTTACGTAAACTGGGACCCAGTAGATAAAACCGTCTTAGCTAACGAGCAAGTGATTGATGGAAAGGGGTGGAGATCCGGTGTGCGAGTAGAACAAAAGAAGCTTTCACAGTGGTTTTTAAAAATAACCGCCTTTGCAGAAGAGCTAATTGTTGGGTTGAATAAACTTGACAATTGGCCCAAGAAAGTCCTATTGATGCAGGAAAATTGGATTGGCAAATCAGTAGGAGCCTCAATTAAATTTCAATTGTTCAACAATGCCGCTAAAAGCATTGAGGTTTTTACCACTAGACCCGAAACAATTTTTGGTGCTTCATTTATTGGTCTTTCCCCTGACCATCCTCTAAGTATCGAGCAGGCTAAAAACAATTCAGGTATCGCCAATTTTATACAACTGTATAAGGAGACGGGATTAACTACCGAACAATTGGAAAAAACAGAGAAGCTTGGCATAGATAGCCTTCTAAGAGTAAAACACCCTTACACGAATGAGGAAATACCAGTTTATATAGCTAATTTTATTTTAATGGATTACGGAACGGGCGCGATATTTGGATGCCCCGCCCATGATAAAAGAGATTTTGAGTTTGCTAAGAAATATAAATTAGAAATAATTCAAGTTGTCGGCAAAGATGGTTTCACCACGAAACTAGATGAGGCTTATACCGGCGATGGATTAATGATTAATTCAGAATTTTTAAATGGTTTAACTTCAATTAAGGCAAAAAGTAAAATAATTGATGATCTTAAAAGCAAAAATTTAGCAAAAGCAGAAACAAGGTACAAATTGCGAGATTGGGGGGTATCAAGACAGCGTTATTGGGGTTGTCCGATACCTATTATTTATCTAGAAGATGGAACAATTGTTCCAGTTCCCGACGATCAATTGCCCGTTGAGCTCCCGGATGATATAGACTGGACGAAAGCTGGGAATCCGCTAGATAGGCATCCGACGTGGAAACATACCAGCTGCCCTTATACTGGAAAACCAGCAACCAGAGAAACTGATACCTTTGATACTTTTTTTGAGTCATCATGGTATTTTGCACGCTTTTGTTCTCCAAATTCACAAGAGATGCTTGATGATGAATACGACAAATGGATGCCTGTTAATCAATATATTGGAGGAATTGAGCATGCCATACTACATCTCCTTTACTCAAGGTTTTTCATTCACGCAATGAACAAACTTGGAAAGTCGAAGATTAAAGAACCTTTTGAAAATTTAGTGACGCAAGGAATGGTTCTAAAGGGTGGGGCCAAGATGTCTAAGTCTCTAGGAAATACGGTTGATCCAGAAGAAATCATAGAAAAGTTTGGAGCTGACACAATAAGATTGTTTATTTTGTTTTCAGCTCCAGTGGATAAAGACTTAGAATGGAACAATAAAGGCATTGAAGGAGCAAATAGATTTATAAAGCGAGTCTGGAATTTTGTTTCAAACAATATTTCATTTATCAACAATAAATTCGAGCAAGATTTTGAATCGTTGCTTGGTGAAGAAAAAAGTTTTTTAATTAAAATTCATAAAACAACTAAGAAAGTTACAGTTGATATTCAAAATATGCAATTCAATACAGCTGTAGCTGCTCTCATGGAATTGTTAAATTCTGCGTACAAGTTTTTAGAAAAGAATAGAAATCCGAAGCTAGTGGGTTTCTTTGTTTGTCAATTTATACAGCTTTTGAATCCATTCGTGCCACATCTTGCCAATGAACTATGGGTACGTAGCCGATATAAGAAAAAAGAAATTAACTTTATTTGGCCAGAATGGGATGATGCAATAATAGAAAAGGAAGAAATTCAAATTGTTATACAAATTAATGGGAAAATGCGAGGGACACTAAGTTATTCATCTGAGATTAATGAAGAGAAAATAATTATTGAAGATGTAAGCAAAAATAAAAACTTATTTAAATATCTAAAAAATAAAGAAATAGTAAAAACTGTTTATGTGAAAAATAGATTGTTAAATTTTATCATTAAATAGACAAGTTTTTAATTCGTTCGACAGCTTCGTAAAGTTTTTTATCATCAATAGTAACAGATGCTCTGGTATACCCCTCCCCGTATTCCCCAAATCCAGTGCCTGGTGTCATTACAATCCCAGCATCTTCAAGCAAAATATTCGCGAATTCTGACGAAGATAAACCTTGAGGGTTTTTAAACCAAACATAAAAAGTTCCTTTGGGTTTATACACTTCAATGCCTATTGATTCAAGTCCAGCCGAAAGTAGCTCGCAACGTTTTTTATAAATCGCCACTCTATCTTCTAGCCCAACTTCATAATTTCTTAAGGCTTCGATTCCGGCTTCCTGTATCGCCTGGAAAGCGCCAGAGTCAATATTGGTCTTAATTTTACCAATACCTGCAATAGCTTTCTCGTTGCCCACGACATGGGCCAGCCTCCATCCAGTCATACTAAATGTTTTAGAGAGGCTGTGAAATTCAATTCCTACTTCCATTGCGCCATCATATTCTAAAAAACTTTTAGGTTTGTCCGCAAAATAGACTTCAGTATAGGCAGCGTCGTGACAAATCAAAATTTTGTGTTTGTATGCCAAATCGATTGCTTTTTTGAAAAAATCGTCTGTTGCAAACGCTGTGGTTGGATTATTAGGATAATTTAAAAACATTAGCTTTGTTTTTTCTAATATATTCGCTGGGATTAAATCCAAATCGGGCAAAAACCCATTGGATTCTAGAAGAGGCATCTGATAAGGTATCCCTCCTGCAAAAGTAGTGGCAATACCATAAACTGGATATCCTGGATCGGGAACCAAGGCAATATCGCCTGGATTTATAAAGGCCAGTGGTGCATGTGCCACCCCTTCTTTTGAACCAATAAGAATTAGTACATTTTTGTTTCCAGCAACATCAACGTTGAATCTTTTTTTGTACCAGCTTGCTACCTCATTCCTAAAAGATAAGAGTCCTGTGTACGAAGGGTATCGGTGATTTTCGGACTTTAATGAGGATTTATGAAGAGCCTCAATAATTCTTGTTGGGGTAGGAATATCAGGGTCACCTACTCCTAAATCAATTACATCAATTCCTTTTTCGATCAATTGTTGCTTTTTTTTATCAATCTCAGCAAATAAATAAGGGGGAAGCGTTTTAATTCTATCGGCCCATTCAATTTCCATAATAGGCTTAACTTTAACGTAAAAGAAAATTTACTTCAAATTGGGACATTTAATTTCTCAAAGAAAGAAATTTGAATTTTTCCCCAAGAAAATTGGGCAATACAAGTTTTTTTAATTGCTGAGTTAATTCAATTTTTTCTAAGCTATCAAAATTTTCATATATATCCAAAATATTATTATCCAATAGAAATCTGTTTTGTGAAACGAAGTCAACTTCGTTGAACCCATAATTAAAAGCAATTTTTGTAAGCAAAGAGAAATTGACATCATGTGTTATATCCTGATTAAAAATATTTTTATAAAAATTTCTTGAAACTTGATGGTTGTAAAAACAACGGGCCGTCCCAAAAGGGTCCGAAGACAAATTGAAATAATCAGATTTGTCACCATAGTCGCTTATTAAAAAAAACATTTTATCAAATTTTTCTGAAAGATCTTTAAAGATTTGTTCGTATTCAAAGGAAGGAATTTCAAAGAAAAAATTCTCCCTTATCTTTAAATTAAAACGCTTCATAAATTTGATCAAATTTTTATCGGCTTTATCTTGTCTTTCGAAAATATTTTTTTTATCTGTAAAAATGTTGGTTTGAAAAAATTTATTGTTTCTCGAAACACATCTATCAAATGGTAGCGCGTCAAATAACTCATTGCACAAGATTATACTTTCTTTTGTCCGTGATTTGATTTTACTTATCGATGGTACTATGGTGATTTGGTCTTTATAGGAAGCAAGATTGTTAATTATTTTATTTTTTGCTGATAAATTTGCTTCTACAACAAAGACTTCTAATCTTTCATGGATATCTAGGTGGTAGCCAACAAAGAAATCAAGAACATTCTTAATCAATTCCCCGTTGTTAGAGCCAATTTCAACAATTGATATTTTATCTTTGGGAAATTTTTCTAAAATAATTTTCGAGAAGAAATACCCTATTGTTTTTCCAAATAGTTTGGAAACAGATGGGGATGTATAAAAATCCCCCTCAGGACCGATAGTAAAATTTTTTTTATAGTAACCATTCGGACCATAAAGCGCATAGCGAACAAAATCTGAAAATGAAATTACATCTTTTTCAGCGAATAAGGTCTTAAACATAAATTTAACAATAACAAATAAGTCTTAAATTGTTTAGGTTTGTCAAATTAGTTAAACTAGTTCATGGTCGAAAAAACTAGAATAACAAAAATTTATACAAAATTCGGTGATGGAGGCAACACGGTCTTAGTGGGTGGAGAAATTACGGCGAAAGATTCCGAAAGAGTTGAAGCTTATGGAGATATTGATGAATTAAATTCCATTATAGGCCTAGCCTTAGTCGGTTTAACAAGCAAGAAAGTTAGAAACATACTTTCTAAAATTCAAAATGATTTATTCATACTAGGAGCAGATCTTGCTTCAAAAAAAAATGTTTCAGTACCTAGGATTAAAAAAAATAGAATAAATTGGGCAGAAACAACAATAGATAAGTACGTTTTAGAAGTCGGGACATTAAAAGAATTTATTTTGCCCGCAGGCTCATTTGCAGCTAGTACCTTGCATATAGCAAGAACAGTTTGCCGTAGAGCTGAAAGAAAAATAGTTTCATTAGGGAAAAAGGAATGGATTAGTCCCAATTCCTTGATTTATGTAAATAGACTTTCTGATCTTCTTTTCGTTTTGGCTAGATATGAAAACAAAATTAGTGGTCAGGGCGAGATATTTGCTAATTTTAAAAAATGATAAGTAAAACAAGAACTTTTAGCAATAAATTTAAGCTCTTACAAGACAACATTAAAAAATTTCATCTTTCTGGTAAAAACAGTGGTGTTGAAACTACAAATAAATACTCAAATGAAATTGATAAATTAATATCTAACGAATTGAATCTCGATTATAAATCTAAAGGAATTGTTATTTTAGCATTGGGCGGCTATGGAAGAAGAGAGCTTTGTCCAAAATCCGATATTGATATACTGATACTTCATGAAAAATCGAAAGTTAGCGAAGCTAGAGATTTAGCAGAAAATATTTTATATAAATTGTGGGACACAGGTGTCGAAATTGGAAATTCTTTGCGAACAGTTGAGGATTGCCTTGAGTTGGCAAGCACACATGACTCAACAATTTTAACATCATTGCTTGATTTGAGAGCCGTCGCAGGAGATTCAATGTTACATACCGATCTAAAAAATAAACTAAACAGACAATTGCTTCCCAACATATCACAAAATTTCATAAACAAAAAAATACTAGAGCGAAGAAAAAGATACGAAAAATACGGGACTCCGAGCTTCTTGGTAGAGCCCAACATCAAAGAAGGCCAAGGATGTCTCAGAGATATACATAGTTGTTTTTGGGTTCTTAGAGCTTTCCACTGTCAAATCGAAATTAACAGATTTCTTGATGGCGGCTTTCTAAAAAAGGACGAGATTCGTACAATTAATGAGGCATTAGAGTTCTTGCTCAGAGTTAGAAATCATCTTCATATAACTAAAACTTCCAATCTTGAGATAATTGACTTTGATTTCCAAACCACAGCCGCAGATTTTTTTAATATTAAAAATGAAGATTTTTTAACTAAGGAAAGTATTTTTATGAAAATCTTTTACGGTACTACCAACAGAGTTGCACAATTAACAGATACAATCATCCAACGAACTTTAAACAAAAATAAAAAAATATTTTCTTCAAAGAGAATACAAAATTTAGATGATCTTTATATAATTCATAGAGGAATAGTAAGGGCTATTAACCCGGAAGAAATGTTTCTGGACCCCAACAACTTATTGAAGCCATTTGAATACTCGGCTTCAAATAGTATCGAAATTTCAGACGAAGTAATTAGAGAAATAAAAAAAATACAAACCCATAAATTTTCAGTTGATGATAAACAAACATTAAATAAAAGTTTTCTTGATGTACTCAAAAAGGGGAAAAATATATATAAAATTTTATCAGATCTGAATAGATATGATTTGATTAATTTTTTTATTCCAGAATTTGATAAAATTAAAGACTTAGCTGTCGCAGACCCTTCGCATATTTATACAGTTGATGTACATTCTTTGTTGTTAATAAAAGAATTTGAAAAACTGCTAGACGGTATATACGAAAAAGAGTTTCCTCTCGAGACAAAAATTGCACGTAGCTTAAAAAAGAAAGAAGTTTTTTATCTAACTGGCTTATTGCACGATATCGGCAAAGGATACGGTGATAATCATGCTCAACGCGGGGCAGGCATGGTTCGAAAAATATGCGGAAGGCTATTTGTCGATAAAGAAGTTATTGAATCCGTAGAGTTTTTAGTTGATGAACATTTATCGATGTCATCATGTTCACAAAAGAGAGATTTAGATGATTCTCGACTCATCAAAGAGTTCAAAAATAAAGTAAAAACCATTGAAAGACTTAGCTTTCTTTTTATTCTGACATTTTGTGATCTCAGAAGTGTAGCGCCTGATGTTTGGTCAACTTGGAAAGGAAATTTATTGTCAACAATTTTTAAAAAAACAATAAATCTGATGTCTAAAAGAAAAGAAGGAATCATTAAGATGTCAAAGTTGTCCTCTAGAAACAGAAAAGAAGGTCAAGTTTTTAAACAAATTGACAGAAATGAGCTTGAAAAAGTTTGTGGTAAAAAATTATCATCATATTTCAATAATTACTCATCTGAAGAACTTATTTACCAGGTACGACTTCTTCTAGAAAGCAACGAAAATCTAGCACTGGGTGTAAAATACAGTCAAAAAAATCATATAGACCAATTAACGATATGGTCCAAGAATCACAATGTTGGGTTCGTAGAAATTTGTGCTGCTTTGTCATCATCGAGCATAAATATTTTTTCAGGCAGAGTTACTTCATTAAAAAACAATCTTGTTCTTTATACTTTTGAAATAAATAGATTTGGTCAATCTACTTTCCGTGAAAGAGGTATATGGGACTCTATGAAAAGCAAGTTTGAATCAAACAAACCTTTGCCCGCTTCTGAACTAATCTCAAGCAAGTATATGAATTCAAATGGCAGACAAATCAAGACGAAAATCAATGTAGATAATTTATCATCAAAAAATTTTACAATAATTGAATTAAGTACAACTGATAGGCCGGGGATTTTATATGATATATCCAAGACTTTAAAAAATCATGATTTAGTTATTGGATTTGTAAAAATTTCTACGAAACGAGGCTCCGTCGATGATTCATTTTATGTAAAAACAATTGGCGGGAAAAAATTACTTAACACTGAAGAGATAAAAGCCATGAAAAGCAGTTTAACAAAAGTGGTTACATCGTGAGTAGCAAAGTTAAAGAGATAAAAACCGATTTTTTAATTGTTGGATCAGGACTATCTGGTCTTTATTCGGCTTTATATGCTTCAAATTTTGGCAATGTCTTGATTCTAACCAAATCTTCCATTCAAGAAAGTAATTCATATTGGGCCCAAGGGGGTATCGCTGTCGCAATTGATAACTATGACTCAGTAGATTTTCATTATGATGACACAATTTCGGTTGGATGTGGCCTTAACAATGAGGTAGGTGTGAATATAATGGTAAACGAAGGATTACAAAGGGTCCTCGAATTAATAGAGCAAGGCGTGGAATTTGATGGAAGTGAAACAGGGCTCGACTTTGGAATAGAAGGGGGGCATAGCAGAAGAAGAATTTTGCATGCCCTGGGTAATGAAACGGGAAAGGCAATTGTTGATCTTCTTTCGAAAGAAATTAAAAAAAGAAAAAATATAAAAATTTTGGAAGATGCTTATGTTATGAATCTTTTTTCAAACTCTAAATCATGTTTTGGCTGTTTGGTCTTCGACGACAACAAAAAAAACAAAATTGCTATTCATTCCAAGGCTACAATTTTGGCAACGGGAGGAGGGTGTGGAATTTATTATAAATCTACAAATCCATCAAGCACATCAGGTGATGGCATTGCAATGGCAATTGATGCTGGTGCGGTTGTTACAGATATGGAGTTTGTTCAATTTCATCCAACGGCTTTCTCAAAAAACGGGTCTCAAAGTTTTTTGATATCAGAGGCATTAAGAGGAGAAGGTGGAAAACTAATTAATCATTCAAAAAAACGATTTATGGAAAACTATTCTGATCAGATGGAATTGGCTCCCAGGCACATAGTCGCTAGGGCGATTTTTAATGAAATGAGGGCCAATGGGGAAAAGAATGTTTTTCTTTCGCTAAAACATTTAGATTCATCAAGAATAAAAACGAGATTTAAAAATATATACGAGCTTTGTATGAGAGAAGGTATAGATATAACTAAAGATGACATACCTGTTTCTCCAGCTGCACACTACATGATTGGAGGAATAAAAACTGATTTGTTCTCTCGTACGAACATAATGAATCTTTACGCATGTGGGGAAGTAGCTTGTTCTGGAGTACATGGTGCAAATAGGCTTGCAAGTAATTCCTTATTGGAATGTTTAGTTTTTGCAAAACGCGCTATAGATTCCGCAGTTGAATTATCAAGAAAATTTGAGAAAATTCCTTCCTCTCTGATTAAAAAATCTATCAAATACTCATTGGTTTCTTCAGATAAAAAAGTTGAAAGATATTTAAGCCACAGGATAGCTTTGTCCCAAGTCGTAAATAATTATGTCGGCATTTTAAGAAACAAAAAAGATCTTCTATTTGCGCTAAGCGAAATATCCACTATAAAAAAGAACGATCTTGATTCCTTTGATTTAATCGATAGCAGGTTGATGAATTTAAAGACAATAGTCTATTTAATTACAAAATCAGCCTTGCTTAGAGAAGAGTCAAGAGGTGTCCATGTACGAGAAGATTTTTCATCTCAGTCTGACAAATGGCTTAAGCATATAAATTGGAAGATTTTTAATAAAACATTGAGATTTACATATTCCGAGCACCAATAAGGGCAATTGGATTGTATTAGAAAAAAACAATGCTATAATCATCCCTGCGCGTTGTTAATGTTAACTAATCAATTCAAATTCATGTTAACTAATCAATTCACATTCGTGTTACGGGGCAAACATAATGGGCATCCACAAAGAAGATATTCTTGAAACGGTCACCGTTAAATTTGCTGGTGATTCTGGTGATGGAATACAATTAACTGGCGATCAATTTGGAAATACAACAGCTGTTGTCGGAAACGATTTTGCAACTTTTCCAGATTTTCCCTCGGAGATTCGAGCTCCACAAGGAACGACGTACGGTGTGTCGTCTTACCAAATTCAATTTGCTTCAAAGGACATATACACTCCTGGAGATACGCCCGATGTACTTGTTTGCTTCAACCCAGCCGCATTAAAAGTTAATTTGAGTACGGTTAACAAGGGTGGGATTATAGTCGTAAACGAAGATGAGTTTACTGACAAGAATTTAAAAAAAGCTGGGTTTGATTCTAATCCTCTAGATCTGAACGATAGAACACTAGCTGACTTTAGAGTTCATAAAATACCAATAACTAAACTTACAGTAGAGGCTTTGGATGATTTTGATATGGGGCATAAAGACAAATTGAGATGTAAAAATTTTTTGGCCCTTGGTATAGTAGCATGGCTGTTTTCCAGACCATTGGAACCAATCGAGAGTTTTTTAAAATCAAAATTTTCAAAAAAACCCATGATTCTCGAAGCAAATGTCAAGGCCCTTCATACAGGATTTAATATTTGCGATACAATGGAAATTTTTCCAGTTATGTACACGGTCCCCCCGGCAAAACTAGAGCCAGGTACTTATAGAAACATTAATGGAGCTTTGGCGACTGCGTATGGCCTCTTAGCGGCATCAGAAAAAATCGATTTACCAATAGTATATTCCGGTTACCCCATTACGCCTGCGAGTGAAATTCTACACGTTCTTGCGGCTTTAAAACAATTTAATGTTTATACAATTCAAACTGAGGATGAGATTGCCGCTATAACCATGGCATTAGGTGCTGCCTACGGAGGGTCCCTCGGTATCACAGGCAGCTCAGGCCCTGGACTCGCTTTAAAAATAGAAGCTTTAAATCTCGCCGTTATGACAGAATTACCACTAGTAGTTTTTGATTATATGAGGTCAGGAATCTCAACTGGCATGCCAACAAAGACAGAGCAGGGAGATTTGGGAATGGCTTTGTTTGGAAGACCATCCGACTCTCACGTTATAGTGCTTGCTCCTTCAACTGCTGCTGATTGTTTTTGGATTTCCATTGAAGCGGTAAGGCTTGCGACTAAATATATGACTCCCGTTGTTGTATTATCAGAGGGGTTTTTAATTAGCTCGTCTGAGCCATGGAAAATTCCCAATTTAAAAGAAATTCCTAAAATTAAGACATCTTTTAGAACTAATCCTAAGGGGTATCTGCCCTATAAAAGAAACAAGGAAACACTAGCCAGAGACTGGGTCAGAATTGGGACCAAGGGGTTGGAGCATACCATCGGCGGCCTCGAAAAAACTAATGAAACTGGCGATGTAACACAAGACCCCGACAATCATGATCTAATGACCAGATTGAGAGCAGAAAAAGTTCAAAGAGTTGTAAATGATATTCCAGATTTGGAAATTATTGGAGATAAGAATGCGGATTTGCTTCTTGTCGGCTGGGGAAGCACTCTTGGAAGCATGAGGGCCGCAATAGAAGCAGTGAACGGTGCTGGCAAGAAAGTTGCAATGATAAACATCAGATATTTAAATCCCTTGCCTAGGAATCTTGGAAATATTCTTAGAAAGTTTAAAAAAGTTGGGGTTGTAGAATTAAATTTAGGACAATTAAATACGATAATTAGATCAAAATTTTTAATTGATACCTCTTTTCTCGGTAGAGTTACGGGACAACCCATTTATGTTTCTGAACTAACAAATTTTATTAATAGGGAGCTAGAGTCTTTAAAGGAGCATTAATCTAAAGAGAAATTATGAGTACTACAAAACAAACTGAATATAAGGCAGACGATTTTAAATCTGATGCGGAACCAAGATGGTGTCCGGGCTGTGAAGATTATGCAATTTTGAAAGCTGTTCAAATGGCCATGGCTCAAATCGGTAGGCCAAAAAATGAGCATGCTGTAGTATCGGGAATTGGCTGTTCATCACGACTCCCCTATTATATGGGAACTTATGGCTTCCACACCATTCATGGAAGACCTATTCCGGTCGCGACCGGACTAAAGATTTCTAATCCAGAATTGGCCGTTTGGGTTGTAACAGGCGATGGGGATGCTATTTCTATCGGAGGAAATCATTTTGTCCATGCTTTTAGAAGAAATGTCGATATGAACATTCTTCTTTTTGACAATAGGATTTATGGCTTAACGAAAGGTCAATATTCACCAACAAGCCAGAAAGGGATGATTAACAAAACCGCTCCCTATGGAACCATTGAAGAACCGTCTGATCCCGTTGGCTTAGCTTTAGAATGTGGTGCATCATTTATTGCTCAAATTTCTGCTTCGTACGTTAAAGAACTTGTTGACTTACTTGTTCAAGCCTACAATCATAAAGGCACCTCGTTCCTTCACATCTATCAAAATTGCTATATTTATAACGACAATGCTTTTGATGATTTTACCGAGAGATCCATCCGTGATGACAACAACATTAAAATTGAGCATGGAAAACCTTTGGTCTTTGGCAAGAATCTCGACAAAGGGCTGGTTGTGGGATATGGAAAATTTGACATAGTAGATATTGAACCCGGCAACGTTCCTGATAATGTCGTGGTCTATGATGAAACTGATTCCGTGCTAATTAGAATGGTTACTGACATGAAGTTTCCAGAATATCCAGTTCCAATGGGTGTGCTGAAGAAAACATTAAGGGCGACCTTTGAAGATTCTTTGGAATCTCAAATTGAGTTAGCAAAATCTAAATTCCCACCTGACTTGCAAAAGCTTCTTTCCTCCGGAGAAACCTGGGAAGTTAAATAAATTGCCGATGAACAATGCTTTAAAAAAAAGTATTGACGGCATTCTGAAATTTGCTCTAGCCGAAGACAAGATTCACCGCGATATTACGAGCAAAATACTTCTTGATTCAAGAAGGGTTCGAGTAGGCATATATTTTAATGAAATTGGAATTTTATGTGGTAGAGAAGTAATCAATTACGTGGCAAAAAAAATTGACAAAAAAATAAAAATCAAGTGGGATTATAACGAAGGAGACAAGATAAAAAACAATGCGAGGGTAGCTATTATTACTGGACCTGCAAGCAAAGTTATTCCTTGTGAGAGAATAATATTAAATTTTCTCCAAAAACTTAGTGGAATTGCGACCTTGACCAATACCTATATCACTCAATTGAAAAAAAGTAAAATTAAGCTTTTAGACACGAGAAAAACTACTCCGGGCTGGAGATATCTCGAAAAATATGCCGTCACAATCGGAGGGGGTCAGAATCACAGAAAGGACTTGTCGCAGCTAATTTTAATTAAAGATAACCATATAAAAATTTGTGGGAATATCAGAAAAACACTAGAAAAAATATCTAAAACCCCCACTAAAGAAAAAATAGAAGTAGAGGTAAAAAAGATTAGCGAAATTAATGATGCAGTAAAATTTAAAATAAATAGGATCATGTTAGATAATTTTAATGTTAAAGAAATCACAAAAGCTATAAAAATTATTAGAAATTCCAGTAGGGCAGAAATTGAGCTCTCAGGAAATCTTAATCTAAAAAAGATAAAGACAATCTCGAAGTTGGACATCGATTATGTTTCCGTTGGTAGAATTACACACTCAGCTCCATTCTTAAATATTTCAATCAATGTGTTAAAATAGAGACTTATGAATCCGTCTATGATAAATAAAATTCACGAACTAAAAAAAGCTAAAAACGCAATAATAGTTGCTCATAACTATCAAATCCCAGAAGTTCAAGACATAGCTGATTTTGTAGGTGATTCGCTAGGATTATCTAAAAAGGCGGCGGAAACTAAGGCTGAAATAATGGTTTTCTGTGGTGTCCATTTTATGGCTGAGACAGCATCGATACTATGCCCTGAAAAAAAAATTTTGTTGCCTGATCTAGACGCAGGTTGCTCGCTCGCTGAATCGATAAACATAAATCAGCTTAAAGAGTGGAAAAAGAAAAATCCAAACGCAGTAGTTGTTTCGTATGTCAATACTTCTGCGGAGATAAAAGCCGAAAGTGATTATTGTTGCACCTCTTCAAATGCTTTGAAGATTGTTGAGTCCATTGATAAAAATAAAGAGATTTTATTTTTACCCGACATGTTTCTGGGGGCATATGTTCAAAAAAAGGCTAACAGAAAAATTAATATTTGGCCTGGTGAATGCCATGTGCACGCTGCAATGACTTATGAAGAAATCAAAAATCTCCGGGAGGAGTTTCCAGACTCTGAAGTGTTAATTCATCCAGAATGCGCTTGTGGTTCTCAGGCAATGTATTATTCGGAAAAAAACAAAGATAAAGATATCCATTTTTTATCTACAGAAGCAATGATTACTAAAGCTACAAGCTCCGCTAATAAAAACATAATCGTTGCTACAGAAACCGGGATAATACACAAGATGAAGAAGCTCGCGCCTCATAAAAATTTTATTCCTATCAACAAAGGGGCAACGTGCAAATACATGAAAATGATTACGGTTGAAAAAGTTTTACATGCCCTTGAAAAGGAGGCCCCTGAAGTTCGAGTCCCCCCAGAAATTGCAGCTAAGGCAAAATCAGCCATACATAAAATGATCAGTATAGGGTAAATGACGGTGGGAGGATTTGAACCTCCGACTTACGCCTTATGAGAGCGTCGCTCTACCCCTGAGCTACACCGTCAATGGACTTTGAGTTTATCATGTCAAAAAAGACTTTCAAGAATGGTAATCTATTGGGACCATGAGTTCGCAGATCTCACAAGCAACGTTCAAAAAAAGACGGGTTTTCGTGTTTGTAATACTCTCATCAATCTTTATCTCATCCATGACAATGCTGAACATATTGGGAATTTCTAGGTTCTTGGATCTTAGTTTTGTTTTTTTTGGAACAAACGTTCCTATGATTGTGGCTATTGGGGTTCTGCCATATCCAATAACTTTTTTGTGCACCGATTTCATATCTGAGCTATATGGCCGGGAAAAGGCATCTCGTGTTGTCTGGGCGGGGTTAATTGTAAATATTTGGCTTGCTTTTATCATCTGGATTGGCGGAGCCCTACCTGGTTTTACATCAACTAGTCTAAGTGAAACATCAAATAATGCTTTTATGACAATAAGGGCATTATCGCTGGGAATTATAGTCGCTTCAATGATTGCATATTTTCTCGCACAGTATTCTGATGTGCTTATATTTCATTTTTTTAAAAAACTAACAAAAGGTAGGTATTTGTGGCTAAGGAATAATGCCTCTACGATGACAAGTCAATTAATTGATACAATTTCCGTGATACTCATTTCACATTTCTTAACACACTCACTTCCGTTACAAGAAGGAAAAAGTGTCGTTGAGGGATTATTCGCTTTAATTGGATACGCATACATATTTAAGTTTATCTTTGCTCTTTTTGATACTCCATTCTTCTATATTGGTGTAAAATATCTAAAGCCCTATTTGGGGGTCAGGGATGATAGTTTCTAAATTTTACAAAAACAAACTTGATAAGATTTATTCTTCTGCGCTTGAGGCAGCAGACCCAATTAAATGTGTGTCAAAATATTTAATTGTAGAACAGAACGTTCTACACGTGGGTAAAAAAAAATATAATTTAGATTTTTACAAAAGAATTCTTTTGATTAGCCTTGGAAAGGCGGCCACTGAAATGGCAAGGGGTGCCAACAAGGCATTGGGGAAAAAAATAACTGGCGGGATTGTTGTTTCAAATACTAGACCAAAAAAAAATATCTCTAATTTTAAGTTTATTTTGTCTTCTCATCCCGTTCCTGACGAAAGAAGCGTAAAGGCCGCTAACGCTATATTGGAATTGTTATCAACAACAAAAAAAAATGATTTAGTTTTGTTTTTAATTTCCGGTGGGGGAAGTTCCATTATCGCGCTCCCTGACAGAGGCGTGTCCTTAGAAGATAAAAAAATCACCACGAGTATTCTATTAAAATCAGGTGTGGACACAGAAACTCTTAATACCGTAAGAAAAAAAATTTCTAGAATCAAAGGTGGTGGCTTGCTTGAGGCTTCTTTCCCCTCTGAAGTTATAACTTTGATTCTTTCAGATGTCGTTGGTGATCGAATTCGTGTAATAGCATCGGGTCCTACTCTTCCTGATAAATCTATAGCAAGCGATGCGTGGAGGGAGATTTGTGAACTTGGAATCGAAAACAAATTGCCGCCCAGAGTTGTTATAAATTTAGAAAATCCACTAAAAGACGACCGAAAGAAAAAAAAATATTCCTCGCATAATACAATTGTAGTTGGCAACAACCTTTCTAGTTTGAGTGCCGCGAAACAGCATGCTGAAAGTCTTGGGTATAATTCAATTATACTGACTTCTCAAATTAGAGGTGAAGCAAGAATTGTTGCAAAAACTCTAGCTTCAATAGCAATGGAGATAAAAACCTCCAATATTCCGATTCCAAAGCCTGCTTGTGTAATCGTCGGAGGGGAAACAGCCGTTACCGTTAAGGGAAGTGGGAGTGGGGGGAGGAACACGGAACTTGCTTTAGCCTTTTCAATTGACATCACTAACGAATCAAAAATAAATGCTCTTTTTGCTGGTACCGATGGAATAGATGGTCCTACTGATGCAGCAGGTGCTTATTGCAACGGAAAGAGCAGAATAAAAGCTAGAGAAAATGGTGTAAGCGCAAAAGACTCGTTGTTCAACAATGATTCTTACGGATTTTTTAAAAAAGCTGGGGATTTGAAAATTACTGGTCCAACAGGTACGAATGTAAACGACATTGCCATCATTTTGATTGATAAATAACCCGGTATTTGATTAGGAAACACTCACTCTATCCATTGAGTTACAGGGGCAAGGGAAAGCATTACAACAGTCAAAGTGTGTACAAACTAATTGACTGGTTTCCGTCCTATACACAAAGGACATCCTTGTCCATTTGTTCTGTTGTTTATCGTTGCGTCCCATTCGTGGTCATCTCCTTTTGGACATTTCCACCATACTTTTTTCCCTGATCTCTTAGTAAAATTCTCTGGTCTTAAATCACCATTTTTAGTTGGATGCCACTGTTTTGCTATATCGGGATAAATTAATGACAATCGATTTTTATCAGTTAATTTTGCCATACATAAATCATATCAAAAATGTAAGATTACGAGACAGAAAAGTTTACGTTTCGTCCTCGTGGGGGTTTAGAACTCATAAAAGTATTGATAATAAAGGGTTAAATAACGAGGGTATATTTAGGAAAGTAATTGTTATAAGATTTATATATGGCTAACGACATTAAATCATTGCCTCAAAACAAAGAAGCAGAACAAGCAGTATTGGGATCCATACTGTTGGACGAACATGCTATAAATTTAGCGCTTGAAGAACTTACAGTAAATGATTTTTATAACGACAACCATAGAAAGATATTTTCAGCGATGGTCGATTTGGATTTTGAAAACACACCCATAGATGTTTTGACCTTATATGAAAAATTAAAATCAAAGAAGTCCTTGCTGCAAGATGTTGGTGGTAGCTCTTATTTGACTCAACTCGTTGAAATTGTTCCTAGTGCCTCAAACGTAGCTTTTTATGCAAAATCTGTAAAAGAAAAATCAATTTTACGCAGCATGATTAAAACCGCGTTGGAAATCATAAGAGAAGGACAAATGGATCAAATTGTTGTTGATGATTTTATAGACCAGGCAGAGAAAAAATTATTTAATATAACTCAAGACAAGCACAGGGTAGGATTTTTTTCCACAAGGGAGCTGGCTACAGAGGCTATCAAAATCATTGAGGGGCTAACTAAAAGAAAAGAGGCAATAACTGGCATAGCAAGCGGTTTTAAAAAATTGGACCAAAAAACTGCCGGTTTCCAAAGTGCAGATTTGATTATATTGGCCGCCAGACCTGGTATGGGAAAGACCGCTTTTGGTTTGAACGTTCTTATGCATGCTGGATTAATACATGGTTTAAACATTGCTTTTTTTTCACTAGAGATGACAAAAGAGATGCTAATGATGAGAATGCTTTCCGCACAATCAAAAATAAATTTCTCAAAAATTAGAACTGGTTTTCTGTCCGACTCAGAATTTAAGAAAGTAGTTGATGCTGCGGCCACATTGCAAGGAGCAAGTATTTATATAGATGACACCCCAGCTATTAATGCACTTGAGCTAAGAGCAAGAACAAGAAGGCTTAAAAGCGACAAAGGAATTGACCTTTTAGTTGTTGATTACCTACAGCTTATGAGAGGAGCTAAGGGGTCGGAAAGCAGAGAAAGAGAAATTGCAGACATATCTTCCTCCCTTAAGGCCTTAGCCAAAGAACTTAAAATTCCAATCATAGCAATTTCTCAATTAAGCAGACAAACTGAATCAAGAACAGACAAAAAGCCACAACTCTCCGATTTACGAGAAAGCGGGGCATTAGAGCAGGATGCAGATATGGTTTTGTTTCTTCATAGGGCAGATGCTTACAAGAGGAACGTTGAGGAAAGAGATGGTCTTGCTGAAGTTATAATTGGCAAACAAAGAAATGGCCCCACTGGGACGGTTTCTTTAGCATTTCTTGACAGCCAAGGCGTGCCTAGCTTTGAGAATCTTGCAGATGACCATTTGGATAATTTTGATTCTCAATAAATCTTTTCCTTAAAGCTCAATGGAAACGGGACAATGATCCGAACCAAGAATCTCGTTGTGAATTTTGGCTCCTTTGATTTTCGAAATGTCAGAAACCCAAAAATAATCTATCCTCCAACCAACGTTGTTTTGTCTCGCGTTTCGCATATATGTCCACCAGGAATATTTAATCTCTTCAGGATAAAAATACCGAAAAGTATCAACAAAGCCTTTTTCTTGAAATCGATCTAGCCAATCTCTTTCAATTCGTAGAAAACCCGAGGTTCTTTCATTCGCTTTTGGGTGTTTTAAATCAATTTCATTGTGAGCTATATTGTAATCTCCGCAGACAATTATACTCTTTTTCTTCCGTTTAAGCTTCGAAGTAAAATTATAAACTGCCTCATGAAATCTCAGTTTGTAATCCAATCTTTCTTCGTTCATTTGTCCATTAGGGAAATAAAAATTTAAAAGCACGAAGTCTTCGTAGTACAAAATGAAGCTCCTTCCCTCCAGGTCAAACTCTTCCTCCGCACCTAGGCTTGTGCTGAAAGAAGTCGGTTTTATTTTCGAATAAATAGCAACCCCTGAATAGCCTTTTTTAGTTTTGGCTGAATTAAAATATGAAAAATAGCCTAGTATGTTGATCAAGTCTTCAGGAAGCTGGGACTCTTCTGCTTTGATTTCTTGTAGACACAAAATATCGGGATTGAATTTTTTAATAAACTTCAGGAATCCCTTTTTCTTAGCCGCTCTAATTCCGTTTACGTTCCAAGAAAATATTCTCATAATTTTATTGTATCAAACCTGTGTATGACTAGTTTATAATAATCTCAGCTTTAGATAATTATTAAATTATTTTTGGTTAAATACTATGGCTACTAAAAAGGAAATTTTCGGCGGGGGAAGTAATAATAGTTATGAATTTTACTATCGTTCCCTTTAAAAACTTTAAAGAGGCAAAGTCTCGCATAAGAGAAGATTTATCTGGTACAGCTACCTTTAGTCTCGTACGGTGCATGCTCGAAGATGTTTTATGGCAAGTAAAAAAATCGAAAGTTTCAGATAAAAATTTTATCGTGACAAAAGACGAAGAGGCAATAAGAATGGCAAACAAGATTGGGATTGAGGTTCTTGTGGAAACAAGCCAAGTAAATGAGAATGTTTCCGTTGACTGGGCATCCAAACACCTTGCCTCATTAGGTGGAGAAAGAGTATTACGAATTCCTAGCGATATTCCTCTCGTTCAATCTAAGGATATCGATGAAATTTTTAATTTTGCTCTAACAAACAATTCGTGTGTCATCGTTCCTTCGATAAGCGGCACAGGAACAAATGCTATATTGCGAAGCCCCCCGAATGTGATTCCCTCATTTTTCGGCTCTAATAGCCTAAAAAAACACATTGAGGCTTTCAAAGAAACTAAGACCCGGTACTCGGTAATTAAAAATAGCAATATCGCTCTTGATATAGATTGCGTAGATGACCTAACAAAACTTAGATCTTCCAAAGTAAGAAATCTGACTACCAAGTATTTACTTAGCAGTATTTATAAGAACCGCTAAAACATCGGCTTCTTCGAGTATTAGAAGTTCTTCGTTTTCAAAAGAAATTTCAGATTCTCCATATTTATTAAAAAGAATTTTGTCCCCTTTTTTAAGAGTCAAAGGAATAGTTTTGCCTTTTTCGTCCACTCTTCCTTTGCCCACGGCAACAACGGTTCCTTCTAAGGGCTTTTCTGTGGAACTTTCAGGAATTATAATGCCCCCCTCCGTTTTCTCCGCCACATCCATTCTCTTTACTAAAACCTTATCCCCTAGGGGCCTAATTGATTTTGCCATTTGATTCTCCTTGATTAAATAATTTAATCAAAATTATGCTCTGAATAATTAGTATTGCAATTGGAACAATTGTTCGAATTGGTTCTATTGTGTGATTTATGTTGTCTAGCTTCCTCTCCAAGGTGGTTTTTTTATTTATCATATCCGATCCATCCGACAAGCCATCAAACAAATTTGATGGAGAACTCATGTTTGTGTTTGATGTTCATGTTTATAATCAAGGGTGTTATCGACTCGATCATACCTGAGAGTTGGAGTGGTCCAGCATCGATTGGTCTTAAGTTTGGCATTTGTTCGGTTAATTGTTTTACTACCTTTTTCGACTCTTCGTCATCTCCACAGATTGCCACATCGTAATCTAAGGGTTTGTCGAGATTGGCCAATCCCTTAGCTGGGATGTTGTGATAAGCGCTTACAATTTTTACCGTATCAGGAAGGACCGCTTTAATTTCCGCAACTGCCGAGCCTAAAGGTGGCTGATCAAACAAGAAAAAATCGCCCTCTTTTTTCATCGGTACAACTGGTGAAATTACAATTTGATTTGTAAACGAATCTTTAATTCCTTCAAGTGTTGAGGATGTGTGTTCGTGGGGCAAACAAACAACAACTATCTCGGTTTCTTTCGCCGCTTCTGCGTTAACGAGACCAGTAATGTTTGCATCGATGCCAACTGACTTAGCCTTTTCAAGCATGTCGTTTGTTATGCCTTGTGCTTTTTCCTCGCTTCTCGAACCAATAAAAATATCATGCCCTGCCTGTGACCATCTAATAACTAAGCCTTCGGCAAATGCCCCTGTTCCACCTAATAAACTTATTTTCATTTTCGTCTCCTATTATTAAATACTGGCTGCTATTTTTAGTTCCTAATTATAACAGTTTTTTCAAGCGTCCGGTAATATCTTCTGTCTTGCGATCAATATGTAAAATCTTAATTTTTGATTTACGACCTGCTATGCTTATACTCGATTTTGGTATATCAAAAAAATCAGACAGCACCCTGATGAGCTCTTTGTTGGATTGTTGTTTGTGCGGGATGGCCGCAACTCTAACAGTAAGTATGTCGTCTTCATAAGAAATCACTTCGGATTTACGTGCTCTTGGCTTAACTCGAACTGATATGTTCAATTTTAGAAGTTTAGAGCCAAATCGCGAATTGATTCGACCAAAAACACCTTCCCTAAATAATGTATAGCAAGAACTGCGACAATTGGGGACACATCAACCCCCCCTATGTATGGCATTGCATTTCTTATGGGCGCAAGCACAGGCTCAGTAATTCTTATTAAGAATTGGACTATTTGGTTGTATGGATCAGGATTGACCCACGAAATAATACTGCGAAACAAAATCAACCAAAACAAAATATCGAATATTGAATTCAAAATTCCTGCAATTGCAAATAAAAAATTATCCATTTATTTTTTTCCTTTTCGATGCAACTTTCTTGCTAATTGCTGATGACCTTTTTGCTGCCACCCTAAGGGACTCTTTAACTATCTTCGTGTAATTGTTCCTCCTTAAACTTTTTAATCCCTCTTCCGTCGTGCCACCAGGGGAAGCAACCATCGATATAAATTTTTCTATCTTTATATCATTATACTTCAAAAATTCAATCGTTCCGGATATGGTTTCAAAGACTAAATCCTTGCTTGTTTTTTCGCCTAGTCGTTTTGATTTTGCGAAAGACATGTTAGCTCGTATGTACTCAGCAAGAAATGCCGGCCCAGAACCACTTATGGCAGTTATGTAATCAAAGGCTTTGTCGCTTCTTACCTGAACAATCTTTCCTACTGATGAGATTAGTTTTTCTGCAATCTTTTTGTCTTTGGCGGTGCAGTTTTTGTTTGCTTTCATCCCAATTACGCCTCGTGCAACTAGGCATGGAAGGTTAGGCATTGTCCTGATGATTTTTCTTTCCTTGCCCAAAAAACTCTCTAGGGTTTTCAGGGAAATCCCCGCAGCAACAGATATTAAAATTTGTTTGGGCTGAAAGATTGGTTTTATTTCTCGCATGACTTTTTCAATGACATTTGGCTTAACACACAAAAACACCAAATCACTTTTGGTGACCGCAACAAGATTGTTCCGTGTTGTTGAAATCTGTTTTGATTTTTTTATTTTTGATAGCTGTTTTTGGTCTACATCAGAGCAACAAATATTAACATTCTTGTCAGTCGAGGAGATGCCCGACAGGATAGCCGTCGCTATGTTCCCCGCTCCTATTATTCCTATCCTCATTGTTGAATTATAATATTTTTTTCCTTTCTCCAAAAATCTTACTTCCTACCCTAACAATCGTTGCCCCCTCATCTATGGCAACCTTATAATCATTGCTCATTCCCATTGATAGCTCTGGCCTGGAAAGGAGTTCGCTTTCTACCTCCAACGAGAGTGATTTTAGATTTTTATAAAAATCCCTAGATTCCTCTGGGTCCTCAAAAAACTCTGTTATTGTCATAAGCCCCCTAATCTGTATCTCGGTTAAATTTGCAATTTTTCTAATTAGTGTTTTTGTTTCTTCCGCTTTAATTCCCGCCTTTTTCTTGTCGTTAGAAATATTAATTTGTAACAAAATATTTTGCTTTATTTTTCTTTGTTCACAAAGGGAATTAATTAAAGCAGCTTTTTCATAGCTATCAACCGTGTGAATAAGGGTTGCCGTGCCAACAATATGTTTAATTTTATTCTTTTGGATTTGTCCGATAAAGTGCCAAGCTAACTCCGCGTTTATATCGCTCAAGTTGTCAATATTTTTATCTCGTAATTCTTGCGCGTAGTTTTCTGCGAAACTTCTCTGTCCAAGATGATAAAGTTCGATGATTTGCGATAAGGGTTTTGTTTTGGACACAGCAATCAATTTCGCTGTGGTTTTTTTTGACTCACAATACTCTTCGAATTCCTTATTGAAGGTTTGAAAATTCCTTTTGAGATTTAAATTCATAACTTTAAAAAACAGTATAGTATATAATCACACAATGGGTGTTGCTACCAACCAGGTTTTGAAATTAGGCCAAGACATACTAAAAAAAGGTGGCATCAAAAGCCATCTACTAGAAGCCAGTATGTTGCTAGAGCATTGCTCCGACATGCCTCTGGAGCGCATGGTTGCCCATCCAGAATACCATGTGTCAAAAAACATAAAAGACAAATTTCTTCTCCTTGTACAAAGAAGGCTTAATGGTGAGCCCATGTCCTATGTTCGCCAGACAAGTTATTTTTACTCAAAGAGCTACTTCATAACCAGGGGGGTTTTTATTCCCCGCCCAGATACCGAACTATTAGTAGAAATTGCGGTTGCGGAAATTAAAAAAAATCTTTCTGCCGGGGTAGTTTGTTTAGACATGTGCACGGGAGGTGGTTGTGTTGGCCTCACAATTGTAGGTGAGGCGCCCAATATAAAAAGAATTTTCTTGGTCGATAATAGCAAGAAGGCTCTTGATTGCTGCAGGAAGAATCAAAAAAATATGGGGCTAAAAACTAAAACTAAAATAATTTCTTCCAACTTGTTTCAAAATGTTCCTAAAATTGAATTTGATTACATTGTTTCAAACCCTCCCTATGTAACAGAAGAAGAATATAGAAAGCTGGACCTTTCAATTAAAAAATATGAGCCGAAAGGTGCTCTTTTCTCAAAATCTAATGGCTTAACTCATATAAGAAAAATTGCCCTAGGGGGGGCTAAGGCTTTAAAAAAGGGGGGGATGATTTTTCTTGAAGTCGGGTACCGCCAAGCAGGCGACGTAAAACAGTTGCTTGAAGCGACTGGATATGAAAACATTAAATCCTATCGGGATTTAAATAAAATTGATAGAGTAATTAGTGGAACATGGAAAAACTAATTATTGAAGGTCCGTCAAAATTAAAAGGAACAGTAGAAATATCCGGCTCTAAAAATTCCTCGTTGCCAATTCTAGCTGCCACAGCTCTATTTGGAGAAGAGTATACAATAAAGAACGTCCCAAGAATCAGCGATGTACACACGATGCTTCTCCTGCTTGAAACGCTTGGGGCCGAGTTTTCTTTCTATTCAAATGATGTTCATATAGATACCAGGAAAATTTCCAAATGGGAGGCCCCGTATGACCTTGTAAAAACGATGCGGGCATCCGTTGTAATTTGGGGTGCTTTGCTTGGCAGGTTTGGGAAAGCAAAAATCTCCCTCCCTGGTGGGTGTGCCATAGGAGACAGGCCTGTTGATCAACACTTGAAAGGCTTTAGAGCTTTAGGGCACGATACAGAAATTGTTTCGGGGTACCTAGAGTCTTTTACTTCCAATAATACCGGTGGTTCATATCGTTTTGAAATCAAAACAGTCACGGGTACAGAAAATCTTATTCTTGCATCCATTTTCGCTAAATCTGAAACCGTTCTTTACAATTGTGCAAGCGAGCCAGAGGTTTTGGACTTAATAAACTTCCTGTCATCGTTGGGCGCAAAAATAACAAAGACTGGGGGGACGATTAAAATTGTTCCCGTTAGTTCGTTGTCAAAGCAAAACGAACCATATTGTGTAATACCTGATAGAATTGAAGCTGGAACCTTTTTGGCTTTAGCAAGTCTTCCGGGAAATGATATTGAAATTACCAAGTGTGCTCCAGATGACCTTGTCTCCGCCATCGAGGCAGCCGAGAGTGTAGGCTCTGTGGTCAAGCTAGGAGATAATTCCATCTCCACGCATCCTGCTGATGATTTAAATTCTATAAGTCTAGATACCGGTCCCTACCCTCTTTTCCCGACCGATTTACAGGCTCAATTCATGTCGGTTTTGATTTTGGCAGGAGGAACTTCTAAAATTGTTGAGAATGTCTTTCCAAACAGATTTATCCATGTTGCTGAGCTTAGAAAATTAGGGGCGAAGATATCGTTGGACGCAAACATCGCTTCAATCGTTGGAGTAAGGGGGTTAACTAGGGCAAGCATGCAGGCTAGTGACTTAAGGGCCAGCGCATCTCTGCTGATAGGTGCCTTGTCAGCAAGTGGAAGAAGTGAGATTCATAGAGTGTATCATCTTGATAGAGGCTACGAATCAATTGACAATAAACTAGAAAGCCTAGGAGCAAAGATTTGGAGAAAAAACGAATAAAAGTCGCTATCGCTAAAGGCAGAATACTTGGAGAAGTGCTGCGGCTTATGAAAAATTGTGGATACGCAACAAAAACTATTCGAAAAAATACTCGGGAGCTAGTTTTCGATATAGATAATATTAGAGTTTTAATTTGTAAACCAGCGGATGTTCCTAAGTATGTTGAGCTGGGGGCCGCTGATTGTGGTCTCGTCGGTTCTGACTGCATTGCAGAGGCAGGTTGCGACATATACGAGCCACACGAGCTGCCTATTGGTAAGTGCAAAATGGTCCTTGCTTGTTTAAAGAACAAAAAATTGAAACTTTTGGCTGGCTCAATCTTAACTATAGGTACAAAATATCCAAACATTACAAAAGAATATTTTGCAAAGAAAAAAATATCCCCGGAAATTGTATACCTTAATGGATCCGTTGAGCTGGCACCCTTGGTTGGATTGGCCGATGCTATTGTAGACATAACCGAAACAGGTGAGACAATAAAAAAAAACAACTTGAAAGTTGTTGATGTGGTAAAAGAAGTTTGCTGCAAGTTGGTGGTGAATAAAACGAGTCAAAAAACAGTTGGAAAAGAAATAAGGTTTTTTATATCTTCCTTGTTAAAATAAATAGCCCCCTTAGTTTGATATAAAAATATTTTGATTTTAATCAGTTCAAATTATTAAGAAAAAAAAATTTTTTATAAATATTTCTAGACGCAATGTTAATTGTTTGTTAATATGAAAAGTCTGGAGAAAATAATTTTCTGGTGATACTTAACTGGCTTAAATTATTAACATTTTTATCCACATTTCTCCACACAATGTGGACAACCTAGGGGGTGCAAAATGGTCAAGGCTGCCGACTTCTCGTCTACCCGTCTGACGCAACAAGAACATGGTGACGTTGATTTAATAGATAAAAATATTCTCGGGGCCATGGTCGTAGACAACATCTCGGAAAACTACCCCGGCATAAAGCATTTCTTTTACACTTTAAAACTTGTTGGTTTAAACGAAACCGAGGCAAAATTTGTTGTTTCTGATATGATGACTGCGGAGTGGATAAACAATCACTACCTACATATTCTCGACAAAGTATTTAAGGAGGAATCCAAAGAGGACCTTGGTTCGAGGAAAGTAATTGTTGAATCTGAAGCTATTTCTCCTGTGCCTACAATTAAAATCAAGAAAGCGTCCACAAAAAAACAAAGAGGACTAACCAGGGTCAAAGAAGGTCATCTAAACGGGACACAGACTTTCTCCAGTTTTGTTAAGGGTGCATCAAACACGTTAGCAGCAATTGCAGCTGAAAGGGTTGCGGAGAAACCTGGTCAATCCTACAACCCCCTTTTTATTTATGGAAGGACGGGTCTTGGAAAAACACATCTTTTAAATGCGGTTGGCAACACGATTTATGATTTTTATAATGAGGACTTTAAAATTTGTTCACTTACGGCGGAGCATTTTACCAACAGGGTTATCTCTTCTATAAGGGGGGGAAAACAAAAGGAGCTCCGAGATGCCTTTCGCTTCGATTGTGATGTCCTTTTAATTGACGACATCCAGTTTATTTCAGGGAAAGATGGGACTCAACAAGAGTTTTTTCATACTTTCAATGCTCTTTATGAATCAGGGAAGCAAATTGTTATAACGAGCGACAAGCCTCCCCACCGTCTTTCGGGTATTCAAGAAAGGCTCGTAGGGCGGTTTGAGTGGGGTTTTTCTGTTGAGGTCCTGCCCCCCGACGTAGAACACAGGGTTGCTATACTTCAAATCAAAGCTCGCTCTTTGGGTCTAAGAATCGACGAGGACGTGTTGTTCGTTGTAGCAGAAAAGTCCGGTGGATCCATTAGGGAGCTGGAGGGGTTTTTTAATAACGTTGTCGGCCAGGCTACCATGCTAAATGTTCCTCTAAATAAAAGGCTTGTTCTTGATGTCGCGTCTAGGTTGTCGTCTGTCTCTAGTGTTGACTTAATCAATGTAGAACTTATACAAAAAGAGGTTGCCTCTTTTTATGGAACGACGGTTCAAGATATGTGCTCGAAAAAAAGAACACGGGGTGTCGTAAGGCCTCGGCAGGTTGCTATTTATCTTTCTCGTATTTTTACAGACGATTCCCTTCTGGAGATTGGCAGAAAGTTTGGGGGGAGGGACCATTCAACTGTTCTTCATTCTGTTGCTACTGTTGAAGGTGTTTTAGCAAACAACCCCTCTCTGGAAAACCCAATCCGCGTTCTTCATAGCAAACTTAGGAAGATATCCGGTGGAAAACTAGATGATTAATGTTGACTTTTTTTTGGTGGTTGTTTTTTTTGTTGATTACCGTTAAAAGATGTGGGCTGTTTCTCGTTTGTTTTTCCCCTTTTTTTTGTTACTTAACATATTAACATACATACTACTACTACTGTTTGTATTATATTAATATTACAATAGGAGAAGAGATGAGGTTCTCTGTTAATAAATCACTGCTACTTAAACATTTGTTTTATGTACAAGGTGTTATAGATACAAGATCAACGATGCTAATACTCTCACATGTCCTATTTTTAGTAAAAGATGGAAGACTTTTTTTATCCTCTACGGACCTAGAATCAACGAGCTATACCTCGCTGCCGATTAACGCGGAAGAGGACGGCGCGGTTTGCCTACCAGCAAAAAAAATACTTGAAATAACAGAAAAAATAACAGATGAAGACGTTAAAATATCAACCAACAAGACAAACCAACTAGAGGTTGTTCACACGACAGGAACAACAAAAATAAAAACTCTCCCAGCGGAAGATTTTCCACAAATACCAAAACCAGAGGATTTTACCTATGTGGCAACCAAAAGCGCCACCTTAAGCTCGCTAATTCAAAAGAC
Organism: Candidatus Dadabacteria bacterium UBA1144; assembly: GCA_002311855.1. Classification (GTDB taxonomy): domain Bacteria; phylum Desulfobacterota_D; class UBA1144; order UBA1144; family UBA1144; genus UBA1144. The sequence continues at coordinate 238,854 of DCAB01000012.1, read as the reverse complement.
TGCCTACGCAGTAGGGGGAGACAACTTAAGAAAAAACCTGACAGGTGTTTTTTTTGACATGACGACCCCGGGGAAGATAAGGCTCGTCGCAACAGATGGCCACAGGATGAGTATTGCAGAGGAAGAACTCGAAAACAACACACAGGAGTCCTTTGTTTTATCAAAAAAAGCGGCAAACGAGCTGAAAAAGTTTATAAAAGACACAGAGATCGTTCAAATAGGAATTGGAAAAAGTTTTTTTGTTTGCGACAATGGGCAAACATCAATTCTTTCCAGGCTAATTGACGTAGATTTTCCAGAGTACAACCAAGTGTTACCACGCGATTTATCAAACACATTTAAAGTTGAGAGAAAAAAACTACTCGAGTCCCTACAGAGGGTCTCCGTCGTTTTGTCAGACAAGGCCAGGGGCGCACGAATGCTTATAAATAAAAACGAAATCGAAATCAGAAGCACCTCAGACGAAGGAGAAACGACAGAAACAATCCAAATTAGCGAGGCCCAAAACAACACAGAGGCAGGCTTTAATGTTAAATACCTAATAGAGGCGCTAAGCTCTTTTGAAGAAGAAGAGGTCTTTTTTTGTGTTACTGACGAAGTTAGCCCAGCGTGCATATATTCAAACAAAGACAACACACACAAACAACTATCTGTTGTTATGCCAATGAGAGTGTAAAAAGTATGTCGAGCAAAAATGACAAGCTAATAATAACCAGAAACAGAATAGACAAAGTAGACGACGAGCTAACCACACTGCTTAATAAAAGGGCGACCCTTGCTAAGCAAACAACGAAACTTAAGCCAAACACAATTTTAGATCTGACTAGAGAAGGAAAGATTTTAAAAAAAATAAAATCAAAAAACAATGGCCCGATAACAAACACTGGACTTGAGCAAATCTACAGGGAAATTCTTTCCGTTTGCAGAGAGATTCAAATGCCCGTCCAGGTTTCATATCTTGGCCCAGAAGGCAGCAACACAAACGAGGCAACAATCAAAACTTTTGGTGGCGCAACCACCCTTCTGCCTCAGGCGTCCATCTCAGATATTTTTATATCCGTAGAAAGGGGAGAAACGAACTTCGGGGTGATTCCCATTGAAAATTCACTAGAAGGTCCGATTGGAGAAACCCTGGACAGGTTAACAGATAAAAATGTGGTAATAATCTCAGAGAGATCACAAACGATTACTCACAACCTGGTCTCAAAGGAAAAAAGCCTACAGAAAATTAAAACTCTTTACTCTCACCCCCAAGCATTAGCACAAAGCAGGCGGTGGATTCAAAGAAACCTGCCCCACGTCCAAATAAAAGAGACAACCAGCACTTCTAGCGCCGCATTAACAGCATCAAAACTAAAAAACGTAGCCGCGATAGCCCCAAAAGCCTGCGCCAAACTGTACTCTCTGCACTTATTAAAAAGCAATATTCAAGACGAAAAGAACAACACAACTATTTTTATTGTGATAAAGCACGAAGAACAAGGTGTTAATCTTTCATCTGCAGCAAAAATTTCGCTGGCTTTTTCTCTAGACCACAAACCGGGCACCCTCTACGAATGCCTACAGCCATTTAAGAATGCAAAGATAAACCTGACCAAAATCCAGTCTAGGCCATCGAGAAAACTTCAATGGGACTACTTGTTCTTTATAGATTTCTTGGTAGGGAAAAAGCACAAGGAAGCCGCTAGGTGCGTGGAAAAACTTAGAAAAGCAACGTCCTACTTTAAAATACTTGGAGCATTCTAATTTATGGTCAACCCATCAATTAGAATAAGCGATCTTCCTATTTACAGCCCCGGAAAACCTATCGAAGAACTACAAAGAGAACTAGGAATTCAGAAGGTGGTAAAATTGGCTTCCAACGAAAATCCCCTGGGCCCCTCTAAAAAAGTGACAGAAAGAATTAGAAGCATTGCTGACCAGGTGTCTCTCTATCCAGACGGAGACTGTTTTTATTTAAAAAAACAAATATCTATTCATGAAAATGTTTTACCAAATGAACTACTGATAGGAAATGGATCGAATGAAATACTAGAACTTATAGCCCACGCTTATTTAGACAAAGACGATGAGGCAATTATGGGCGAATATTGCTTTATTGTTTATCCGATAGTTGCCACGCTTTCACGGGCCACTATTGTTAGAAGCGAAATGCCCGAGATGACCCACGACTTAGATGATATCTTGAATAAAATTACGAATAGAACCAAAATAATTTTTCTTGCTAATCCAAACAATCCCACCGGAACAAAGGTTTCAACCGAAAAACTTAAGAATTTTTTTGAACGGGTACCGGCCAGGATTTTAATTGTGATAGACGAGGCTTACCACCAATACATGAACCCCGAAGATCGCCTTGTTTCATCAGAAGAAATTCGAGGCCACCCAAACCTTGTTTTGTTAAAGACGTTTTCTAAAGCTTATGGTTTGGCCGGATTAAGAATTGGTTACGGCGTTGCAAACAAAACAATTATTGATTTTCTAAACCGTCCCCGAGAGCCGTTTAATGTAAACTCCTTAGCCCAGGCTGCTGCCATTGAGGCATTAGCCGACCAAGAACACGTAACAAACAGCGTCGAACTAAATCGAAAAGGGATGATTTACTTAAAGTCAGAACTTAATAAAATTTCCATAAAAACCTACCCCTCATATGCAAATTTCCTACTTTTAGAGTTTAAGTCAGAAGGAAGAATAATTTATGAGGAACTTTTAAAAAAAGGAGTAATAACAAGGCCACTAGAAAACTATGGTTTAAAAAATTATTTAAGAGTTACAATTGGTACGGTAGAAGAAAACGAGATATTTATCAAATCCCTGCGAGGGAGCATATAGTGATGCCCGGAGAAAAGAAATCTTTGGTTGTTGCCATTGTAGGGCTGGGTCTTATAGGTGGGTCCCTGGCGCTATCATTGAAAAAGGTCTTTAAAAAACGTATCCAAATAATTGGCATAGATAAAGACAAAAAAACTTTAACAAAGGCCAGAAAAACCAAAATCTTTACTTATCTTGGCAAGAACGACAAAAACAATAAAGTAGAAAAAAGCGACATAGTTTTCGTTTGTGTCACAATTGACCAAATACCCAAGATTCTAGCGAGCTTGTCCAAACTTAAACTGAGGAAGGGATCCATAGTTACGGACACAGGAAGCACAAAGCACACGATTTTTGAGGAGGCGAAAAAAATCCTGCCCAAAGGCGTGAATTTTGTTGGAGGCCACCCGATAGCGGGCACAGAAAAAAGTGGATTCGAGAACGCCAACCCTAGTCTTTTTTATGGCAGGATTTTTGTTATATCAGGGATTGTGGGATCAAAAAAATCCTCAAAAACGATAGAGAAAATCTGGAAAAAGCTTGGGTGCAATGTGGTTACGGTCTCCCCAAAAGAACACGATAGAATTTTTTCATACTTAAGCCACCTGCCCCATGTCTTATCTTTTGGATTAGACAAGCTAACAACTTACCACCTATCCAGAAAAACCATAAGAAGTTACGGGGGAACAAGCTATAAGGACTATTCCAGAATATCTGCGAGCTCAAAAAGTCTCTGGTCCGAGATATTCCTTTCCAATCAAAACAATTTGCTCAACAATATTAAGTCTTTCAAAACGTACCTTACTCAGCTAGAGGACGCACTAACCAAAGAATCTAAACCAAAAATCATTAGCGCAATAAAATCAAAAGCTGCGAGAGCTTGATTTTTAAGGTATGCAAATTAGTATTACTACTAACTTCGTTGGTCCAATCCCAGAAGTTGAGATTTAAATGAAGGCAGCAATTTTATCCCTTTTAATCCTTTTTGCAGTTTTGCTTTTACTAAGAAATGTTTATGGTTTTTTACGCATAATGTTCTCTGCAAAAAGGCCCTCGTTCAGAATGGATCGCATGATGGACAGAACAAAGGGAATCTTTATTTATGTTTTTGGTCAAAAAAGAATCTTAAAGAACTATGCCTGGGCTGGTATTGAGCATTTTATGCTTTTTTGGGGATTTATGATTATTACATTTGGATCCGTGGAGGTATTGATTTTGGGGTTTGTTCCCAACTTCGAGATGTTCTCCTTTTTAGGAGGAAACGCACAGGGAGTTTTTTTGCTCATACTAGACATAGTTGAAGCCTTGGTGCTCATTGCACTTGTTATGGGAGTCCTTAACAGAACCGTTATCCCGAGCGGCAAAAGAAGAGAGGTAAACAGTATCGATGCGGCGGTAATTTTGGGCCTAATTTTTGCCTTAATGGTTTCTGATTTTGGATTTAGAGCATCGGAGATTGCAATGGGAACAGAGAGGGAGTCCTGGCTTCCAATCTCATCTATATGGGCCTCTTTCTTTCTGGCCAACGCGAACCTTACAACGATTGCATTTACAGCAGAGTTTTTTTGGTGGTTCCACGTATGTATACTTTTAGCTTTTTTAAACTATCTGCCTTATTCAAAACACAGCCATGTTCTTACAGCTGTTCCTAATGTATTTTTTCAAAATCTTGAACCCACAGGAAAAATGACCAAATTAGATTTTGAAAACATTCCTGAAGACATAGAACATTTTGGAAGCGGGAAATTTGAGGACTTTAGCTGGAAAGACGTCCTGGATGCATACACGTGTACTGAGTGTGGGAGATGCACCGACGTTTGCCCTGCCTGGGCAACCGACAAGCCCCTTTCTCCCCGAGATATTGTAATCAAATTAAGACATTTTGCTACCGAAAATGCGAACAAAGAACAAATGAAAACCGAGTATTTGCCTGACCAAAAATGGGTGACACCCGAGGAGCTTTATGCTTGTACAACATGTGGCGCATGTGTTGAACAGTGCCCTCTGTTGATTGATCAGATGGGGAAAATACTTGAGATGAGGCGCTACCTTACCATGGAAGGCAAACTTACCGGACCATCAGTTAGGACACTTCAAAAACTTCAAAGTTATGGCAACCCATGGGGGTTTGAGGCATCTGATAGGGCGCCTTGGGCCAAAGCCGAAGGAACACCCGTTCTTGGAAACGGAGGAGGTGACAGCGCGGAAAGCTATGACGTAATTTTTTGGACTGGTTGTTTTGGCGCATATGACCCTCGTGGACAGGAAGTTGCATCAACGATTGCCCAACTACTTAAAGAGGCGGGCGTAAAATTTGCTATTATGGGACCCAGCGAAACTTGCTCTGGAGACCCCGCGAGAAGATTGGGCGATGAGGCTCTTTATCAAGAATTAGCGATGACAAACATAGAAACCATGAAAAGGTTTAACGTAAAAAAGGTTGTGGCAAACTGCCCACACTGTTTTAATACATTAAAAAACGAATACCCTGATTTTGGCTCTGATGTTGAGGTCGTAAGCCATTCCGAGTTTCTAAATAATTTAATCAAAGAAGGAAAACTCTCTCCCACAAAAAATATTGACGAAGAAATAACTTATCATGACCCTTGCTATTTAGGGAGGCACAATAGGATTTTTGATGAGCCCAGAGAAATACTAACCTCAATACCCGGATTAGAAATTAAGGAGCTAGACAGGAGTAGGGAAAACAGCTTTTGCTGTGGAGCTGGGGGAGGAAAGGTCTGGATGGAGGAAGAGGCACCGAGAGTTAGCTGGAACAGGTTTGATGAGATTCAAAACCTCGGAGTCAAAACCGCTGCTGTTGCCTGTCCTTTTTGTAGCACCATGTTCGAGGATGCCGCAAAACATCATGACAACGAAACAATCAAAATTAAAGATGTTGCCGAAATATTAAGAGATTCTCTTGATTTACCGGTTAACAACTCCAATTTTGAAAAACTAACGGTCGATTCATCAGAATTAGAAAAAAATGACGACACATCTTAGGTCTAGAAACGCAAGCTGGCAACTTAAAAAAACCAAATGGTCTAATATAAAATTTTCTAACCCTGTAGGGTGTATTTATGAGAATTCGAGCGGGATTAGGCTTATTTATAAAGGAAAAAAACAGGTAATCAAGAAAAAATCTTTCATAAAATCGATAGAGACAATTTTAAAAAAAGGTCATTATGTGTGCGGATATTTTTCATTTGAGTTTTTGGAAAAAAAAGTCAAACCCCCTCATTATAAGGCCATTTTTAACATTTACGATCAAGACACTCTCGGGAAAAGACTTGTCACTCCTTCTGTTTCAAACAAACCGAACAAGCTCAACAGAACCCAGCCCGATAAAAAATTCCTAAATGGAATTGTTAGAGCCAAACGATATATCAAAGAAGGAGACATCTACCAAATAAATTTAACTAGAGAATTTAGCTTTGATTCACCAAAAAACCCCTACAAATTATTTATGAAATACTATTCTCAACAACCGGTAGACTATGCTTCGTTTTTAGAGTTCCCTGACCATACAATAATAAGTGGCTCAATGGAACTTTTTATAGAAAAATCAGCAAACAAAATAACCACAAAACCGATTAAAGGAACCTCTCCTACCATACTTGGAACTCGGGACAAAATTAATTATGATAAAAAAGAGTTGGCAGAAAATTTAATGATAGTAGATTTGATGCGAAATGATTTATCACGAATTTGCCGAACGGGCTCTGTTGTATCAAAGAAATTGTTTAGAAAAAAGAGATATTCAACACTTTACCAACTAGAATCAGAAATAGAAGGGATTTTAAAAAAAGATACAAACAATGAAAAAATTTTTACCAACATTATGCCTCCCGGGTCCGTAACTGGAGCTCCGAAATCAAGAGCTATTGAAATTATAAAGGAGATAGAAAACCATCATAGGGGACCATACTGTGGTGCGATAGGCCTATTTGAACCCAATGGTGATTTTTGTTTTTCCGTAGGGATAAGAATTTGTAAAATTGAGAAAAAAAATTCAAAATTTTTTACTGGGGCGGGAATTGTTTGGGATTCGATTCCAAAAAAAGAAAATTCAGAAACCATCTTAAAAGCAAGGGCATTTAAGTTGGCGCTAGAGAAACGATGAAAGAATCAATTTATTTTGATAAGCAATTGAAAAACGCAAGCGAGATTAATAGAGCTTTTCTCTTTGGCGAAGGAGTGTTTGAAACCTTTAGGTACAAGGAGAAATTGCCGGTTTTTTTTGATAGACACCTTGCGCGACTTAAACACTCCGCGGAATTTCTTTTGCTTAAGTATCCTGGTGATTTTTATATACAGAATCTTGTTGAAACTTTTGTAAAAGGACACCACTCTAAAGACTTGGTAATAAAAATCGCGTTGTTAGGATCTGGGGAGGGGGTGTATTTTGGGAAATCCACCAAAACAATTGTTATGGTCTCAATTAAAGAGGATGATTCAGTAAAAAATGAGATTTCATTAACCATTGCACAAGCAACAAGAAACTGTTCTCATGACTTGGTTAAACACAAAACAACCAATTATCTTATTTCTGTTTTAGAGAGAAGAAGTGCAATCAAAAAAGGTTTCGATGATGCTCTCTTTCTTAATCCAGACAATTTAGTCTCCGAAACCACATCAGGAAACATATTCTGGATAAAAGGCTCCAACCTGTTTACCCCATCTTTGTCTTGCGGCCTACTTCCCGGAATAACAAGGAGCTTGATAATTGATATATCCAACGAAAAAGGACTAAACATTTTGGAGGGGAAATATGAGCTTGGGTCAATTTTGTTTCCTGAGGCTATATTCATTACAAATGCAACAAAAGGTATTGTAGAGGTCGTGAACATAGATAATTTAATTAGACCCACAAGAACACAGAAAATTTTTCCTATAATAAAGAATGCTTTATACAAAGCACTTAATTGGGCATAGGGGTTCTTATTGCCTTTTTACGTTTTTCAATTTACAATTTTCTTTCTACTTTTATTGGATTTGAAACTCAAGGGAGGTTTTGTAAATGGCTAGCTTAAGAGATGTTTATATCATTGGCGTGGGACAACATCCGTGTGGCAAGTTCCCAACGAAAGCCGCACATGTTCTTGGAAGAGAGGTGACTTGGGCGGCGATTAAAGACGCTGGTATACACCCAAGAGATATCGAAATAGCATTCTGCGGCCACGTTTATCAAGGAATGGGCGTTGGTCAAAGAACACTTAAGGATATTGGAATAGTCGGCCAACCCGTGATTAACGTTGAAGGTGCCTGTGGAAGCGGCACGTTATCTTTTTGGGAAGCGTGGAGGTCTATAGCTTATGGCCAAAATAATTTAGCCTTGGCATGGGGGGTAGAAAACCTATCCAAAATTATGTCAGGTGGCCCACTTCCTCTTGAGGAAGATGACATTGAAGTTGCATTGGGCATGAGCATGCCTGGTTTGTATGCGATGAGGGCAAGAAGATACATGGACGAGTATGGCGTTTCCGCTGAGACTTTGGCTAAGGTAGTTGTGAAAAGCAGAAAACACGCCGCGATGAATCCAATAGCACAGTTTAGAAAAGAAACTACAGTCGAACAAGTAATGGCGGATCCTATGATAGCCGACCCCTTGACAAGAAGCATGTGTTGTCCCATTGGAGACTCTGCTGCGGCAACAGTTTTGGTTGGCGGTGACATGCTAAACAAAATCAAACGGGACAAAGACAGGCTACCCATTAAAGTGCTTGGAATCGCTGCCCAATCAGGGGGCTATTCCTCAGCTACTGGTCTGACGTGTGATCCCTCAGAAAATGTGACAAGAACCTCAGGTATGGCATATGAACACGCAGGGCTTGGACCCAAAGATATAGACATTGCAGAAATTCATGACGCATTTGCTATTGCAGAGCTGATAGTCGCAGAAGCACTGGGATTTGCAAAAAAAGGCGAAGGCGCGACACTAATAGAAGAAGAAAAATCTAATTATGATGGTGACATTGCAATCAATCCAAGTGGAGGACTCCTTTCACGGGGCCACCCAGTTGGTGCAACCGGAATTCTTCAAACTGTTGAGATTGTTAATCAATTAAGAGGAGAGGCAACAGGATATCAAGTGCCCAACCCTAAAATTGGCTTGATTGAGACTATGGGGGGTGCCCAACCTGCTATGGACGGAATTACCTGTGTGGTAAGCATATTGGGCAAATAACAACTACAGTTATGTGGAGATTGTTATGAGTGAACCTGAAGACAGAAAAGTTTTGCACGCGGATTTATTTACAGAAGACCCCGAACCAAGATTGATAGCGGGTAAGTCTAAGTCCTCAGGGAATTGGACCTTCCCTGCATATTTAGCAGATCCCGTGAGCTTCCAAGATGATGTTGAACCTACTCTTCTTCCAAGAAGGGGAATTCTACATTCTTTTACTATTGTCCGAAGGAGCCTTCCTGATTTCCCGGTCCCTTTTGGTTTAGGCCTTGTCGATTTTCCCGAACAAGAAGTAAGGGTTATGGCCCAAGTAGAGGCTGACGACTTAGAAAACGACTTAAAACTAGAGATGGAAGTTGAGACAATTGTAGGAATTGTCAGAAAAGCGAAAGACGGAAGCGATATCTATTCTTACAAATTTAGAGCTATTAAATAACGAAACAAAACAAGAGTTTTTAGACCTATTTCAGCAAACCGGGAATTTTTAGACCCCCTTTACCAGCAAATTATTAAAGTTATTGCAAAAAAATGCCAAATTCTGTACTATAGAAGTAGAAGTTTTTCTATTACATTATTCAAAAAAGGAGGAATAAAATGGGTTTAGATTATCAAGGAAAAGATTTTATGAACGTTATTGGGGATAGACGTTCATGTAGATTTTATGATCCCAATAGGCCGGTAGAACCGGAAAAGATACAAGCTATTTGTCAAGCTGCCAGAACCGCTTCACATATGGGAAACGCTAATGCTGTAACAATTACCATCGTGTCAAAGCAGGAAACAAAGGATGCTTTTACTAAAATAGTATCTAGTTTTAATATTCCGATGGCTCAAATGGCACCGGTAAGCTTAGTTTTTGCTTTGGACAGAAAATGGTGGTTCGAAGGCCTTCCAGAGATGCTCCCAAAGATTTTTAAACTTGGCGCTATCAACCCGAGTCATGGTTGGAGCTTGGACAACATTGAAAATTCAACTCTACCAAGACTTACAACCTTTCCTGATCCAGTCGTCAGCTATATGCTTAGTTGTGAAACTGGAATGGCTATGGCTCAAGCTCAGCTAATGGCTACAGCTCTAGGGCTAGGTTGTTGTGCTTATGCGGGGGTTCCACCAAAAATTGGTGAGTTGCTAGGATTTCCAGAGACTGCTCAGTTCGTATGGGCAATGGCCATTGGTTATCCCGGAGAAACCGTTGAATCTATGGGAATGCGACCAAGAAGAGCCTATGGGGACATTATCTATCAAGAAAAGTTTGGTACACCAGCCATTGCTGATCCTGCTGTAGACGAGGAACTGACAAAACTAGGTGTTTTACAACCAGAGTCTGCTCTTACACCAGAGAGATTAGCTGCCATCAATGCTGCTGCCGAACAAATGGGTTTGCCAACAAGAACCGACGAAAACGGCTAAAAATTGATTATCAGGAAGGATTTTAAATAATCCTTCCTGTGTTTAATATGACGCTAGACGAACAAATTCAAAAATTAGCAGATATGATTCTGGGGAATAGAAGCGCCGTCGTGTTTACTGGAGCTGGCATTAGTACCGACTCAGGAATACCTGATTACCGTACTCCTGGCTCTGGATCATGGGAGAAATATGATTCGTCAATAGTATCAATACAGGGATTCCTAAGCGATCCAACGCAATATTTTAATTACGCGCTTGAAATGTATCCAATTAGGTCATCTGCAAAACCGAACAAAGCCCACTTGCTTGTAGCCAAACTAGAGAAAGAGGATTTAATTAAAGGTGTAATAACTCAAAATGTCGACGGACTTCATTTGGAAGCTGGGAGTTCCGATGTCCATGAATTACATGGATCTCTTAGAAGAGCTTCTTGTTTACAGTGTGGTCAAATTTATTCAATGGACGATATCATACAAAGAGTCCAAAAAGGAGAAAACCCCCCGATTTGTGAAGAATTTGAAGGACAGCCATGCCAAGGCTTGATAAAACCTACTGCTGTATTTTTTGGAGAAGCCCTACCAAAAGTGCCATGGGACTCCTCGGTTGATAAGTGTAAAGACACCACTCTTATGATTGTCGTTGGTTCTTCTTTGCAAGTTTCACCAGCAAACAGCCTGCCCGACGTTGCTCTAAAAACAGGCTCTGAGCTTGTAATAATTGATTTAATGGACACCCCTTTTGACTCAAGAGCCACCTTGCTGATTAACGAGAGGGCTGTTTTGGTAGCGGAGCTACTGGAAAAAAAAATGGGACTATAAGAGAGGAGCTCCTGCGGTGCTTTTATTAAATTTAATACGTCTTCTAAATCACAAAAGACTACATTTTGAAGTAATTGGATCGCTTGACCCAATTTTAACAAAAACTCGTTGACTATTTCTGCTGTATTTGCTTTAATTGTAATAACGGGGTGTGGAGAGGCTACAAGTGGGCTTCTTGACTACTGTATCTTATTTTTAATTGCGCAAAATCCAACTAAGGAGGTCTATAACGATGCCAAGTCATCTTAATGTAGACGATAAGTACTGGAAAATGGCTCCAGACGAAATACCTGCAAGTCCGATGGAAAGAGACATTAATACATGGATTGTCGGCAACCCTGCCGATCCTCTATGGGATATTGATGTCCTTCCTCTAACTTATAGTGATTCAAGATGGAGCGCGTTTGTTATTGATGTACCTGCTGATACGAGACAGAGACTATGTCCAAACCCACCATTAACAATATGGGACGGTGACGATGCAGAACTTGTCGAGTATTGGTACGTAATGCACTATAACACAATGCTAGGACCATATATTGAGTTCGGAGTAACAATCTCCGCAACGCATACAGATCCAAAAGGTAACACATGGAAAGCTGGTTACTATCCATATATGTACCTAACAGGTGATGCACCTGTTGATGCAGGCCGTGTTTTAGGATTCCCTAAAAAAATGTCCTATATCAGAATCACCGAGCATGGTGGCGAAAAAGGAAACGACTATTTTGGCTTTTCAATGACAAGAAATGGTTACCTTTTAACCGCACAGCAAGGCAAATATGATGATGCCGACGTCAAACCACCATTTTTCTATGGAAAAACTGACTGGGGCAAATTCAATATGAAGGTTGACACACGTTGTGACGTAGCAAGTTCAGAATGGCAGTTAACATATCTACCATCTAAACTTCCAGCGGCGTTTAACATCGAAGGACACAGATTCCAAGTCAAACCTGAGCACACAAGAACTGCTTCTGGCGATGCCATAAATTGGTTCGCACAAGCAACACCATTTGACAATATGGGTGCAGAGATAAAAGTTAATGCTATTAAAGGTTTAATTTCATTTACTTTTGACCTAATCATCCCAGTTCCTGAAGTTGTCTGGACTGAAACATATGAAAGACCAGCCAGCTACAGAGGCTACGCAACACCATATCAGTATGGTTTAAGACAACAGTTCCCAATTCACCAAGGTGCGTAAGGAACTCAATTAATTAAGGAGGAAATAAATCATGGGAAAACAAGCAAACGAATATAGTTATCCGTGGTTAGAAGAAGGCGAAGTTCCACCGCTACCACTTGATAGAGATAGAATTCATATTGTCTCTCAGGGTGTTGCCGATCCTGTTTTCGACTACGATATCATCCCTTTGACTTATACAGAAAGCCGTTGGATGGCTTTTGTAGTTGAAGCGGACGAAGCTAACTTGAATGCTATCATACCTGACCCGGTTGAGCTTCATGATCCAATCCTTGAGTTCTGGTATGTTATACACAGAAACACAATGCTTGGACCATACATGGAGTTTGGCGTAACAGCCTCTTCAACGGTTAAAGGTCAAGACGGGCACGTAACGAAGGGTGGATATTACCCTTATATGTACCTTTCAAACGACTCACCAATTTTTGCTGGTAGAGAACCATTCGGATTCCCTAAAAAAGCCGCTTATATTGCAGCTTTTGAGCATGGAACAAACGATAACTACTTCAATATGACAATGGAAAGAAGAGGTTATGTATTCCATTCAGCAAATGGTCGTTATTCAGACAAACCAACCCCACACAAACCAACATTCTATGGTAAAACAGACTGGGGTAGATTAAATTACAGAATTACAACTTATCCAGATATAACACGCACCAGACACCAAGTTACACATCTTGGTTCTGAGTTGCCACCGCAGTTCGGAACAGGACACAGATTCCAATTGGATCCTAGCTCTGTAAGAACATGTACTGGAGAAGATGTAAGATCATGGTATATGGCTGGGACGCCTTTTGACTTCATGGGAGGTCAATTAGGCAACGTAACAGTTCACGGCTTGATTTCGTTCACATTTAACTTAATCATTCCACCAGCGTCAATTGTATGGGAGAGAACAGTTGAAAGAGATCCTGAAAAAGATTTCGGAGCATTATTGTTCTCAACACCATTTAAATATACAATGAGACACAGATTCATGATCCCAATGTATCCAGGTGCCTAAGAACAACTGGTAATTTTAGGGCTCTTCTTACGAGAAGGGCCCTTTTCTTCCCTAAGCGAATACCCAATTTAAGTCTTTTTATTTTTAATGCATTTCTAAGGTTGAAAATCACCTGTGAACAATTTGTGAACTTGTCCCAGGACACAAGGGGCTTAGTCCAGATTGCAAGTTTGAGCCTGGAACATGGGAGAATGGTGAACTAGTTGAATAGGTTTTCTCTACCTACAAAAGAACTGTTATAATACTTTCCCTTGCCCCTGCAACTCAATCGATAGAGTAATGGTTTCTTAAAACCACATTCCATGATAAATTAATTCAATGCGCAAGTCCGTTGCTCTAATAGATGGAGAGCTTGTAGAGTTAGAGAATTCATATATCAGGGAAAATCCAGCAACCCTTGAACCCCTTGAAGAAATTTCGTTAGCTTCAAAAAATGAAATTGATAGAGCCTGTCAATCTGCTCACAGGGCATTTGATGCCTGGTCCGTAACTCCAGGAAGCATTCGCGGAAATATATTATTTAAAATAGCCGAGAAAATAAGAGAGCGAGCCGACTACTTAGGATTGATTAATACCGAAGAAACGGGAAAACCAATCAATGAAAGCATATTGGTAGAAATAGCCGGAGTTGCTAGAACCTTTGAATATTATGCAGGCCTTGCATCTAAGATTCATGGTGACTCACAAGTATTGAACAAGGATCTTCTTTCATTGACCATCAAAGAACCAGTAGGGATTGTTGCTCTAATACTTCCCTGGAACTTCCCTATGCTGCTGGCGTCATGGAAAATGGCCCCGGCTCTCGCAGCGGGCTGCACAATGGTGGTTAAACCTTCTGAGCTTACGCCACACGGAACACTTGAACTAGCAAAAATCTGCGAAGAATGTGGGGTCCCAAAAGGGGTTATCAATGTCTGTCCTGGAAAAGGAGAAGATGCTGGAACCGCACTCGTTAAAAACCGCCTTGTTTCAAAAATTTCTTTTACAGGCTCAACACCTGTTGGCAAATTAATAGTGCAGGAAAGTTCAGCAAACCTTTCTAGGCTTTCTTTGGAGCTAGGAGGGAAAGCCCCAAATATCATCTTTGAAGACGCAGATATCGAATCATGTTTAGAGGCAAATCTTAGGGGAGGATTTTTTAATCAGGGGGAAAATTGTACTGCGGTAACGAGATTAATCGTGAATAGAAAAATTTATAAAAAATTTAAGAAAAAATTTGTTGAAAAAATAGCACAGATTGTCCAAGGTGATCCAAAAAATAAAAAAACAGAAATAGGATCTTTAGTGTCTAAGACTCATTTTGATAAAGTGCATCACTATGTTGAAGCTGGAATCAGAGAAGGCGGAAAAGTTTTGTTTGGGGGGGAGGAAAATAAAAAATTAAAGGGCTACTATTTTTTACCTACCCTAATCGAAATTAATTCTAACAAAAACATCTTATTCAAAGAGGAAGTTTTTGGCCCCGTTGTGGCTATGATACCTTTTGATGATGAGGACGAAGCGATTAATTTAGCTAATGATACTGATTATGGTTTGGCTGGAGGAATATGGACTCAAGATATTTCCAGAGCAATAAGAGTGTCAAAACGAATTGACGCTGGATATTTGTGGATTAACACCTATGGTGGAATTGTCCCTGAAACAACTTATGGTGGGTTCAAACAAAGCGGCGTTGGGAAGGAATTAGGTTTGGAAGGAATAGACGAATACTTAAGAATAAAAAATGTAAGCATATTCACGGGTGGATCCTCGCCTAAATGGTATGGGAAAAAATAACCACTTCCTAGATATTTGGTCCCTTAAAAGTTGAAAACCGGAGACTAACAATCGGGATCGGTAAGAACATTCTCTTTCATAAGAACTAATATCAACTTCTAATTGTCAGTAAGATTAAAAAGAAAAGGGCCAGTTAGTAAACTGGCCCCTCATATAAATTTTATAGTAAGTTTCCTTTCTTTTAGAAAAGGACCCCTTTTGTAAGCATGTTCATTCCAGGAATCAATAGTGTTACAAATGATTCTGCAATAAATAAATATGCTAACAGAGTTCCAAGTGCTTTACCTTGTGCAAGAACTAAGAATGCAACAAGAGTAAGGACAGCCCATGCAATGTTAAACAGGCCTAATTCCATTGCTCCAACACTTAGGAAGAATTGCCCGTACCATAAGAAAACTATGGTAGCGAAAAGACAATACCAGCCAAGGCCTTTACCATCATGTCCTAGCGTGAAAACAGCAAATGCCATGACGTAAATCAAAGCAAAAACGGAAACAAGTGCGGTTGTTGCTGCACCATCTGGACCAAGCCCAGCTCCCGTAAATGCAGCGACTAGAATTAGAATAGCTACAGCACCGTTAAGCATACCGACTTCTTTTCCGCCAGTCTTGCCCAACAGTGTCATACCGTTGCAAAAGAATACGAAACCTACAAGTAAAAGTACATATCCTAACATATACCTACCTCCTTTTATAAGGTTATTAACCTTTTTAACATAGTTACTTTAGTAAAGTCAACACTTTTTTAGAAAAAAAGGGAGGTAGATTACACCTAACTTATTTAAATCATTAGATTTATTATAATATGGGAAAACTATCATTAAGCATTTTTTCGTTGCACCAATATGACCCAGATACCCTTTTGAACCACATCCCCCGTCTGATTAACTACGTTGACTTCCCAGTTTAAAAATCCCATATTGGGCCTTTTGTGTTCTTTCTTTTCCACCAGTTTGCGGGTTATTTTAACTGTATCTCCCGGCTTAACAGCACCAGAAAATCTCCAATCCTGCAATCCCATGAATGCAACTGTCGCTAACCTTGGCATCGTAAACCAAAGCCCGGTAGCTATTGATAATACACACATCCCATGAGCAACTCTGGTTTTAAAGACTGTGTTTTTAGCAAACTCCTCATCGATATGCATATTGTTAAAGTCTGCGGAAAGCCCAGCAAAATTTACTACATCTGCCTCAGTTACGGTTCTTCCACTTGATTCATGTTCCGCCCCATCTTCAACATCTTCATAAAATAATTTGTCATCCATTGTTTTCCCCTTACTTTACTGGTTTAAACTTTGCAAAAGTAACTTCTTCTGTCGCGTCCTCAAAAACTACTTCTACTTCCATTCCTATTGTTACACTTTCTGGATCACATTCTACTATGTTTGACATCATCTTGACTCCATCGTGAAGTTCAATGAGCGCTACCACGTAAACCTCACCTTTGTAGGCCCTTGTTGGTCCCATATAGTGAACAGAATAGGTCCATACTTTACCCTTCCCTGTTGATTCAACCCATTCAAAATCTCTGTTAACAGATTCAGGAAAGGGACTAATAGCCCTTGGATAGAAAAAAACCTTTCCTGTTTCTTTGCATTTTGGCAACAACAATTTATGCTGCTTTGTTCCATCCCAAAATGGTTTTGTTTCAGGTCTAAAATCAGGAAGTGGTTTTTGATATTCTATTTTCTCTTCTGACATTTTATAGCTCCTATGAAATATTAACTTAGTGGCTCGTTCCCTAAAAGAATGGTGCTATGCGCTGAAACTATGCCTCCATTTCCGTGAACCAGGGCTGTACTAGGGCTCTTTACTTGCCGTTCCCCAGCTTCTCCCCTTAATTGTAAAACTGCTTCAACAACATGGTGCATAGCTCCAAGGTGAGCTTGCGAAAGCAGTCCACCATGAGTGTTCAGGGGTATGTCCGCATCTTTGTGGAGCCTTCCTTCAAGTGCAGCAGCACCCGCATGCCCCCTAGGAACGATTCCAAGACCTTCAAGTTCTAGTAGGGTTGTAATGGTGAAGCAATCATAAAGAAACGTTACGTCTACGTTTTGATTTGTCATGCCGGCTGTTTTAAATGCTTTCTCTCCGGATGTTTCTATTGCCCCATAAATTTGATTCAGATCTGCGCATGAGGTTAAGTATTGGTGCGAAAAGCCTTGCCCCATTCCATGCAAATATACGGGATCCCTTTTTATCCCAAGCTCTTTGGCTTTTGCCTTTGTTGTAACGATAAAAGCAGCACCCCCATCAGTAACAATTGAGCAATCATATTTTGTTAGAGGTGAAGCTAATAGTCTTGTGTTTAAAATATCATCCAAAGATAAATCATCTTTATTCATAGCATTTTCCTTTAATTTGGCATGTTGGCGCATTGTTACAGCAACGGAGTGCAAATGTTCCCTCTTTCCTTTAGTTTCGTAAAGATATCTTTGCGCCAGCAAAGCATAGCCCCCTGGTGTTGTTAAACCAAATGGATATTCAAATTCTCCATGACACATTTCTCTAATTAAGGCAATCATTCCTGCAGAAGAAATTCCGGAAAGGGTGTTGTCTCCTCTTGCACACAAGACGACTTCGGCTTGGCCAGAATTGATAGCCATCGCAGCCGCAGCTGTCATCCATACAGCAGTAGCCCCACCTATAGCAATGGATTCAAAATACTTAGGATTGATTCCTATGTAGTCTGCAAAAGTTGTACAATGCATAAAAGTTTCTTCAACCAAAGAAAAGGCTGTTATAATTCCATCCACGTCAGATTTGAGAATCCCGGCATCTTCTATTGCTAACTTTGATGCATGGGAGAGAAAATCAAAAGAACTTTTTCCTGGAATTTTTCCTTGTTCTGTTTCACCTATTCCTACAATCCCAATCTGATTTTTTTTAAGTAATTCCCTAGTGTCATCAACATTTGGTATCTGTGTTCCCATTGTAAATCTCCTTTTGCTTTTCTATTTTTAGCTTAACAAAGATAATTTAAATTCCAAGCTCCCTAGCAATAATAATCTGTTGAATCTCGGATGTGCCCTCAGTGATGGATGCCAGTTTGGCATCTCTATAAAATCTCTCAGCTGCATATTCAGTTGCATATCCGTAACCACCTAAAACCTGAACCCCTTCAGTGGCGCACCACTGTACCACTTCGGCTGAGTAAAGCTTGGCCATTGATGCCTCTTTAACGCAAGGCCTACCTTGATCGTAGAGCCATGCGGCCTTATATCCAAGCAATCTTGCGGTTTCAATTTTTGTTGCCATCTGGGCTAATTTGAAACTTATTCCTTGAAACTTATTAATTTTTCTTCCAAAAGCTTCTCTTTCTTTTGAGTAGCTTAAAGCATATTCAAATGCAGCAGTTGCAAGGCCAACGCTCTTTATGGAATGTGAAATTCTTGCAGCTATCAATGTCTCCATTAATGCTTGAAATTTTCCTTCTTCTCCTCCAAGAAGAGCATCTTTGGGAAGTTCGCAATTTTCGAATACCAATTCAGCTACATCTGATGACCTATGTCCTAATTTTTCAATTTTTCTTGAAACTAAAAACCCCGGAGTATCCTTGTCAACTAGAAAAATACTAATACCATTTTTTCTATCTTCTTTGTTTGTATATGCTGCAACAACTACATAATTACAAATTACTCCATTTGTAATCCATGTCTTTGTTCCATTTAAAATCCACTTATCTTTTTCTTGTGTAGCACTTGTTTTTATTGCTCTTGCGTCAGAACCGGCATTTGGTTCAGTTATTGCGAGTGCACCAATCAGTTCTCCGGATATTGAGGGGACCAAATACTTTTCTTTTTGTTCCTCGGTTCCAAACTTAGAGAGGGGCAAGCATGCTAAGTCAACGTGGGCATTTACGCCTTTTGCTATCCCAGCGCATGTTCTGCCCAATTCTTCGGCTAATATACACTCTGTAACCTTATCAAGAGACAAGCCACCATATTTTTCATCGAAACATATTCCTAATAAGCCCATCTCTGCCATCTTGGGATACAACTCGATAGGAAAAGATTCTTGTTTTTCTGCATTTTCAACGAGAGGTTCAACTTCTTCCTTGCAAAATGTTTTAATTGCATCACGCATCATATTTTGTTCTTCAGAAAAATCAAAGCATAGACCCATTAGTTGCCCTCCCAGGTGGTGATTGGGGGTAATTAAACCAAAGTATTATAGCAGAGTGACTAGTATATCGCAAAAAAAAAATTTAATATAATTTTAGTTGTTAACATTAATAAAGCGTATTCTTATTAGATTAAGATGAGAAATAAAATTCAATTACTTAATGACACTATTTGCGCTATTTGCACACCATCCGGAGCTGGTTCAATTTCGGTTATTAGAATAAGTGGCTCTGATTCCAAAAAAATTGCATTAAAACTATTTAAAGCTAGTTGTAATAGCGAAGACCTTAAACATAGAATGGTCTATTTTGGGAATTTGGTACATCGAGGAGAAATTATTGACGAATCAATTTGCATTTTTTTTAGCTCACCAAATTCATTAACAGGACAAGATGTAATAGAATTTCATACACATGGAGGATTTGTTGTTCCCAACACAGTTTTAAACACCATTGTAGATCTTGGAGCAAGAATAGCAGAACCAGGTGAGTTTTCTTATAGATCATTCATAAACGGTAAAATTGATTTGTTAAAAGCTGAAGCTATATCGACATTAATCGCCTCTCAGTCTGAAGCATCCGCACGTTGTTCAACTAAGAATATTTCAGGAGCAATTACAAAAAAATTCAATAATCTTAGGCAGTTAGGTATCAATCTTTTATCTGAAATTGAAGCTAGAGTCGATTTTCCAGAAGAAGAAATTCCTCAATTCGACAAGAATTCTATTGAAGAAGAATTTCAGAATCTAATCAATCAATCTAATCTTCTAATGCAAACATATCGTAGAGGGAGACTTATTATAGACGGGCTAAGGGTGCTAATTTTAGGTGAACCAAATGTTGGCAAATCAACCCTATTGAATTCTATAATTAACGAGGAAAAAGCCATCGTTACATCTACCCCCGGAACCACTAGAGATTTGTTAGATGCTCAAATAATCGTTGATGGAAAAAAAATAGTTTTTTCTGATACAGCTGGGATGAGAATTACTACAAATGAAATTGAGAATATTGGAATTCAAAAAGCCAAAGACCAAGTTGATTATTCTGATTTGGTACTTATCGTAATGGATTCGGACATCAATATAAAATTAGTTGATCAAAAATTTGACTTTATTCCACGTGGAAAAAAAATATATATATTAAATAAGTGCGATATATATGGATTTGACAAAAAATGGAAGATTGAAAATGAATTAATTGAGGAAGGTGTCGAATATATAAAGATTTCTGCAAAAAAGAACATAAATGTGGACTTATTGGTTGAAAAATTACCAGAATTATCAAAAATGGGAGACAATTTAGATTCTGACGAGGCTCTATTAACAACTGAAAGACAAGTGAGACACCTAAGAAAGGGGATTATGTCAATTCAAAATTCATTAAAATTATTTAACGATGGGAGTCCAATGGAGATTGTATCTTTTGAGATTAGAGAGTTTCTAAATGAAATAGGAAAAATAACAGGGGAAGTATCTAACGAAGATATTTATGATGCATTATTTTCCAAATTCTGTATCGGGAAGTAGGTATGAAAATTAAATTATTTAATGATTTCAGGGGATTAGATACATTAAAGAAATCGTTATCAACATGTTTCCACAATATGTTGATATCTTAGTTTCATTATTTAGTAAAAAAAAGAGTGAGAATGTAATAAAAAAAATGTAGTATAATAGCATAGTTAGGTATAACATGATTGTTCCATTAAGCGAATTAGAAAAAATATTTAATAGAAAACTTGATCCACAAAAGATTGAGAAAACTTTAACAAAGATTGGATTTGAAGTCGAATCCGTAACCCATTCCAATTTAAGTCAAATTGACCCTATGGTAATTGCAGCAAAAATCTTAACAATAGACCCCCATCCTAATGCCGATAAATTAACAATTTGTACTGTTGATACGGGGGAGAACTTGTTACAAGTAGTTTGTGGAGCGCAAAATATCAAGATAAATGATTTAGTACCACTTGCCCAAATTGGATCACAACTTAATAACTTAGACAAATCTCTAGATAGCATAAAGATTAAAAAAACTAAAATCCGAGGACTTGAATCGCACGGAATGCTTTGTTCTCTTGATGAACTCAGTGTCGGATATTCTGAGAAAGATAAAATATTTATACTTCCTCCTAAAACTAAAATTGGTACTAAGATTAATAATCTTTCACAATTAGAGGATTTCATTTTTGACATTTCCGTAGCACCGAATAGAGGAGATTGTTTAAGTTTCGTTGGCATTGCAAGAGAACTTGCTGCAGTTTTAAATATAAATTTTACAGATAAATTATTAAACACAAAAACAAAACATTATAAATTAACAGATGATATTGATGGTATTTCTGTTCATATTAATACTAAAGATGCAATTCGGTATTCATTAATAAAAATTGAAAATATATTTATTCAAGAATCTCCATTTTGGCTTAGAAATTTATTGGCTAAACTAAACATTAATACGGTAAATAATATCGTTGATTCAACTAATCTATTTATGTTTTTAACTGGTCATCCAATCCATGCTTTTGATTTTGATGAAATAATTGGAAATCGTATTCATATTTCGAAAAAGGTTAAAGATACTTTTGAAACACTAGATGATAATCTTAAAAATTCTGAAGGCCATATAACAATTTCAGATTCTAAAGGACCTATAGCTTTTGCTGGTGTTATTGGCGGCAAAAGATCGTGCATTAATAAAAAAACAAAAAATATTTTATTGGAGTGTGCATCCTTCAATCCAACAACTATTCGTCTAAGCTCAAAGAGTCTCAACATTTCTACTGAATCATCGTTTAGATTTGAAAGAAGAGTATCAGAACATTTAATACCAAACGCTTTGATTTATGCTGCACACTTAATAACGACTATTTGTGGGGGAACGATTGTTAAAAAATATATAGATACAAATCCTAGAATTAAAGATAGCCGTTTTATCACTCTTGATTTAAGTAAAGTTTTTAATACCCTTGGTTTATCACTAAAAAAGAACAAAATTATTCAAACCCTTTCATCTTTATCTATTGATTGTATATCCAATAAAGATGATTTTTATAAGTTTAATTTACCGCCCTATAGATTTGATTTGTTAAATGATTGCGATCTTATTGAAGAAATTGCAAGAATCATTGGCCTGGATTCGATACCACCGGTGCTACCCAGAATTCCTTTACGAGAGAAGATATTTAATCCCACAATTGATTTACGAAATATTGCTACAAAAGGAAGGGAGGTTTTCCCTCTTGAAGGTTTCTCTGAAGTAATAAACTTTAGTTTCACTAATGATCGAACTTCATTTCCCAAATTGAAGAAATTCGAAATTTTAAATCCACATTCACAAGATGCAAAATTTTTAAGAACGAGCTTGATCCCATCCTTAATACAAAATGCTTTGTATAATTTTAATCACAACCTTGAAGCATTTAAGCTCTTTGAGATAGGTAATATTTTCATTGATGATAATTTAGGTCCTAGCCAACGTATGCAAATTGGAATTATCTGCTCCTATAAATCCTCCGACCCTTTTTGGAAAAAATCACAGGATGATTTTTTTGATTTAAAAAATTCACTATTTAAGTTTTTTCAATCTTTAGGATTAGATATTAAGCAAATTGTTTTTAAATCTGAACTATCAAAAATTTATAATGATATTCTACACCCTGCAAAATCGTCAATGATTTATTTTAATAAATATTTAATTGGTTACATTGGAGAATTGCATCCTGAGGTCTCACGTCAGTATGAAATAAAAAAGGGATTAGTTTTATCTACCATTTTTGTGGATAAAATTCCTAATTTTATCAATCCCAAAAAAATTATGCGTCCTTTTGGTAACTTTCCTTTCACTCAACGAGATTTGTCAATCGTTGTTGACAAAGATATTCAATCTCAAAAGATACTTGAAACTATAAGTTCTTTCCCTTCTCCTATAATTAAAGATACTTTTGTTTTTGATTTATTTGAGGACTCGAAATTAGGAAAAAATAAAAAAAGTTTATCTTTATCTGTAGTTTTTGGCTCAGACGATAGAACCCTTCAAGATGATGAGGTTTCATCGATATTCGAGCAATTAGTAATTAATTTACAAAAAGAAATTAATGCGGAGATTAGAGAGTAAAAAATGACAAGAAAAGACTTAACAAACATTTTACATAAATCATTGGGGTTCAACCTTAAGGAGTCCGCACGAATAGTTGATAAATTTTTCCACATTATTATTGACAACTTGGCTGCCCATAATGATGTTAAACTTCCTAAGTTTGGCTCATTAAAAATACAAGATAGGGAGCCTAGGCTAGGGAGAAATCCTACCACTGGTGAAACAATTCAGATTTCCCGAAGAAAAGCGATTGCTTTTCGTCCGAGCAAATCACTTAGAAAAAAGCTAAGCGAGTCTTCGAATTTGGATTGATGCTCAATGAAAAAATTAATTAATTTTATTAGATTGAACTTTCTTTCAGGATTAGCAGTTTTTATACCCTTTATAATTACCATTTATTTGGTAATACAGATAGGGACATGGTTAAATTCCTTAGTTCATTTTACTCCTGCGAGGTTTGTGAATTTAGAAATATTACCAATTTATATTTCCCCAGCTGTAACTGACGCCATATTGTTCCTGATAGCTATTTTTTGTTTTGTTTTTCTTGTCACCCTACTGGGAGTGGCAACTAAAAATCTATTAGGTAAATTTTTATTGAAAATAGGTGAAAGGACGATATCAAAAATCCCCCTTGCTAATTCAATTTTTTCCGCAACCAAACAGATTTCAAAAATAGTTTTCTCAGAAGGGGGGAAGAATCAAAAAGTTGTATTGGTAGAATATCCACGGAAAGGAGCATACTGTTTGGGTTTTGCTACTCAGCCATTAGATTCAAAAGAATTAGACAAAATTCCCGTTTTTGTTCCAACGTGCCCCAATCCGAGCTCAGGCTTTCTCGTCTTTTTTGAGAAAAACGAAATCAAAGAATTAGCTATCTCACCAGAGGCTGCATTCAAGTTGATAATTTCAGGAGGACTTTCTTTAAATGAGGCGGAATCTATTTCAAAGTATAAGTTCTGAGCTAGAAAAATATTTAAAGAAAGGGGATAAGGTCGTAATAGGTTTATCTGGAGGGCGAGACTCTGTCGCCTTGCTTCATACACTCATCCGTTCACCGTTAGCTTTATCGATTTTTGCATGTCACTTTAACCACTATTTGAGAAAGAATTCCGAAACAGATCAAAAATTTGTCGAAAGCTTATGTAGGGCAAACAAAATACCCTTATATGTAAAAAAACTCGATATAAAACGAGCTTCGAGGCATTTAAATAAAGGAATTGAAGAAACAGGAAGAGTATTTAGAAGAAAATTTCTAGAAAATATCCAAATGAGTACTGGCTCGAAACATATTTTACTGGCTCACCACTCAGATGATCAGATAGAAACTTTTTTTATGAGATTATTAAGAGGTTCTTCTTTAAAGGGCCTACAAAGCATTAAGATTTTAGAAGGTCCTTATTTTCGCCCAATGATAAGTTTTACAAAAAATCAGATAACTGATTTTCTTATCTCAGAAAATCTTGATTGGATAGAAGATGAATCAAATTCTGATATTAAATATACGAGAAACAATATTAGAGAAAACTTAATACCATTATTAAAACAATTTAATCCAAATTTAAACTCTATTATTTCAAATACTTTACAAATGATTGCGGAGCAAAATAAATATATAGATGAACGTTTGAGTGGTCTCGAACCTTCTTTGATTAAAGAGGTCTCAGATTATGAGTTTGTCGCTTCAATTCAAGATATCTTGAATCTAAGTGATTTTGAAATCAAGGAAATTTTGTACCGTTTTTTTCTTACGAAGATAGGCCCCAAGGATTTTATTAGCTTTAGGAACATTGATGATATTTTAAGATTGATTAAATCAAGTAGCGCTTCCTGGGAATTTCTTCTTACAAATAATATAAAAATAGAGAAGGGGTATAATTTCCTTTGTATAAAAACTCAAAAATATATGGATCCGGTCTTAGACTTGAATATTCTTTGCGAAGGGGTATGGGAGAATGACAATTTAGAGATAAAAATTACAAAGGAAAACTTTGACGATAATTTAAATTATGTTTTTTTTGATTTGTCGAAGATGAAATTTCCTATTAGTGTCAGGAATTTTCAAGACGGGGATAGAATGAAATTAAAAGGAATGAGATCTCCAAAAAAATTACAAGATATTTTTATAGACAACAAGATTCCCAGGTTTATTAGGGCCAGATTGCCAGTCTTTGAATCCGAAGGAAAAATTTTTCACATACACGGAGTCAATATAAATTCTTCGCTAAGATTGAAGACCTATCAAGAAAACTCTATAGGTATTTCTGTGAAAAGCACAAAGTTGGATAAACTAATTCAAAATATTAATTCGTAGAGGACTTATTTCTGGAGCAAACTTTTTCATCCACCGATTTAAGTCTTTCATCGATGAATCTTCTAAGTGTTTTGATAAGAAATCTATGCCGTTGTTTAAATATTTCATATAATCTTCTTTCTTGTCTCTGTATTTTAGTCGACAAAAAATTCCGAGAATCTTGAGATTTCTTTGAACAGAAAAAAATGAAATCTCTCTCTCGGTTTCTTCGTAATCTAGATCTGTATGCAAAAGAAAATGATTAAGAAGACTCTCTTTAAGTTCTAAGCCTATTGGTCTTCTTACATCTTCAATTAAAGAGGCTAAATCGTAACTTGGTGAGCCGATTAGAGCATCCTGGAAATCAATTAGTCCTACAGGTGCAACCAGATTTCTCCGGTAGTTCATAATGGTCAATTCCCTTATGTCGCCTAAATAAAACAAATTGTCTACGTGATAGTCTCTCAAGACGATGGTATCAAAAGCAGGCGAGATACTTTGGAACAAAGCTGAAATTATAGATTCAAATTCTAAAATATCACTAGGATTAATTTTGATTTGTTTGTGTTTGATTAAGTACCAATCAATAAAAAGCCTGGACTCTTTAAGCAATTCTTCTATCGAGTATTCATTTAAATCGGGGTGAATATTGCTACTTTGTATATGGGCTATTACTTCGATTGCTTTTTTGTACAGCCCTTCCTCATTATTTGTGGATAAAATTTTTGAAAAGACATTCTCTCCAAAATCTTCCAATAATAAAAAACCATCATTGGGTTCGACAGCAAGAATTCTTGGAACATTCAAATCAAGACCTAAGAGTATTCCGTCAACTTTAATAAATGATTCTATCGATTCTCCTAGCTCGGATGGCGCGTCCATCAAAATTAATCCTTTATCTTTTATTCTAAAATATTTTCTAAATGACGCATCATTATTAATCGGAATTAACGTACAGTTCGCAAGATTATTTGCTGATAAAAATTTCTGTATAAGTTTATCTCTGTTCATACTATAATACTTATATTACCAAATTGAGGGGGTTTATTATGAGTGAAAGTATATATAAAGATAATATATCCGAATACATGATTAAGCTTAAAAATCTTGTACCGGAATTGAATGATACATGGATGGGATATCAAAACGAGGTCTTTAAAGAAGGGCTAATTAGCTTAAGGGACAAACAACTAATTGCGATGGCGTGTGCACATATAACGGGATGCCCGTATTGTATAAGATCAAGAACGAAACTAGCCAAGGCAGAAGGTGCCACAGATGAGCAGATTGCTGAAGGAATTTTTATTGCCATGAGACTCGCAATGGGCCAACCCTATGCTTTTGGTAGCATTGCCTTTGAAAATTATGATTTGATGAAAGACAAAAAAGACGTAACGGAGGGATATTTTATTAGTAAAAATATAACTCCTCAAATACAAGAATTTCACAAGCTAAGCGGGGAAACACATGAGAAATTTTCGGCTTTCCATGAAATGGTTTATGCTGATGGTCACTTATCAAAAAAACTAAAAAAGGGATTAATGGGATTAGCCTGTGCTCTTTTGGCTAAATGCCCTTGGTGTATAAGGAGTTGCATAAGAGACGGACTTAAAGAGGGAGTAACAAAAGAAGAGATTACGGAAGCCATAAATGTGGCAATGGTTATGAGTGCGGGGGCCTGCTGGGCACACGCAGGAATCTCAATGGAAACAGCCGATAAATTTGGTGCAAAAGATAAAAAATAATTTTGTACAAAAATTGAGAACATGAAAATTAGACTCAACAGATATTTGTCTATCTGTGGTGTAACCTCTCGTAGAAAATCAGAAGATTTAATAAAATCAAAAAAAATCAAAGTTAACGGTGAGATAAGAACTGAGCTGCAAACATTAATAGATACAGAATTAGATACGGTTCTGTTTGATGGAATAAGAATTTCTACACAAAAACACGAATATTACAAAATGAATAAGCCTAGATTTTGTCTTACGACTATGTCTACGAAAGAAAACAAAAGGACAGTCGAAGAGCTTCTACCGAAATCCCGCGTAAAGCTTTTCCCTGTAGGACGACTAGATTACGATACGGAAGGCCTATTGCTTTTTACAAATGATGGGGAAATGGCACATAGAATATCTCACCCAAGTTTTCTTGTTAGAAAGATTTACTTGGCACATATACGAGGGAAAATTAATCAGGTGTTAATTTCAAAAATGCGAAAAGGTGCTCAGCTTAGGGATGGTTCTCTAATCCCAGAAAAAATTGATTTACTCAATTCGTCTAACGGTGAAACCTTAATTAAGATTCAAATCCATGAAGGCCGAAACCATGTAGTTAAAAACTTTTTCAAATTTTTTGGCAAATCGGTAAAGAAGCTTAAAAGAATAGCTGTAGGTCCAATTGAATTAGGCGAATTAGAGTCAGGAAAAATCACAAAATTAGATTATAATGAACAAGAGGCACTCCAAAAATTGGTGGCTCTTTAGGAAAAAGATTTGTTTATAACTTTTGAAGGTATTGAGGGCTCAGGGAAATCCACTCAGATTAATCTTCTGCATAAAGCTTTAGAGAAAGTTCACTTTGATGTAGAAATTACAAGAGAACCTGGCTGGGGCGCTATAGGGAACCTTATTAGGAAAATAATTCTTGAAAATCCCGATTTAGATTTAGAGCCATTGGCAGAACTATCACTCTTTTGTGCTGATCGTGCACAGCATGTTAAAGATTTCATTAGACCAATGCTAAATCAAGGAAAAATTGTTCTGTGTGATAGATTTTATGATTCTACAATTGCCTATCAAGGTTTTGGAAGAGAGCTTAACCCAGAATTTGTGAAACAAACAGCAATTAATTCTGCACTGGGACTTTGCCCTAACACAACTTTTTTGTTCGATATCTCGGTCAATACGGCATTGAGTAGAATTGTAGAAAGGCCGGGAAGAAACAGGATAGATGATGAATCATTTGATTTTCACTCCAGAGTAAAAAGTGCCTACTTGGAAATTGCACGAAATTCATCCAATAGAGTACACCTAATCAGTGGAGAAGAAGACATAGAAGCTGTTCATGAACAGATTAAAGAAATTCTTTCAAAAAATTATAGTATATTTTCACGGCTTAGAAAAAAATGATAAATAAAAAAGTTGTAGAATTTCATTTAAAATCCAAAGAATCATTTTTCAAATTTTTAACAAACCAAGATTCCTTTGGCTCGTATTTGTTTACCGGCCTTAAGGGAACTGGGAAAAAGGATTTTGTTTTCTTTCTAAGTAGTAAGATATTGACAAATTCCCACAAAATAGAAAAGAATATTCACCCGGACTTTTTTTATTTATCTAATGAAAACGATAAAATATTGGTTCAAGATACAAAAGATATAGAGAAATGGATTTTATATCCTCCTTTTGAATCTACGAGAAAGATAATTGTTATTTCAAAAGCTGAAACGATGAACGTAGAAGCACAAAATAAACTACTTAAGATATTAGAAGAGCCACCAGGTTATGTATTTTTTTTCTTGATTTCTTCAGTACCATCGATGTTGCTTCCTACAGTTAGATCTCGGTGTATAAATATAGATTTTCAGCCACTACCTAATGAATTTTTATTAGAGGCCTTAGAAGGCAGATTGAATCAACCAGAATTTATGGACTTATCGATTTTCTTATTGAACGGCTCAGTGAATAATATTGAATTTTATTATCAAGATAATTTAGAAGAAATGGTAGATTTTGTTTTTTCGATTCTAAAGAAAGAGCCAACTGAAATGGATTTAATCTTAAAAAAAATGGATGAAATAACAAAAAAAGATTTTAACCAATCTTTTTTTGTTAATCTGTTGATAGGCATATTCAATTATGTTCTCAAATTGAAACATTTAGATAATTACCAAAAATTTTCTATTTTTAATCGGGACCTAATTGAACAAACTTCAAGCATTTCTTTAATTGAGCTTATTTCAAAAATGACAAATCTTAGCTCTAATTTAAAATGGTCTAATTTTAATTTTAGGATGGGCATTGAGGAGATTCTTTTCGATTTTATTTTAGATGAGGATTCATGGAGATCAAAGGTGGTTTGATTTCATGGAGAAGAACATATATATAACTACTCCAATCTATTATGTAAACGACAAACCACATGTTGGGCATGCTTATACGAGTATTGCATGTGATTCGCTTGCTAGATTCTACAAAATGCTGGGGAAAAAAGTATTTTTTTTAACAGGTACCGATGAACATGGGCTTAAAATTCAACAATCAGCTAAAGAAAAAAATATCGACACTCAATCGTTTGTAGACCTAATGAGTAAAAAATTTCATGATTTGACAAGTGTTTTGATGTTAACCAATGACGACTTCATAAGAACTACTTCTGAAAAACACAAGGAAGGGGCGAGACAATTTTGGAGCTCTTTAGAAGAAAAAGGTGAAATTTATCTTGATAAATATTCGGGATGGTATTCGATTAGGGATGAGGCCTATTATCAAGAAGATGAATTGATAGATGGCAAAGCTCCGACTGGTGGTTCGGTCGATTGGGTGGAAGAGCCAAGCTACTTTTTCAGATTATCAAAATATCAAAAACCTTTGCTTGATTTTTATTCTAAGAATCCAAATTTTGTATATCCTCAATCAAGATTCAATGAGGTTATAAAATTTGTCGAGAGAGGATTGAAAGACTTATCAATATCGAGGACGAGTTTTACCTGGGGGGTTGATATTCCGAGTAAAAAAGGTCATGTAATGTATGTGTGGTTGGATGCTTTAACCAATTATATAACGGCATTAGGATATCCGGATAATTCATCAGAAAAATTAAAAAAAAACTGGCCCGCCAATTATCATATTGTAGGGAAAGATATACTTAGATTTCATGCAATATACTGGCCTGCTTTTTTAATGGCAGCAGAAATGCGACTCCCTTCTCAAATAATTGCACACGGATGGTGGACTGTCGAAAAAGAAAAAATGTCCAAATCAATTGGAAATGTTGTAGACCCCATAGATATTATTGATAGAATCGGATTGGATTCTTTCAGATATTTTTTACTAAGGGAAGTTCCTTTTGGAAACGACGGAGATTTTTCAAAACATGCTATCATTTCGAGAATTAATTCTGAACTTTCAAACAATATTGGGAACTTCATTAACAGGGTCTATGCAATGAGTACCAGCAATTTTGGGAATCAAATTCCACGCTATGGTCAATTTCTTGAAAGTGAAAAAAAAATAGAATTAAAGATTTTAGAAACTGTTGAACAATACAAATATTATTTTCTTAACGTAGAATTTAGCAAGGCCCTTGGGGCAATGATTGAACTTGTTTCAGCTGGGAATAAGTATATTGATACTATGCAACCATGGTCTCTTGCAAAAGAAAACCAAACCGAGAGATTGTCAACAATTCTTAGATTAATGCTAGAGACTATTAGGATAGTGTGTACAATGACATACCCTATTATGCCGTTAGCATCCGTAAAAGTTTTAAAATCTCTGTCTTGTTTTGATGGGGATGAAAATCTTAGTTATGAATCGTTAAAAAATATCAATTTTTTATCTGACGGTTCCCCCATAGAAAAAATAGATTTACTGTTCCCTAAAATTGACAAAAAATTGAGTTAACTTATATTTTTGTAATCTATGAGCAATGTTGTAAAAATATTTGATACGACTTTACGAGATGGGGAGCAAGCACCTGGATGCAGCATGAATGTTGAAGAAAAACTAAAGGTGGCTCATCAACTTGAAAAACTCGGGGTGAATATTATCGAAGCTGGGTTTCCTATTGCATCGGAGGGAGATTTCAACTCGGTCAAATTGATATCTAAAGAAATCAAGAAATGTGAAGTTGCAGGATTATGTAGGGCCAATATCCAAGATATTGATAGAGCCTGGGAAGCAATTAAATATGCAAAAAATCCCAGAATTCATACTTTTATTGCGACATCAGATATTCATTTAAAGCACAAATTAAAAAAAACTAGGGATGAGGTGTTAGAAATTATAAGCCAAGCCGTTAAGCATTCAGCTAGATATACAAGCAATGTTGAATTTTCATGTGAGGATGCAACCAGGACAGAAATTGATTTCTTATGTAGAGCAATAAGTATAGCTATTCAATCTGGAGCAACGACTATAAATATTCCTGATACGGTTGGATATACTGTGCCATCTGAATTTGGAAGTATTATTAGGAATCTTAGAGAAAATGTTGACGCGATAAATAATGTCACAATTAGTGTTCATTGCCATAACGATCTTGGATTAGCGGTGGCAAACTCACTTGTCGCAATTAAAGAAGGGGCGAGACAAGTAGAATGTACAATTAATGGACTAGGAGAAAGAGCTGGTAATGCTTCCCTAGAAGAAATAGTAATGGCTTTAAAGGTAAGAAATGATCGCAATCCTTTCAAAACGCGAATTAAAACAAAGCAAATTTATCCAACGAGCAGACTTGTAAGTAATGTTACGGGAGTACTTGTTCAACCAAATAAAGCTATAGTTGGCGCTAATGCTTTTGCTCATGAAGCCGGTATTCACCAAGATGGCGTATTAAAAGAAAGCATAACGTATGAGATTATGAAGCCTTCTGAGGTTGGCATACCTTCAAATCGTATCGTCCTTGGAAAACATTCCGGAAGACATGCATTTAAGGACAAATTAACGGAGTTTGGATACAAATTGTCAGATGAAAACTTTGAAATTGCTTTTATCAAATTTAAAGAACTTTGTGACAAGAAAAAATACGTTTTTGATGAAGACATAGAGGCTTTGATAAATGAGGAATTTGTGAGATCAGGAGATTTTTACAAACTAGGCTCTTTAGAGTGCTTATCCGGTACAGAAAAAAAACCAAGGGCTACCGTAAAGATAATAATTGATGGATCTGAGAAAAAAGTTGAAGAATTTGGCGATGGACCAATTGACTCTGTATTTAAAGCGATTTCTAAAGCTGTTGATGTTTTCCCTATGCTTGATTCATATTCAGTAGCTTCAATAACTGGAGGTATGGATGCTCAGGCTGAAGTTAGTGTAACGATAAAAGACCAAGGCTTTTTAGCAAGAGGAAAAGGGTCAAGTACCGATGTCATAGTTGCCAGTGCAAGAGCCTTTGTTAATGCACTTAATAACCTTAGATGGAGAAAAAATCACCCTAAGATAACAGCTCCTAAAGGAGTTTGAAAAAATTGTTAAAAAATTGTTGAAATTGAAAACTCTAATGTGTTACAATCAATAGGCGTAGTTAGGATGGAAACATCCCTGTGAACACTCTGAGAGGTATTTAGCAGTGCCTCTCTTTTTTTATATGTGTATCGTTTTTCCACATTTATCACATTTAATTGGTTTATTGTCGTATTCTGCCCACTGTTCACCGGATGAGATAACATTTTCTTTATAGAATCTATGTTTTTCCTCCCTCACTCTTTTTGAATACTCCAGTTGCCATTCGTTGCTCGATATTCTTTCATTAAAATAGATTTCTCTTGGAATACTTATATAAATTCTTCTTTTATCATCGCACGGACAATTCTGAATAATAATAGGTGACACTACTATCATATTAATTAAAAAACAAAAGGGGTCAAATTAAAAATATTGAGTTTTATTTTATTGATAATTAATTTAGAATTAAGAAATGCAGGGCGCGGAGATTTTTTTTAAAACACTTGAAAAAGAAAAAGTAGATTACATTTTTACCCCACTAAATCGATTTGGAGAATTTGCCGATAAGATTTACAAGGAAAAATTTTCTAAATCCAATTTTTTAAAAAAAATTGTTTCTGGGAATGAGCAAGGTGCAACTCATATAGCTGATGGTTACGCAAGAGCAACTGGGAATCCTGGGGTTGTAATATGTGACTCAGATACTAGTGGAACAAGTACTATCACCGGTCTTCAAACCGCCAATATGGATTCGGCACCCTTGGTTGTTTTTGTTTGCCATTTTAGTGAAAGTAGGCATTTAACAAATATTTTTAATCAGATTGACCATGTAGGACTCTCTAGGTCTTGCACCAAGCATAATTTTTTGGTTCGAAAAATTTCCGATCTTTCCAGAACCATTAGGGAGGCTTTGTATTTAGCTACTTCCGGAAGACCCGGAACAATTCTTGTTGATATCTCAAAAAATGTTTTAGATTCAGAATGCAAATTTAGTTTTCCAGAAATAAAAAAGGTTGCTGGCTATAAAGTTCCAACAAAAGGACCCAGCAAAGATGTTAATAAAGCCGTTAAATTAATCATGAATTCAAAAAGACCAATTGTTTTTGGTGGTGGGGGAATTGTAATTTCAAATGCTACCAAAGCTTTACAAAAATTTGCGAATAGACTTAAGATTCCTGTGACTCTTACTTTAATGGGGTTAGGGGGTTATCCTCCTGATGACCCAATGAGGGTTGGTTGGATTGGAATGCATGGTTTTTATTTTGCTAATATGGCTGTTCATCATAGTGATTTGGTTATATCCATTGGCGCCAGATTTGATGACAGATCTACTGGTGGAGTCTTCGACAAATTTGCTCCTAACGCAAATGTTATCCATATAGATATTGACCCATCAACACTGAATAAAAACATAAAAGTACATTGCCCTATTGTGGGAGATGCTAAAACGGTCATTGAACAAATTGATTCTTTAATTCCACCAAATTTCAAGCCGGATAAAATCGCAAGGGATGATTGGTTTGATCAAATTAATCAATGGGAGAACGAACACCCTACGGTCGCTATTCAAAAAGGTAAAATGATACAAACTAGCTATGCTGTTGATATCATATCAAAAATAACTGACGGAAAAGACGTTGTTGTTACTGATGTTGGTCAACACCAAATGTGGGTAGCGCAATACTATCGATTTAAAAGTCCAAGAAACCAGATAACGTCCGGAGGCCTTGGCACTATGGGCTTTGGGTTCCCAGCCGCCATAGGTGCTAAACTTGGAAGACCAAACGAAAGGGTTTTAGCTATATGTGGAGACGGAAGCTTCCAAATGAATATGCAGGAATTTTCTACCGCGGTAGGAAACAATTTAGATTTAAAAATAATTTTAATTAATAACGGAGCCCATGGAATGGTTAGACAATGGCAAACGCTCTTTTTCGAAAGTAATTACTCGTGTTCTGAGTTTGAATTAAGTCCTGATTATGTAAAACTTGCTCAATCGTATGGAGCAAAAGCTTTTAGGATTGATTCTCCGAAAGATTTGGAGGCGTCTTTTAGAGAAGGGCTATCTACCAAAGGTGTTGTACTCATGGAAGTAATAGTTGACCCTACTGAAATGGTTTACCCAATGCTAAGTCCAGGAGGAACCATGGATGAAATGTTACTCAGCCCTGAAGACCAAGTACCTGATGGGCCCGTTCCGGATATGGCCTAGATAAAAAAATCTTTTCTGGTAAATTGGATTCATGTCTAAAAAATCGGCTTTAATTCTTTATCGCGGTCTTGATTATATCGAGGAAAATAAATCCTATTGGGAGAGATACATAAAATTTCATGAGCTTTATTGGGATGGTCCTGCCACATCGCGGAGCATTTTTTATGGTAGAGAGTATGAGGAATATAAAGAATCTCTTTCCAAATATCTTGAAATAGAAATTAGTCAAATCGAAGATTGTCTTTTCACAAAACACGAAAACGGCCGGTATTATCTTGTTCCACTCGGGGTCAATTCTAATGAATATATTTTAGAACACGAAAATTTTATTCTTCCCGAATGGTTTCTTCTTTTCGATGATTCTGAAAAAAGGTTTTTATATTCTCATGCTGGTGATGGCGCTGTTCAACCAGCTGGAATTTTTTACAATACTAATTTAGCCAATTCTAAAAAAAGGCTACAGGAAGTACAAAAGATTTTAGAAAGTCTACAAGATAATAATATTTCAAAAGAATTAAAAATCTTTATGGAAGAATTATCTTTTGGTATTTCAGAGATTTCTATCTGGATTTCGAATTTCCCAGAAGACAATATTTTAGTCCTTAATTATGCTGAGTTGAATAGTGTAATTCATCAGTTTGCCTTAAAAAACGAAAACTCTGTTAGAGATCTATGGGAATTTATTAATCTTATTGGAGCAAATAAATACGATGAGGCCTATACGAATTTAAAAATATATAAACAAAAATGGAATGAAATTTCTCAAAAATGTTTAAGTACGCGGCAATTTTCCGACTCAAAGAAAATCGTTCCTAGCGACCTACAGTGAATTGATTGATTTTTATATATTTGATGTTAGATTTAAGCCTTTATGAAACGAACTTACCAGCCTAGTGAAAAAAAAAGAGTTAGAACTCATGGCTTTAGATTAAGAAAAGAGACTAAGGCGGGAAGAAAGATTTTAGCCCAAAGAAGAGCAAAAGGCAGAGCGAACCTGACTGTTTCACGCTATTCTAAATGAACTTACTTAAATATATTCCCAAAGGTAACAAGATTAGCTTCAAAAAAAAACTAAAAATGGGGAAAAGATTTAAAGTCAAGGGGATGGATGTTATTGTTGTTGAAAATAAAAATATTTCAAGCTCGAAACCAGGTGTTATAATATCTAAAAAAATTAGCAACCTGGCTGTGGTAAGGAACAAGTATAGACGAAGAATCAAAGAGGTTTTTAGATTAGATTTTAAAAGTTTAAAAAATAAAGAAGTCATTTTTTTAGCAAATAAAAACATTTTAGACTTAGACTTCAATAGGATACGAAAAGAGCTTTCATTAATAAGAAAGCATATTACTAAATGGGAACAATAGTTCAGTCAATTCTGATATCATTTATAAAAGTTTACAGATTATCCTTTTCGAGAGTGTTGCCACCGGCTTGTAGGTTTCACCCAAGTTGCTCTCAATATGCTATAGAAGCAATTAGTATTCATGGCCCATTTAAGGGATTGAGACTTGCCTTAATTAGGATTTTTAAGTGCAATCCATTATTTGAAGCTGGCATAGATAAAGTTCCCATTGGGGACAAGAAATGAATAGAAATTACGTTACTTTTTTAATAGGTGCCTTTCTCGTTATTGTTGTTAGCCAGTTTTTTATTGTCCCCCCAAAAGATGATAAGTTAAGTTCGAAAACTAAGGACGATAGAGCCATAACTCAGGAAAAAGTTGACGAGGAGTTTTCCGTTGAAGAAGAATCATACGCCCTTCCGGAAGAAAATATATTAGACGAAGAAAGATTAAGCTACGAACGGTACGTTTCGTTTTCAACCCCTTTGTATGAGGGAAAAATTTCTACAATAGGTGGGAAGATTTTAGATGTTAATTTAAAAACCTATTTTGAGGATCCGGAATCTACTTTTTTTGTTAAACTTCTCCAAAAAAGAGAGTTCTTATCTAATACGATAATTAAAGCAAAAGATGTTGAAATCCCAAAAGATATAAAATTTGTTCCCAATACGAACAATATAGTTGTATCTAGTCGGGAAAAGAGTATTTCATTAATATCTAAAATTGGAGATATAAAATTGGAAAAGAATTATTTATTCAAACCGGACTCTCATGGTATTGAACAAAGAATTATTGTTACAAATAATTCAAACACAAACTTAAAATTTAGAGTTTTTGAAGAATCAATCGGTTTAATAAAACAAAAAGAATATTCACTATTTAATTATTATGTGGACGATGAAATGGAAAGCGTAGATTCTAACCCGTCGGAAGCGGAAAAAATAATAGGGGGTATAAACTGGTACGGCTTTGCTAAGAAGTATTTTTTAGCTTTCAATATTATTAATTTAGAAGGCGACAAAACACTTAAATACGGTAAGAGTTCGAAAAATTATATGAGATCGGTTCTAAGTTATAGAGGAATTAATCTCAAACCAGGCTCTCAGTACACGATTTCTTCAACAATTTTTCTCGGACCAAAAGATAGAGGGATATTAAAAAAATTCGGAAACAATTTTGAAAAGGCACAAGATCTTGGATGGGTCGAGTGGCTAGCGGTACCTCTTGAACAACTTTTAAAATTTTCAAACAAATTTATAAATAATTATGGGTTATCAATAATTTTTATCACAATCTTAATAAGATTGTTGTTTTTGCCACTTACTGTTAAAAGTATGATGTCAATGAAAAAGATGCAAGCCAAAATGGCGATTATTAAACCCCAGATAGATGCGATTAAAGAAAAATACAAAGATGACAAAACAACTCAAAATAGTGAAACGATGAAAGTTTACTCAAAAGAAGGTATGAACCCCCTTTCAAGCCTTAGTGGATGCCTCCCCATGTTGATTCAACTACCAGTATTCGTAGCACTTTACTATGTATTACTGTATTCAATAGATCTGAGACATACAGCGTTCCTTTGGATGTCAGATTTATCATCACCTGAGAACTTATTTGATATTCCTGGTATTGGAATTCCTTTTAGAGTTCTACCTCTTTTAATGGGTGCCTCATGGTTTTTAACTCAGAAACTAACTCCTCCCAACCCCGGAGCTGACGAGTTTCAAACTAAGATGTTTCAATATATGCCAATTATATTTACGGTAATGTTTTGGGGATTGCCCTCAGGCTTAATCCTTTATTGGACTGTAAGTAATGTAATTTCTATTTTTCAACAATTATATATAAATAATAAATTCAATAAAATGCAAGGAGCATAAATTATGTCAATAGAAAGAGAATTTGAGGGAAAAACTGTAACAGACGCAACTATAGAAGCTTGCAAAGAGCTTGGTATTACTAGAGATGAATTGAATTTTGAAGTAATACGGGAAGGGTCTTCGGGGGTATTAGGTATTGGTAGCAGAAACGCTATTATTAAGGTCAGGGATGTAGAATCCGGGAATAATGACATTCAAAAAAATGAATTGGATGCTGTTCCTATGGATACAGAGAAAATTGAAAAGATTTTTCGACACATTGTTGATCATTTTGTAGAAGAAAGCGAAATAGAAGTAGAAGTTCAAAATAGAAACATATTATTAAAAATGAAAAGCAGTGCTGATTTAGGATTTCTTATTGGTAAGAAGGGAGATATGATCAAAAATTTAGAATTTTTACTTTCCAGAATTGCGAGTAAACAACAATCACAAAGTGTGTTGGTTGGAATAGATATAAACTCCTACAGAGAAAGAAAGAATGATCAACTTAAGGAAAAAGTTCAATCTATGGTTGAGAAAGTTGTTTCCATTAATCGACCATTAAGCCTAAATCCAATGAACTCATATGAGAGAAGAATTTCTTATTTGATTATAGAGCAAAATAATGAAGTTACTTATACAACCAAAGAATATGGTCATTTAAAGAAAATAACTATATTCCCAAAAAAACTAGATACAAATTTATCTTAAGCTTTTGAAAAATTTTTTTAATAAATCTTCGCATTTGAGATTTCGTGATAGTCGAGATTTGATTTGTTTGGTCTTATTCCTTCTCTTGGTGTTTTTTGAACCATAGAAAACTTGTTGCATCCTTGCTTCAATAATTGCACTCATACACATTTCACATGGCTGGATTGTTGTAAAAATAATATGATTATCAAGTCTCCAATCTTTTATTCTTTTTGTCGCGGATCGTATGGCAATTATTTCAGCATGAGCTGTGGGGTCTGAGAGTTTTTCTGTTTTGTTGTAACCTCTACCAACAATCTTTTTATTTTTGTTGATTATTATCGATCCTATTGGTACTTCACCAATGTCCAATGCCTTCTGAGCTTCAAGAAACGCAAGATTGATAAATTTTTTTATCTCGTCTTTAGTCATAATTAATTCTTAATGATGTTTTTTATAAGATTCTTCCCTTCCTTAGTAAGAATTGATTCTGGGTGAAACTGAACTCCCTCTAAGTCTAATTTTTTGTGTTTTATCCCCATTATTGTTCCATCCTGAGTTTTTGATGTAATGATAAAATCGTTTGGTAAAGTTTTCTTATCAACAATTAAAGAATGGTATCGAGTTGCCTTAAAAGGATTTGGAAGATTCTTATAAATACCTTTTTCGTTATGGTAAATGTTGGAAGTCTTTCCGTGGACTAAAGATTTTGCTTTTATAATTTTCGAACCAAATGCATAAGCTATTGATTGATGACCTAAACATACGCCAAAAATGGGAATTTCCCCTGAAAAAACTTTTATTAGATCGACAGAAATTCCTGCCTCTTTCGGTGTACAAGGACCAGGTGAGATAAATATAATATCGGGATTAATTTTTTTTATTTGTTTTATTTCTATCTCATCATTCCTTTTTACTATAACTTTGGTGCCCAATTCTTCTATATAATGAACCAAGTTGTAGGTAAAAGAATCATAGTTATCTATCATTAAAACTTTCTTTTTCATTTTTAACTACTCATATCACTTTTTTTAATGGCATTAAGCATAGCTTGTGATTTATTTTTTGTTTCATAAAATTCATTGATAGGCTTGGAATCTGCAACAATACCAGCCCCAGCCTGAAAATATAATTTTTTATGCTCTAAATGAAAGGATCTAATAGTTATACTCATATCCATATTCCCTGAAAAACCAAAGTATCCAACGGATCCACCATATGGACCTCTTGAATTAGGCTCCAGTTCATTGATTATTTCCATTGCTCTAATTTTGGGTGCTCCAGACAATGTGCCGGCAGGAAAACAGGCCTTAAAAACATCAAATGCATCTTTATTCGCTTTCAATCGCCCTTTAACGTGTGAAACAATATGCATAACATGGGAGTATCGCTCAATTGTCATCATTTCACTAACTTCTACGCTACCAAAGTTACACACTTTACTAATATCGTTTCTTGCCAGATCAACTAACATGATATGTTCGGCTAATTCTTTAGGATCGGCTAATAGATCTTTTTCGTAGAATTTATCCTGTAATTCGTCTGTCCCCCGTGGCCTCGTTCCTGCGATTGGTCTAGATTCAACTTGATTATTCTCAACTCTGACAAGTACTTCAGGAGAAGCCCCTATTATATATGATTTATCCATTTTTATATAAAACATATAAGGTGATGGATTTAATAACCGCAAAGCCCTATAGAGATTTATAGGATTTCCTTCATAGATGGTGGACCACCTTTGAGAAATAACAGTTTGAATTACATCCCCTTGTTTAATATATTTTTTTATTTTTTTTACTGATTTAAGAAAATCACTACGCTTAAAATTAGATTCGATATTGTATTTGGCATTATTTTTAACCTTTTTTTCTTGATATGGATTTTGAATAGAAGATTTTAATAGCTTTTCAATTTTATTAATATTTTTCAGAGCATCGTTATAATATTTTTTGTAATTGTTCTTATTCTTTATATGAACATTAATGACAATCTTTGCAGATTTAGAAATATTATCAAAGATAACAACAGAATCGGTTAGCATAAAGCAACAATCGGGGAATTTTGTATCGTAGTACCGAGGCTTTGGAAGATTTTCAATCTGGCTTATTATCTCATAAGAAAAAAATCCTACCAAGCCACCATAAAATCTAGGCAAATTTTTAACTTTAGCAGCTTTAAATTGAGACATTATTGCCCTTAGTTTCTCTAATGGATTACCGTATTCTTGTTTTTCTTTCTTTCCATTATGTATGATTTTAATCTTCTCATCATACGAGCTAAAAATCATTTTCGGATTAAACCCCATGAAGCTAAATCTGGACCATTTTTCTGAACCACTAGAGCTTTCTAATAAAAAACAATACTTATTTTTGCTAATTTTTTTTAGGATTGATAGAGGATTATCATAATCTAGCTCGATTTCCTTAAAGATTGGTATTAAATTTGCACCTTTCAATTCTCTTTTAAAATTTTCTAAACTCAAAGAAATCATGTAAATTCAATATATTATTACTGAAAACTTTTGTCAAAGTTTATTTAATTTGGTGCACCTTGAATAATTCAATATTTAGAGAATATGATATCAGGGGAATAGCGGGTAAGGATTTGAACCATGAAGTTGTAGAGATGATTGGCTTGTCGTTTGGATCAATGATTATAGAAAATGGACTTAAAAAAATATCTATTGGAAGAGACTGTAGAAAAAGTTCGGATTGGATTTTTGACTCATTGTCAAAAGGGATAATTAGAACAGGAGTTGATATTATAGATTTAGGACTGGTCACTACCCCGGTTCTGTATTTTTCATTATACGGCTTAGATGTTGATGGGGGAATAATGATTACGGCAAGCCATAATCCTCCCAATTATAATGGCTTTAAAGCGGCTATCGGAAAGGATGTACTTTCATCTAAACAAATTCAAGATCTTAAAGATAAAATTATTGGGAGGTCTTTTAGAATTTCAGAAACAAAAGGGCAAATAGTAAAATTTGATATTTACGAACTCTATATGGCTGACATTGTCAAAAACATAAAAATTTCTAGAAAGCTAAGAGTCGGTGTAGATTGTGCTAATACCCCTGTAGGTCTTTTTGCAAAAGATGTTCTAACATCAGCAGGATGTGAAGTTTTTGAACTTTTTCCTGAACCAGATGGAAATTTCCCAAACCATCATCCTGACCCATCGGTAGAGGATAATTTAAGGGATTTAATAAATCTGGTAAAGGAAGAAAAATTAGATATTGGAATCGCTTTTGATGGGGATGCCGACAGACTAGGCGTGATAAACGAGAAAGGAGTCTTGATATATTCCGATATGATTTTGCTCCTTCTGGCGAGATCGGTCGTTAAAGAGAACCCAGGAGCTAAGATAATAGGAGAAGTAAAGTGTTCCAAAAACTTATTTGATGATATTAGGCGAAATGGTGGTATACCCATAATGTGGAAAACGGGCCATTCGAATATTAAAAGAAAAATAAAAGAAGAAAAAGCACCACTTGCTGGAGAATTAAGTGGCCATATATTCTTTTCTGATAGGCACCATGGATATGATGATGCATTATACGCGGCTCTCAGATTAATAGAAATAATTTCTAATCAAAAAGACTCTATAAGTAATATGTTAAAAGATATTCCAAAAATGTATTCAACACCTGAGATTAGGATAGATTTCGCGGAGAATGAAAAATTTGTAATTGTCGATAAATTAATACAAAGCATTAAAGATGAAAACCTTGGTTTATATAATCTTGTCACAGTAGATGGTATAAGATTAGAAAATTCATCAGGATGGGCTTTGGTTCGAGCTTCAAATACTCAACCAGCTTTAACTATTCGATTTGAAGCGGAATCAGAAGAAAAATTAAAAGATATGAAGAATTATATATCAAAAAAATTGACCTCAATAACGGGTGTCATTTGCATATCTTAGATTGGGACAATATTGTTGGAACCCATTGTGGTTCGGTAGCTATAAGAAATG
Organism: Candidatus Dadabacteria bacterium UBA1144; assembly: GCA_002311855.1. GTDB lineage: Bacteria > Desulfobacterota_D > UBA1144 > UBA1144 > UBA1144 > UBA1144. The sequence goes on along the minus strand of DCAB01000012.1, from coordinate 195,864 downwards.
TAATTAATTATTTTGGAGTTAATTACGAAGAAGAAGTTTGCTTTGGTTTAGGATGTGGGCTCGGTTTTTTTTATTCCAAACTTACAAATTCAAAGCCTTCAGAAGTTATCCATCTCCGGGCACCAAATATGGAACCCAATTTTTTTAGTACAGAGAAAAAGTCTTATTCTTGGCAATTAGAATCCAATCCAAAACTAGCTCACAAAAAACTAATCGAAATGATTAAATTGGGGTTTCCGGTTTTCCTTCAAACAGACCTATATTATCTAAAATATTACGATTCAAAAATACATTTCCCTGGACATGTTCTTGTTTGTATAGGCTTTGATGAAAAGAAAAAAATATTTTTTGTTTCTGATACAAACTTTAACGAAATACAAACAGTAGCATTCTTCGATATGGATCAAGCGAGATCATCAAAGGCTGAGCCTTATCCTTTGTCGTACAATTGGTTTGTCGTAAAAGAGTTCTACCCATTTAAAAATATGAACAGAAAAATTGAAGACTCTATTGTTATGAATTCACAAAATTATATTAAAGGACAAGTATCTGAAAGAGGAATCAGTTCTATATTCTCATTCTTAGAGTGGATTGAAAATTTAGAAAGCTGGTTACAACTTGAAGATTCACGAATAGTATTTAGGTTCGCTTATCAAATAGTAGCAAAGAGGGGTAATATGGGAGGAGGTTTTAGATATATTTACGCAGAATTCTTAAAATTTGCCGAAAAAAACTCTGAGAAAATCTACAAAATGAGATTGTCCCATCACATGCTACATATTGCTAAATCGTGGGAGAAGGGAGCTCATCTAATGAAAGATATTTCGGTAAAGCAAAACAAACAAGATTTTATCGAGTTAAAAAAAACTTTAATTAAATTGTATTCACTTGAGTATGAATATCATACGAATGTTTTGGATACTCTAAGAAATTAATTTATTTGGAAAGGTAGGAATTTTAATCTGATTAAAAAAAAGGGGCTTATTGTAGCCCCTTCCTTTTTTTATTTTTTAATTGATTTTACATCATTCCCATGCCAGGATGTCCACCCATTGGGCCTCCAGGCATTCCACCACCACCAGCGGCTCCCCCATCGTCTTGTTGAGGTATTTCTACAATTACCGCCTCGGTTGTCAAAAGAAGTGATGCAACACTACCAGCATTTTGAATTTCGGATCGCACAACTTTGGCAGGATCTAAAATACCGGCCGCCAACAAATCTTCATACTTAAGAGTATTAGCATTAAATCCAAAAGCGCCCTTGCCTTCTTTAACTTTCTCTACAACTATTGACCCATCAGCCCCTGCATTTTGAGCAATCTCTCTTATGGGTTCCTCTAGGACTCTTTTTATAATATTAACTCCAGCCTGTTCTTCGTCATCTCCGGTTGAAAATTTTGCAAGACCGGCAATTGCTCTTATAAGTGCAACACCCCCACCGGCAACTATGCCTTCATCAACAGCGGCACGAGTAGCATTCAAAGCATCTTCCACTCTAGCTTTTTTCTCTTTCATTTCTGCTTCTGTTGCGGCACCGACATTAACTACGGATACCCCACCAGCTAATTTAGCTAATCTTTCTTGGAGTTTCTCTTTGTCATATTCTCCTGATGCATCTTCAATTTGAGCTTTTATTTGATTTATTCTCGCAGTAATTTCAGCTTTCTTCCCAGCGCCTCCAATTATAGTGGTATTGTCTTTGTCCATTATTATTCTTTTTGCAGATCCACAGTGTTGTAGGTTGGCAGATTCAAGCTTCATGCCAGCTTCTTCGACAATTACGGTACCACCAGTAAGTACCCCGATATCCTCTAGCATATCTTTTCTTCTGTCACCAAACCCAGGAGCTTTGCAGGCGGCACATTTTAGAGTTCCTCTCATTTTGTTCACAACAAGTGTTGCAAGTGCTTCGCCTTCGATATCTTCAGCCATAATAACCACCGGTTTCCCGCTTTTAGCTACTTCTTCTAGCAACGGCACTAAGTCTTTCATGTTTGCGATTTTCTTTTCGTACATAAAGATGTATGGATCTTCTAATTCTACTACCATTCGTTCAGGCTCTGTGACAAGATATGGACTTAAGTAACCTCTGTCAAACTGCATACC
>DCAB01000012.1:193399-193660 GCA_002311855.1 Candidatus Dadabacteria bacterium UBA1144 | reverse complement strand
AATAACACCATCTTTACCAACTTTTTCCATCGCATCAGAAATAATCTTACCTATTTCTTCTTCCCCGTTAGCCGAAACAGTTGCGACAGCTGCGATTTCTTCTTTGCCTTTCACCGGTTTAGATAATTTTCTAATTTCTTCAACTACAGCTACAACAGATTTATCAATACCTCTTTTCAATTTCATTGGATCGTGCCCTGCAGCGGTAAGTTTTATTCCCTCGCGATAAATTGCTTGGGCTAAAATTGTGGCAGTTGTAGT
>DCAB01000012.1:189851-193297 GCA_002311855.1 Candidatus Dadabacteria bacterium UBA1144 | reverse complement strand
CCCATATTCTCAAATTTATCTTCTAGTTCTATTTCTTTTGCAACAGTAACACCATCTTTTGTAACTACAGGGGAACCAAAGGTCTTTTCAATTAAAACATTTCTGCCTCTGGGGCCTAAAGTGGCCTTAACAGCATTAGCTAACTTATCTACCCCCACCTTGATTTGGGCCTGAGCCTCTCTACCAAATTTAATCTGTTTTGCACTCATTATATATATAACCTCCTAAAAGTTATTCAATGATTCCTAGAACTTCGTCTTGTTTTAGGAAGATATAGTCACCATCTCCTAGAGCGAGCTCCATCCCACCGTATTTGCTAAATAAAACAACATCACCTTTTTTTACGTCGAGGGGTTTCGTTGTGCCATTGTCAAGTAATTTTCCATTACCAACAGCAACAACTTCACCCTGTTGAGGTTTCTCCTGAGAAGAGTCGGGCAAGATAATGCCACCTTCGGTCTTCTCATCAGGAATACCAATTTTCACTAAAATTCTATCATATAAAGGCTTAATATTATTCATAAATCCCCTCCAAAGAACCCTTGTTAAATGGGTGTCCCTTAATTATCTTGAAGATAAACATGATACCTGCTTTGTCAAGAAAATAATATAAACTAATAATTATCTTTAATTAAGAAGTAAAATCTTGAGGACTTTAAATAAACATAATCTTAACAATAGTCAGTTAAAGGCGGCTATGCACGTCGATGGCCCAGCATTGGTATTAGCAGGCGCGGGTTCCGGAAAAACCAGGGTTTTGGCCGAACGAGTATGTAATTTAGTAAAATACGGGAAAGCGAGAAGTTACGAGATCCTAGCTCTAACTTTTACAAATAAAGCTGCTGAAGAAATGAAAGCGAGAATTAATAGCTTATTGGGTAAAAGATATGATTTCCCTTGGGTTGGAACATTTCATTCTATATGCTTCAGATTACTTAGAGAGAACATAAGAGAACTTCGCCCTAAATATAAAACTAACTTTACTATTTACGATCCTTCTGATCAGAACACGGTCATAAAGCGGGCAATAGAAAAACTAGAGTTTGATTTAGACCGTTATAACAGCAAAAGTATACGCACCAAATTAGATTCTCTGAAGAATGACTATACCAATCTTGATGAGCTCGTAGATAATATACAAGACGAAAACGAGCTCAATATTATGAAGTTGTATCAATCAATATTAATTGATAACAACGCTATGGATTTTGGTGATCTGCTTGTAAATTTTTATGAATTGATACATACGAACGAGGGAGTTAAAAAAAAATTACACAAAAGATTTAAATATATTCTTGTTGATGAATATCAAGATACCAACAGAATACAATTCAGAATTTTAACTAATCTTGTATCTGAGACTAAAAATTTGTTTGTTGTTGGGGATGAAGATCAAAGTATTTATGGATGGAGAGGGGCATCTATTGAAAATTTTTTTGATTTTGAAAAAATATTTCCAAAGTCAAAAATATTTAAATTGGAACAAAATTATAGATCAACACCTCAAATCTTAGAAATATCAAATGAATTAATTAAAAATAATGAAAAAAGAAAATATGAAAAAAAACTTACCACAAACAATCCTAGCGGAGAGCCAGTTGAAATCCATTCTCATTACGATAATGCGGCAGAAGCAGAATTTGTTTGTAAAAAAATTCTGAAATATACAAGAAAAAAAGATTATACATTAAACAATTTTGGAATCTTTTATAGAACAAATTTTCAATCTAGAATGATAGAAGATGAGCTAAGGAAGAATAATATTCCCTATACAATAGTCGGCAATATTAGTTTTTATGAGCGAAAAGAGATAAAGGATATAATAGCTTTCTTGAGACTCTTGGATAATCCTTTTGATGAACTTTCTTTTGATAGAGTAATCAATTTGCCACCAAGAGGTATAGGATTAAAAACTTTGGAAAAAATAAAATTAAAAAAGGACAAGTGGACTTACTTAGATTTTTTAATTAACCATTCTCCAAAACAGGAGGTCTTGCAGGGAAAGATTGTCTATAAACTCGAAGAGTTCGGCAGACTACTGAAAGAACTTTATTGTGATATGAAAGAATCGGATATTCCAATGGCAGAAGCTCTAGAGAAATTTCTAACTAATCTCAAATACTATGATTATTTGGATGATGAGGATAGAAAAGAAAATGTTAATGAATTTCTAAACATTATTGCCGAATACGAGGAAAAAGAAGCTTCTCCTAACTTGTATGATTTTCTGAACACATTTTCGCTTCGTACATCTGTCGACAACTTTGATCAGAACGAAAAGCGTGTAGTGATGATGACAGTTCATTTAGCAAAAGGACTGGAGTTTCCTTGCGTTTTCATGGTCGGAATGGAGGAGGGACTTTTTCCCCATTCCCGATCTTTAAATGAAGGGGAGTCTCAAACGGAAGAAGAAAGAAGATTATGCTATGTGGCATTTACAAGGGCAATGAAGAAATTGCATATTTCTTACTGTAGGATGAGAAGACAGTTTGGAACTATTTCGATTTGTGAAAAATCTCAATTTATAGATGAGATTCAGGGCAATATAAATGTGAAAATTATTGAGCCTGAAGATGCTAAGATATATAAAGGCAACAAGACTCAGGTATATCACTATAGATTTGGATCAGGCATCATATTGAAAGAATTTGATGAGAATATCGATGATATCATTACAGTCCTTTTTGATTCTGGTATCACAAAAAGAGTGTTTATTTCTGATTTGGATGATATCTAATGGAACTAGGTGAAAAGTTAGTTAATTTTAGATTAAAATCGACTGATGATACATATTTTGATTCAAACGATATCAGTCCGGATAAAAAACTAATTATCTTCTTCACTTGCAATCATTGTCCCTATGTTCATGCATATGAAAAGAGAATTATTAATCTGCAAAAAAAATATTCCGAAACTTGTATTTTTGTTGGAATCAATTCAAACGATGGTATTCAATACCCCGAAGATAGTTTCGAAAAAATGAAAACAAGATACAAGAAAATGAATTATAATTTTTTTTATTTGAGGGATGAAGATCAAGTTGTCGCAAAAACATTTGGAGCAACACACACACCACATTTTTTTGTTTTTAATAAAAAAAGAGTTTTAATTTATAGAGGTAAATTGGATGACAACTGGAACGATGAAACCAAAGTTAAAATCAAATATCTTGAAAATTCTATTATCTCAAATGACTCAATACTGAATGATACATTCCCCGTGGGGTGCACTATTAAATGGCGATGAAGAAAAAACGACTTAATTCCCTAAAAACCCACATTTTTGATACAATTATCTTGTGAGAACATTAAACCTATTCCTCTTATTTTTCTTTTTGTTTGCACTCAACTCATATTCTTTACCGAAGTGTGAGGGGAATGACTTTAATAAATGGGATAGATGCTTTGGAACTGTTGAACAAGGTGGTGCAAAATATGTAGGTGAAT
>DCAB01000012.1:37604-189784 GCA_002311855.1 Candidatus Dadabacteria bacterium UBA1144 | reverse complement strand
GAAAGGGACACGGTCAAGGAACTTATACTTACGCAGATGGTTCAAAAGATGAAGGTATATGGGAAAACGGAGAATTAGTTGAATAAAAAGTACGTGCAACCCACGTCAAATTTTAAAACCCCTATAAACAAAGGGTATTAGGAGGAATGTACTATTAAATGGCGATAAAATTAAATCGTATAAATCAAAAAAATGACTAATAACAATCAAAAAAATGTTTTTGGGGAAGTTGTAGAAACCTGTAGTGAGAATCCAATTACGGGATTTTTCAGAGATGGGTGTTGTAATACTGACGAAACTGATTTTGGTAGACATTTCATTTGTACTTTAATGACCGAAGAGTTTTTAAAATTCTCAAAAGAAAATGGTAACGATTTAAGCGCACCGATTCCTGAATTTAATTTTCCTGGACTTAAGCCAGGAGATAAATGGTGTTTATGTGCGATGAGATGGAAGGAGGCATATGACAATAACTGTGCTCCAAATATTTTCTTGCTCTCCACTAACAGTAAAGTTTTGGAAATGATACCCTTAGAAATTTTAAGAATTTATGCTATAGACCTTGAATAAAATACAAAAACAACCCGTTCATCTAACCTTTTTATATAGTTTATAAACATACTGATTTTACTACATAAAAAATCAATTTCTTATCTATTTATTGACCTATTCCCCACCTGTTAGTGGGACACACATTAACTAAATTAATTAACTTACTCCCCAGTCACTATTTGTACTATTAAATGACATTAATATTTTACTGGTACTGGGTCGATGCTTCGCCATAAATACCAAGTAGCAACACTACAATATGGGTCCCATTTTTTCTTAAATTTTCTTAATTGTTCTGCTGTTGGAGGATAATCAATCTTGTAGCTTTTTGATATTGCTTTTAGTAGACCTATGTCTTGTTCTGGAAATATATTCGGTCTATTTTGATTAAATATTAAAAACATTTCAGCGGTCCATATACCTATCCCTTTGTTTTTACAAAGATATTTAACGACTTCTTCATCACCCATTGTTTTTAACCTTGAAACATTAAAACTTTTATTTAAAAAATTGTCAGATAAAACTCTTAAATATTCAGCTTTTTGTCTTGATAAACCACATATTAATAAATCAGTTTTTTTTAACTCATTTATTCTCTTTGGCGAGATTCTTTTGCATTTCTTAGTCAATTTGTTCCAAACAGAATCTGCTGCCTTAACTGATATTTGTTGACCTATTATTGATTTACACAATGAATAAAATGGATCACTCTTTGTTGTCAAGCATCCTTCATGACTTTGAATGATTTTTGAGAGTTTCGTATCTTTTTGTGACAAGTACTTTTTGGCTCGTTCCCAATAAATCGGTTTTTTCATTCTATATTCGTCTCACAAATAAATATATAATTATTATACAATGGCAATAATTACTTATACTTCACCAACCGGTGGGAAGTATAAAGGTGAATCAAAGGATGGTAAAAGACACGGGAAAGGTACTTATATCTATCCAAGCGGTTCACGCTATGTAGGTGAATATAAAAATGATAAAAAGCATGGAAAAGGAACTTTTACTTTGCCGGATGGTTCAGTATATGTAGGTGAATTTAAAGATGATAAATTCCACGGGAAAGCAACGTATAATTATGCGGACGGTGGAGAATATGTTGGTGAATATAAAAATACTAGAAGGCACGGCAAAGGAACTTATACTTCCCCAAGTGGTGAGATATATAAAGGGAAGTGGAAAGATGACAAGCAAGTTGAATAGATTAACTTACAACTTGTTGGGGGATTATATATACAATACAAGATTATTGAATCATAGGAATGGATGTATTATTAAATGGCGATAAAAAAGTATAGAAAAGGCAAAATCAAGCAAAAACATTCCAGAATTAAAAATTTGGACAATTTTTTGGAAAAATTTATAGAACCAATTGAATCTGTAAATTTAATAACACCTGGAGCGATAAAAGTCGGCAAAGGAAGAGGTGAGAACTTGAGAGTTACATATGGGAGAGAGATTTTACAAGGAGCTAGTCAAATGTTAATCGGATGCAAGTTAAATGCTACTTCCGGAAATTCAAATCAAGAAATTTTCGTTTCTACAAACAATCCTGAAAAAGTAAAAAATGTAATAAATCAGATTAATAAAAAATAATTATTTTTTGGGGTTCTGTGTATTTGCTTGTAGCTATCAATTAATATCAACTGTTTTCGAGACTTCATCGCGGAGATCTTTGCAATTGTCTACTTTAAAATCCTTAATTGATATTTTTGCTTTTAGCCCATTGTCTCTGAACATTATTTCTATGGGGCTTCTACCTGGATATTTATTAAAAATATTTTTAAGACTACCAACTTGTTCTATGGAAATATCTTTTTCAATATTAATTTTTAACGGCACAGTTATATCATCAAGAGTTTGAACCGAATCGCCTCCATTAAAAGAGTTGATAATCAATTTTATATTTTCCTCATTCCTCTCAATCGTCCCTGTTAATAAAAGAGGCATCCCTATTGTTAGTTTGGATTCATATTTTTCCAATTCATCATTAAATATAATTGCCTCTAAAACACCGGTTGAATCCTCCAGATTAATTAGAGCGTATTTCTTTGAGTTCTTTTTAGAGGTTTTAATATTGATGGATGAAATAAAAGCCGCAAGTGTGACTACAGTTTTTTCAGACATAAGTTTAATATCAGATATTTTTTTATAATTTATTTGTGATAGTTTATGCTGATGTATTTCCAAAGGGTTGACTTTAACTGAATAGCCTAAAGCTTCTATCTCATATTTGCTCAAATCATAAGGTGACCATTCTTTTGATTCTTCTAGTGATAAGGTAGTAACTAGTTCGTTTAATTGAAACAGGGTTTCTTGCTTTATGTTTTTATCCTTATTGTTTTGACCAACATACTCTAAAAGTAATTCCATATTGTTGAATAAAGTGGATCTGGTATGACCAAAGCAATCAAGACATCCTGATTTTAATAGACTCTCAAGACTTTTCTTATTCATTTTTCTAGAATCCATTAAAGACAAAAATTCAAAAATATTTGAAGACTCATCTAAGTTTTCTCTTGATTTCGTAATGCTGTTAACGGTATTGTCGCCTAAGTTCTTAATTGCACTTAGGCCAAAACGTATGGCATTATCAGTTGGAGTAAATCCTGACCCGCTTTCTCTTATATCAGGTGGTAATATTTTGATACCCATTTCTTTACATTCGATTATATTAGCGACGATTTTATCTGATAAATTTATTTCCGTAGACATCAAAGCTGCCATAAATTCACGTGGATAATAAGTTTTTAAAAAAGCTGTCTGAAAAGTTATATTAGCATAGGCAGTACTATGACTTTTATTAAAAGAGTATTCTGCGAATTTTTCCATGGTATCAAAAATCTCATGAATAAGTTTTGGGGAAAAACTATTTGATTCAGCTCCGGAAAGGAATCTTTCTCGTTGGGCCAACATCTCTGATGTTTTTTTCTTACCCATGGCTCTTCTTAAAATATCGGATTCTCCCAGAGAGAAATTTGCAAGAACCGAAGCGGTGTTCATTATTTGTTCTTGATATACAAAAAGACCATATGTTTCTTTTAAAATTTGTTCAAGCTCGGGTGTGGGGTAGTTTGTCTTCTTTACCCCATTTTTCCTAAGAATATACTCATCTACCATTCCACTATCTAGAGGACCAGGTCTATATAGTGCAAGTAGGGCAACTATATCGTCAAATTTATCGGCCCTTAGACTTTTCAATACATCTTTCATTCCGCTAGATTCAATCTGAAATATTCCTCTAGTTAGTCCTTTTGATAGCATCTTATAAACATTTGGATCATTTAAGTCAGCAAATTTTATTTCATCTTCAATATTCGGATTCTTTTTTTTAATAAAATCTTTTGCTTTTTTTATAACCGTAAGTGTTTTTAATCCTAGGAAATCAAATTTTACAAAACCTAATTCTTCAACTGCATTCATGTCATATTGGGTTACGGTTTCATCTTTTGAACCCTTAAACAACGGAATCATTCTATCAAGTGGCTCATCTGAGATGACGACTCCGGCGGCATGTGTAGAAGAATGTCTCACAGAATTTTCTAATTTTATGCCTAAATTATAAAGCTCTGTAAATTTATCGGAAGATTTTACCAGTTCCCTAAACTCTTTAACTTTTTTGAAACATTCTTTGAGATTGTAAACTTTTCCTCTATAGGAAGGAATTAGTTTAGTCAATTTGTTAACGTCTGCAAAACTGAATCCAAGTACTCTACCTACATCTTTGATTACTGCTTTTGACGACATTGTGCCGAAAGTGCCAATTTGTGCCACTTTATCTTCGCCATATTTGTTAATTACATATTTTATTACATCTTCTCTACCCTCAGCGCAGAAATCAATATCTATGTCGGGCATACTAACTCTCTCTGAATTTAAAAATCTCTCAAAAATTAAGCCATGTTTAATTGGGTCTACCTCGGTGATTTCCAACAAGTAAGCAATGAGACTCCCCGCGGCACTACCTCGTCCTGGCCCTACAGGAATTTGCCTTTGTTTTGCATATTTAATAAAATCATATACAACTAAAAAATATCCTTGATAGCCCATACCCTCGATTATAGATAATTCGTGATTTATTCGGTCTTTGTATAGTTCCATTTCTTTTGAAGGAATTACTCCGTTTGCAACTTTGTCGTGCAAAGATTTATTTACCAACTCCTTTATCGCATCAGGATTTAGATTTTCATCTAGATTTATTTTTGGGAGTCGATAATCCGTTCTTTCTAAATCTACCTCACATCGCTCAGCAATTAACAATGTATTCTCCAGAGCCTCTTCGGAATTATCAGTTGCTTCCATCATTTGATTTCTGGATTTCAAATAGAACTCATTTCCATTAAAACGAAATCTCTTTTCGTCATTGACTAAAGAGTTTGTTTGAATACAAAGTAGAGTGTCATGAGACTGAAAGTCATCTTTGGTTAAATAATGGCAGTCGTTTGTTGCTACAAGTGGTATTTTAAGTTTTGATCCCATTTCTTTCAACACGGAATTAACTTTTATTTGTTCTTTAAGTAAAGTTCCTTGTATTTCTAGAAAATATCTATCTCCAAAGGTATTTTTGTATTCGCTTGCTATTCGTATTGCCTCTTCTTTTTTGTTTTTCAAAATGTTGTGACAAACTTCGCCATTCAGACAACCACTCAAGACAATCAAGCCAGAGTTTCTTTCAAACAGTATCTCTTTATCGATTCTTGGTTTTCTGTAAAAACCTTTTAAATATCCTATAGAAACTAGTGAGCAAAGATTTTGGTACCCATCCATGTCCATAGCAAGTACGGTTAAATGATGGGTTCTATTATTTTCAGGAGTTTTTTTAGTAAAATCATTGGTAATGTATACCTCGCAACCTATTATTGGCTTAATTTTGTTGGCTTTTGCTTTTTTATAGAACTCATATGCTCCAAATAAGTTCCCATGATCGGTAAGGGCTACCGCAGGCATCTCCTGTCTTTTTACTTCCTGAAAAAGCTCATCAAATTTTATTGCTCCATCGAGAAGTGAATATTGAGAATGAAGATGTAGGTGAACAAAATTGTTTTTCATTAAGACAAGTTTAATTATAAATGAATTAGGACTAATTAAAAAATTAATATTATTGATAATTAAATTAAATGATGACAGAATAAAATCGTATGTTTAAGAAGGCTAAATCACTCTTTTCTTTTGTAAAAGAAAAGCTAGTCAAAACCCGCGAATCTATTACTAGGTCTGTTACACAAGTCTTTGTAGATACGGTTGCTACAAATGTAAATAGGAAAAAGGTTGTTATTGACGATAATACTGTGAATGAGCTACAAGAAGCTCTAATTCTATCCGATGTTAGCTTTAATTCTTCCGAAAGGATAATAAAAAAATTTAAAGATGGCTTGAAAAATCAAGAAACCGAGGAAGAAGTTAACAATGAATTTTTTTTGGGTATATTGCAAAAGGAGATCTCAGCTATGCTGGATAGAGACGATTTAAACATCAATTTTGAACCCGGTGGTCTCTCGGTTTTTATAATTAGTGGAGTAAACGGTAGTGGCAAGACAACTACTATAGGTAAATTGGCAAATCTCATAGTATCGGAAATAGGTAAAAAAGTAATGATTGTTGCTGCCGATACTTTTAGAGCGGCAGCAATTTCACAATTAGAAGTATGGGCTAAACGAGTAGGTGTTGAATTTTTTTCAAACGAGAGCAAGGATCCGAGTAGCGTTGTTTATTCTGCTATAGAAGAAGCTGAAAAAAAAGATGTAGAGGTCATTATTATTGATACCGCAGGTAGATTGGGAACTAATAATGATTTAATGATGGAACTTTCAAAGATAGAAAATGTAATTAAAAAACAAATGGGAAAAGGGCCTATAGAAAACCTACTGGTACTTGATGGTACATCAGGCCAGAATGCGTTAAGCCAAATCGAAAAATTCAAGAAAAGTATCAATTTAACTGGGATTGTTATCACTAAATTAGACAGCACATCTAAAGCTGGTTTTGCTATCTCTGCCTCCTATGATTACGATTTACCAATTAAATTAATTGGAGTTGGAGAAACGCTTCATGATTTGCTTCCTTTTGTCCCGGATGATTTTTCTAAGGCTCTATTTGATTTAAAATAGTTTGTTATGAGTAAAATTGATTTCATGAGGATAGCTTTTCAACTTGCCAAGAAAGGGCTGAATAAAACTGGCTCCAATCCAATGGTAGGAGCCGTGGTGGTAAAAAACAACAAAATTATAGGCAGAGGATTTCATGCAGAATTCGGTGGGCCGCATGCAGAAGTTAATGCAATTAAAGATGCTGAGGACAAAGGCTTTTCTGTAGCAAATTCAAAAATGTTTGTTACACTCGAGCCTTGTTGCTATTTTAAAAAGAAGACACCTCCATGCACACAATTGATTGTAAAAAAAGGTATTAAAGAAGTAATAATCGGGATGAAAGATCCTAACACAAAAGTAAACGGAAAAGGTATTGGGTTTTTAAAAAAACATAGAATAAAAACTCAAATTGTAGATTATCGAGCACAAAATGAGAAACTAAATAAAGGTTTTATTAACCTAATAAGAAATCGAATACCCTATGTAACCTTAAAGATTTGTCTAACAATGGATGGGAAAATTTACAATCTTAAAAAAAATGGAGAGAGCATTGGAGACTTGTTTCAATTAGAACATGCCAACCTGTTAAGGAAAGAATACAATTCAGTACTTGTTGGTATAAACACAATAATTAATGATGATCCACAACTGACTTACAGAGGAAAAGAAAAAATATTTTTTGAACAACCCAGACCAATAGTATTAGATTCTCATTTAAGGATTCCACTAAAGAGTAAAATAATAAATCTTAAAAATTCTCCTATTATTTTCACTAAAACCTCTTCTTCTTCAAGGAAATTTAAAGCATTAACACAAGCAGGCTGTAAAGTTGTAACAATGAGCGCATTAGAGCCACAAAGAATTTTAAGAAAATTATCTTCTTTAAATATCCAAAGTGTGCTTATAGAGGGAGGAGGTAAAGTTTTTTCCAATTTTTTAAAATCCAAATTGTGGAACGAGTTAATAGTTTATTATTCTCCAAAGTTTCTAGGGAAAGACGGGCTATCGGTAAGTCATTATCTAGATAATGAATTTTTGATTGATAATAAGGAGATAAAAATAAAAAAAATAGGTAAATGCTTTATGTTGAAAATCAGCTGATATGAGAATAGGTATTATAGGTGGCAAATTTGATCCAATGCACATCGGGCATTTATCCATGATGAGCGAACTTCAAAAGGGATTAAATATGGACAAGATTTTACTTGTTCCAAATTCAAATCCTCATTATCGAGAAAGCAAACAAATTAGTTTTAGATATGTGAGCGCGATGATTAAGATTGCAATTAACGACTCTTTTAATTATGAGATTAGTGATTTGGAAAGTAATCCCGAAGAGATTCATTTTTCTTTTAATACTATAAAAGAAATAAAAAAAAAATATAAAGATGAAAAACTCTTTTTTATTATAGGCAGTGATCAATTTTTAAATTTTGAAACTTGGCACAAACCCGATGAAATCAAAAGTTTAGTCAATCTAGTTGTCCCCATCAGACCTCCTTATATCGTAAATACTCAAAAATGGATTTTAGAAAATAGAAAATCTTATCAATCAAAAGTTTACAAAAAAACGGTTTTTCTAAAAAATTTTTCTGAAAAGATGATTATTTTTTACGATTTAGAAAAAAAAATTGAAATATCCTCATTTGAAATAAAAAAACTGCTTGTGGAAAAAAAATATAGCGAGGCAAAACAATTCTTACCTCAGGGAGTCTTTGAATATATCCTTGATAACAATCTATATATATTATGAAATCATTGGATATCGTAAAAACTATTTATTTTGAATTATTTGAAAGAAAAGCTGAAGATATCATCGTGTTGGATATGAGAAAAGTATCTGTAATTGCCGATTATTTTGTTCTTTCTAGTATTAATTCTGTAAGAGGTGTCAAATCTTTATCGGATTTTACATCAAAAAAATTAAAAGATGAGTTAAACATACATCCAAAAATAGAAGGCTTGAGAGAGGGAAGATGGATTATTCTTGATGTGGGAGATATTTTTGTCCATATATTTCATAGTGAAACTAGGGAATACTTTCAGCTAGAATCTTTATGGAAAGATGCAAAGAATATTTCTATTAAAAAATAATTTATTTTTTAGGTTTTCTGATAAAAGCAGGAATTTCAAAATGTTCATCATCACCTAGAGGATGAAGATCTTCAGGTTCGCTACCATTTCCATTTGATGGTTCTTCTAAATTTAGGGTTTCATTATTAATAGTATTTTCTAGGTCAAAGCTTGTTTGATTTTTATCTTCCTCTTGAACTACTTCTTCTTGAATTTTTTTTCTTTTGGCACCATCGATGCCTGTGGCAATAACCGTGATTCTCACTTTCTCGCCCATGCTTTCATTAATAACCAAACCAAAGATTAAATCTACTTCTGAACTTGCTCTGGCTCTAATATGATTACAAGCTTCATTGAGTTCGGCGACTGTAAAATTACTTGAAGCTGTAACATTTATAAGAATCCCAGTACTTCCATCAATGGAGATGTCTTCAAGTAGCGGGCTGGTAATCGCATTTTCAGCAGCTTCGATTGCTCTGGAGGTTCCCTCACCATCCCCTGTTCCCATAAGGGCCTTCCCACCACTCTCTTGCATTATTTTTTTAATGTCAGCAAAATCGACATTTATAAAGCCCGATCCAACAATTATATCTGCTATTCCTCTGACGGCCTTTGAAAGCACATCATCAGCAGCTTTAAATGATTCTAATATCCCAGATATTTGTTGAATTTCACTTAATTTATCATTAGGAATAACAATTAAAGAATCCACTTCCTTAGTCAGCTCTTCAATTCCCTGTTCTGCTTGATACAATCTTTTTTTAGCTTCAAAGTCAAAAGGTTTTGTAACGATAGCAATGGTTAATGCTCCAGCATCTTTTGCCAGTTTGGCTATTACCGGAGAAGCTCCAGTTCCAGTTCCACCCCCCATTCCAGCTGTTACAAAAACCATATCTGCTCCCTGTAGAGCTTCGGTTATATCATTTTGATCAGCTTTTGCACACTCACTCCCCAAGGATGCATCTCCGCCAACACCGAGTCCTTTGGCGATATTTTTACCTATTTGAATAATTCTTTTTGCTTTGGATTGTTGCAAATCCTGGAAATCAGAATTTATGGCGATAAATTCAACTCCCGTAATATTATCTTCAATCATGCTATTGACGGCATTCCCCCCAGCTCCTCCCACGCCTATGACCTTAATCTTGGCACCTAAATTTTCGAAAAGATTCTCTTTTGATGAACTTGCAAAGTCTCCAGAAATCTCAAAAGTCGGCATAATGCACACCTCTAATTATATCTATATATGGTAGGACCATGACTAGAGAATACCATATTTAGTACAATTGTATAACAATATTGAAAAAAAAGATACAAAAAAAGACTAAAAAAGATCCGAGAACCAGGTTCTCATAGTGTTAAAAACTCTTTTAAAAACCTGGGGATCTCTAATCCTAATTTTTTTATTTGAAACCTGATTGTTTGAACCCCATAGTAATAATCCTACACCTGTTGAACATTCGGGCTTGGAAACGAGCTCTTCAAGTCCAGAAATTTGAGAAGGGATGCCAAGTCTTACAGGCATGTTTAGAATCTTTTGAGCCAAATAATCGGACCCTGGCATAGCCATAGAGCCCCCTGTAATTACACAACCTGCAGGAAGCATATCGTAGTAGCCTGATCTCATAATTTCTCTTCTTGCCATAGTAAAAATTTCTTCAAGTCTTGGTTCAACTATATTTGCTAATTCCAATTTGCTGACTTTTTTTCTTCCAGAGCCAGCAATTTTATCAATTCTAATATCTTCATCTTCATCAACTAAATCTGCCGAAGCAATTCCATATCTTTCTTTTATCTCTTTCGCTACTACTTTAGATGCACCTAAGCCAAATGAGATGTCATTATCAAGAAAATCACCACCAATGGTAATATTGCTTGTGTACTTAATTGATCCATCACAAAAAACAGCTATGTCCGTTGTCCCTCCTCCACAATCAACAAGAACAACTCCAACATCTCTTTCGTCAGGAGTTAGTACAGCTTCACTCGATGCAATTTGCTCCAAAACCAAAGATTGGACATCAAGACCCGAATTATGAACACACTTCACAAGGTTTTGTGCTTGAGTAACTTGAGCGGTTACCATGTGAATTTTAGCCTCCAATTTAACACCATATAGACCAACTGGATGTTTTATTTTTCTCTCCCCATCTACTATGAATTCTTGTGGCATTACGTGAATTACTTCTCTATCAGCTGGCTGAGCTCCAGCAGTTGCAGACTCTATAACTCTATCTATATCTCTTTGCGTAACTTCGCGATTACGTAACGTTATCATTCCATGTCCATTTAAGCTTCTTATGTGTCCACCTGCTATTCCAACGATGACACTTGTAATTTCAGTTCCGGCCATTTTTTCAGCGTCTACTATGGCTTGTCGAATAGATCGAACCGTACTTTCAATATTTACTACAATCCCTCTTTGAAGACCTTTTGATGGGTGGGTACTTACACCTATAATTTCTACGTCACCAGGTGCGTTAACTTCGGCTACCAAGCATAAAATCTTTGTTGTTCCAATGTCTAGACCGACTATCACATTACCTTGAGCCATTTTTAGCCATTATAATCTTAAAGACTATACTTTACAATAGCCTTTGTTTCGTTGCTGATATCAATGAAATCTTCTTTCTTGCCTTTTGCTTTTCCATCTTCCAAGATTAATTGAAGATTTCTTAGCTTCATTTCAAAATTTCCTTTTCCAATATAAATTGTTGTGTCCTGAGTCGTAAAGACGGTAAGGCCTGTTATTTCACTATAAGCAATTTCGGATATATTTTCGGGAGTAAATATTTTTTTTTTGTTAAATAAATCTAGAATTTCAATTCCAAATCTCGTACTTTTTGCTGAATCAGAAGTAAAAATAGGAAAATTTACCCCCACATACTCACCTATGCCCTCAATGAAATTATTTTCGGAATCAACGTAACCCGTTTTTTCTCCAATCTGTGCAAGCATGACAATTTTCTTTTCTTCTATGTATATCTTTATCTTGCTTAGACTTTTTTGTTCAAATTTTATATTTTTAATAATTTTGATTGACAATAACCTTTTTTCGACCCTTTCTTTATTAATTAAAGTTAATAATTTTCCGGATAATTCGGATGTTTGAATAATTTCGTCATTATTTACAAAAGTATTGCCTTGTACATCTATTTCTTTCACAAAGCAAAAGATGGGGAAATACAAATAAATACCTATCGAAATTAAAGCTACAGAGAACAATAAAGCACTTTTGATTTTATTCATCTACAATTCTTACTTCGGTTTCGAGATTGATGCCACGCCTTCTCTGGCATTCATTTTTTATTTTATCAATCAAATTTTTGATATCACTAATATTAGCTTTTCCAGTATTAATTATGTAATTAGCATGCAGAGTTGATACTTGTGCGCCACCGATTGTTAGACCCTTAAGACCAAGCTCCTCTATTAGCTTTCCTGCTTCAATCTGTTTATCGTTCATGAACACACTTCCAGCACTCGGATATTGGACTGGTTGAGTATTATTTCTATGCTTAATATATTCCGTGATCTTTTCTTTGACTAAAGATGCGTTCCCTTTATTTAATTTAAACTTTGCTCTTGTTATAATGTCGTTTTTTTCAATCGAGCTCCTTCGATAACTAAATTCAATTTTGTTTTTCGGAACCTCAATTTCTTTCCCATCTTTAAAGAAAAAAACTGATTTCAGACAATCAGATATTGTGCCCTCATTTGCACCCGCATTTGTTATTAGTGCTCCACCAACTGTACCTGGTATTCCTGTAGAAAATTCGAATCCCACAAGATTTCTTTCTAAACATCTATTCGATATTAAACTTAATGAACAACCACAATCGGCTATAATTTCGTTGTCGGAAATAAATTCAATTTTCTTTAATCTTTTTGTGCTGATTATAATTGTTCGAAGCAAATTAATGAAAAGAGTGTTTGTTGCATTGCCAGTGATAAAAAAACTAATTTCTATTTCTTTAAGTTTTAAAATAGTTTCTTTAAATTCGTTAATATTTTCGGGAAAAATTATTATTTTTGTTATAGCTCCAACTTTCCATGACGAATATTCACCCATATCATAGTTCTTAACAAAGGTGATACTTCTTTCTTTAAGAAAACCATCAAGAATTTGCAATTCTTTTTTTGATAGTGGATCCGACATTTCTTATATTCCCAGCCCCCATTGTAATAATCAAGCTATCCTTTTTTGTCGATTCGGAAACAATTTTCTCTATCAACAATTCATCATTAGAGAAGTATTTAATTTTATTATTTATTTTTTTTATTTCCTTGTAAAGAAGCATTGAGTCTAAAATTATACTAGTTTTTTCGAATGCTGAATATATATCGACCAAATAAATATTCTCCCACAGAGAGAGTTCTTTAACAAAATCCTTAAATAAAATTTTTGTTCTTGAAAATCGATGGGGTTGAAAAACTAAAAAAATATTTTTATATTGAGGGCTAACTTCTAAACTTTTTCTGATTGCCCTAATAGCATTAGGATGATGAGCATAATCATCCACAATTGTTAGTGAATTGCTACGGAATATGGTTTCGAATCTTCTTAATGGAGCCTTGTATGTCTTGAATGATTTTTTTATTTCCTCAATTTCTATACCCACTTCTAAAGCAGTGATTATTGAGCACACGGAGTTGTAAATATTGTATTCGCCGATTAATTTTGAAGCAAAGGAAGCAAGAAAATGTTGTCCTTTCGATATTTCAAACTTTGAACCATTTA
This sequence comes from Candidatus Dadabacteria bacterium UBA1144, assembly GCA_002311855.1. Taxonomy (GTDB): domain Bacteria; phylum Desulfobacterota_D; class UBA1144; order UBA1144; family UBA1144; genus UBA1144. The sequence continues at coordinate 176,326 of DCAB01000012.1, read as the reverse complement.
AACTTTCTAGAATTTTGAATGAATAATCATTGGATTCAATATTAAATTGACCAAACTTTATTATTTTTTTTGAATTAATATTTCTCACTAATTTACTTGTTATTTTACAATCGTTGTTAATTATGCACTTCCCTCTTGTCGTTATAATAAATTTCTTAAATGTGGCAATAAGATTCTTTTTAGTTTTATAATAATCTAGGTGATCGTAGTCGATATTTGTAACTATAGAAATAAATGAATTAAGATGGTTTAGGCTATTGTCACTTTCATCTGCTTCTATGACACAAAATTTTGAATTACCCAAATAGACATTAGATTTTAATCTACTGTCTACAGCACCAAGAAATAATGTTGAATCAAATCCTGCCTTATTCAGGAAAAAATGAGTCATTGAAGTGGTTGTGCTTTTTCCGTGACACCCTGAGATGGATATATTTTTATTCTTTTTTGTAAAAAAACCTAGAGCTTCTCCGCGTGACATTATCTTGATTTTATTCCTTTTACCTTCTAGTATTTCTGGATTTTTTTTATCTATAGCTGACGAGTAAATGATTAAATCTTGATTAGTAATATTATTTTCATTATGTTCTTCAAAAATTTTACAACCTTCTTTTTTTAATTTCTTTGTAAAAGAATTTTTTGAAACATCAGAGCCACTAATTTGATAGTTCTTGTTTAACAGAAATTGAGCAAGAGAACTCATTCCTATTCCCCCGATTCCCACAAAATGAATTTTTTTTATCTTTTTGTTGTTCAAGCTGTCTCCAGTATTTTTTTACAAATTTTTTCTGCTGCAGTTTGACTATTATCGATTATTTTTTTTTTAGATTTTACATAAACAGAGCTTATTTCACCATTGTAGAGAAAATTAATAATTTTATTACACAGGATTGTGTTTTTTTCGCTTTCTAAATGTATCTCTGCAAGTTTTTTGTTGAACAACTCTACGGCATTTAGATATTGATGATTATTCGTTGAGTCTTTAATCGGGATAAAAATCGAAAGTACATTGAATCTGAGACTCTCGCTAATTGTACTTGCCCCAGCTCTAGATACTAAAACTCTAGAGTTTGAATAAAAATCCTCAAGGTTGTTTATGAATTCAAATGTTTCAATCTCTAAAAAAGCATATTTGTCTTTTAAATTTTTATAAAAATTATCGACTCTTTCTTTGTCTTTTGATCCTGTTTGATGGACAATAGAAAATCTTTCATTATTCTTTGTTGAATTGCCGGAAATTTTTTCTAATAAATTTTGGATAGTAAATAATATTTTAGTGTTAAGCGACTCCGAACCTTGGCTACCACCCAAGATTAGTAAGTCGTTTTTTTTATTGTTGTGATTGATCAAATTGAAATCTCTGATTGGATAGCCAGTCTGAATACACTTTTTTTTTGGCAAATATTTTTGTGATTCTTCAAAATTTATAAAAATATTTTCACAAAAAATTGAAATTATTTTGTTGGCCAAGCCTGGTACTGAGTTTCCTTCGATAATGAATGTTTTAATTCCCCTTAGGTAGCCACACAAGCAAACCGGAAGGGAAACAAAACCACCTGTCCCAATTATTGCATCGGCCCTAAATTGATTGATAATTTTATTCGATTGAAAAATTGATTTAATTAATAAAAGTATTGATTTTATTTTTGACAAAGGCGACTTTCCCTTGAACCCTAAGGAATCAATTTCCACTAGTTCGTAGTCTATTCTTAATTTAGGAATAACAATCTTTGAATTACTACTATTAATAAATAGAATATCAATTTCTTTATTAATTTTTTTCAAGTTATTTGCAATAGATATTCCGGGGAATATGTGTCCCCCGGTGACTCCCAAAATTATTATTATTTTTTTCATTTTCTTCTCTTATCTAAAGCTAAGATTAATCCCATAGCAAGCAGTGTAAATACCAAGGAACTTCCCCCGTAACTTATTAATGGCAAAGGGATTCCTTTAGGTGGCATTAGCCCTACGGTAACTGAAAGATTTATTATGATTTGGAGTGAAGTCATAATTACAATCCCCGCAATTAGATTTCTTGAAAAAAGATCCTTTGATCTTTCTAATATTTTAAAGCCACTATAGATTAAAAATCCGAAAAGACAAAGTAAAATAGAGCTTCCAAGCAAACCCAATTCTTCAGCAATTATAGAAAATATAAAATCGTTATGTTGAGCGGGTAAGAAAAATAATTTCTGAGAACTGTTGCCTAGGCCAACTCCAAACAACCCTCCTTTGGCTAATGCTACATAAGATTGAATTATTTGATGTCCTGAGCCTTGTGGATCTGCATATGGATCCATAAAAGACAGAAGTCTTTGCATTCTGTACGGAGCCATCAAGATTAAAGTATAAAAGGAACAAGACAAAACAATGAAGATTGAAACCAAATGGGAAAGTCTAGCTCCGGATATTATTATCATTGCAAAAATCGTGGTGAGTAAAAGTACGGTATTTCCATAATCTGGTTGCATTATCAAGAGAACGGCATAGGGTATACATGGGAGTGTTGAAGAAATTACACCAATTCTAAACTCCTTAATTCTTTTACTCTTTGTTGCAAGATGTTTTGCAATAAAAATTAACAACATATACTTGGATATCTCGATTGGTTGAAAAGAAAAAAGACCTAAGTCGATCCACCTGGTTGCGTTCCCAGCTTTCTTTCCTAGAATTGGAACAAAAACTAAAAGCAGCATGATAATCCCAATTCCATAAAAAAGTTTATGGTTTTTTTCCAGAAAATTTGTTTCAACCTTTGAAAAAATGATAAATATTATTAAGCCTATGCAAAGAAAAATGCCTTGTTTTTTCAAGAAATAATAGGAATCAGCATAATCTTCCATACCTTTAACCGAACTAGAACTGAAAACCATTATTAAACCAAAAATAGACAAAATTAACACAGAAATGAGGAACAAGTTCTTTGGCTCTATTTTATTAAGATAATTTTTGAACATATTCTTTAAATTTATCTCCTCTCTCAGAATATGAATTAAATTGATCAAAGCTAGAAGTGCCGGGACTAAACAATAAGGTATGACCATGCGAACAATTTTTTAATCCTTTTTCCACAGCATCAAATAAATCTATTGCTATAATCTGTTTTGATTTATTAAAAAATTTCGCAAGTTCAAATTTGTTTTCACCAAAAAGTATTAGTATCGTAACTTTTTTATTAATTTCTTTTTTTAAAAGATTGTAATTTAATTTTTTATCCTTTCCGCCCATTAAGAGAATAACGTTTTTCCTCAGGCTTTTTAATGCAGTTTCGGTAGCCTGAGGCGAAGTGGATTTGGAATCATTAATTACAATTTTTTCTTTATATTTCCTAATTATTTCTAATCTATGATTTGGCGGAGTAAATTGTTCTATTAGTTTAATTTGTTTTGGAAGTATTTTTTTAAATATTGAAAAAATACTAAGGGCAAAAGATATGTTTTCTAAATTATGGAAACCAATTAGTTTTAAATTGTTGAATCTAATTTGATATTCATTGTTAACTGTAATTCCATCTTGGGACAAGTTGACCCCATTATTTCTAAAGGGGTTCAAAAAAAATGCTTTATTTCTATAAGAGATTTTCTCGTAAATATCTTTTGAGCACAATGCAAAACAAACCTGATCTTGATTTCTGAATATGTTCATTTTGGATTCGCAATATTCTCTCATATTTAGATGGTGGTCTAAATGGTTTTCAGATATATTTAAGAAAACTGCAATAAAGGGCTTAAAAAAAGATTGTACAAATTGGAGTTGAAAGCTACTTGCCTCTATTAATATCACATCGTATTGATTCTGTGATGACACAACATTGATTAGAGTAGAGCCTATGTTCCCTCCAAGAAATACTTTGTATCCAGCGCTTTCAAGCAATTTCAATGTTAACAAGGTTGTTGTTGTTTTGCCATTGGTTCCTGTTATTGCAATAACAGGTTTATTTATATATCTTGAGGCAAATTCTATCTCGCTTACTATTTTTTTCCCCAATTTCTTTGCCAACTCAATATTTTTATTTCTTAGTCCGATACCAGGACTGACTATTATTTCGCTACATTTTTTTATTAAATTTTTGAAGTCATTTTCTGAACTTGATATTCTTTCTGATTTATTAATTACTTTTTTGTTATCATCAAAGGGGATATAGGAAATTTTGTTTTTTCTACAAAATCTGATTAGCTCAGTTCCTGTTGCACCCATTCCATAAATAAGAATATTTTTTTTCATCTTATCTAATTTTTAAAGTAGCTACTGCTAATAATGCGAATAGAATTGAAACAATCCAAAACCTTATTACAATTTTTGATTCTACAAGGCCCTTCTTTTCAAAATGATGATGAAGAGGAGCGATAAGAAAAACCCTCTTTCTGAAAAATCTGAAAGATATTATTTGAATAATTACTGACAGCGCTTCTACTACAAAAATCCCTCCTAATATTAGCAAAAGTATTTCTTGCTTGATTAAAATTGACACAAGACCGATACTTGCCCCTAAAGGTATAGACCCCACATCCCCCATAAATATCTGGGCTGGATTTGAATTAAACCACAAAAAACCAAGTGTCCCACCTAGAATGGCGGAGAGAAAGATTACAACCTCGCCAGCGTGATAAATATGGGGAATATAAAGATAGTCAGAATAATTAGCATTTCCCGCAACATATGCAAGAATAATTAACCCTGCTAATACTGGTATGATTGAACCTATTGCTAGACCATCAAGGCCATCTGTCATATTAACGGCATTGGCCGAGCCTATAATGATAAGAAGGCACAAAACAAAATAAAAGGGACCCAAATCAATAATTTCTTTTATGAAAGGAAAGCCAATGTTGGTCATCTCAAAGAAAAACTCTCTGTTCATAGACGAAAAATTATTTAATTTGAATAAAAGAATTATTAACAAGAAAGTTGCCAAGAATTGAATTGTTAATTTCTTACTTAATGATAATCCTTTACCTTTTCTCAATTTAGTAAAATCGTCATAAAATCCGGAACAAGCAAATATCACGTAACAAATAAGACATACTGTGAAAATACTTACAGCAGTCCCAGGTAAATAGAAATTACCGCAAATGAAACAAGCAATAATTACGCTTATTCCGATTAAGATGCCACCCATATTAGGAGTTCCTTTCTTATCTTTGTGAGAAGATTCGAGATAAATATTTATATTTTCTGTAACCTTGTTTTTACTAAAAATTTCTATGAACTTTGGAGTCAAAAAAATAACTATCAGAAATGAAATTGTGCCTGCTAGAAAAGACCTTACAGTTATGTATTGGAATATGTTAAGGAAAGAACATGAATCTACGAAATTTAGAAATAAATAATATAGCATTTAAATATCTAGAGAATCAAAGATTTTTTCCATTCTCATACCCCTCGATCCTTTAACTAGAATAACTGTATTGGTTAAAGAGTTTAAATTGATATGCCTTTTAATATTAGAATGACTAGTAATTTCGAAAAACTTAATTTCTTTATTTAGACCCTTAAGGTAGTTTTTGGAATTAGGTCCGAATGCGTAAACCTCATTAAATCCTTTACTTGATAGCTCCTGGCCAATCTTGGTATGCTCATTTTTCGATATTTTGCCAAGTTCAAGCATATCACCTAAAACAGCGATTTTTTTCTTTTCAGAAAAAATTCTATTTGTCATTTCTATTGCGGAAGACATTGAATTTGGATTGGCATTATATGTATCATTAATTATTACGTTGTTATTCTTTAGATTAATTATTTTGAATCTGTTATTTATTCCATTGAATTCTTCAATACCTCTTTTAATCAGATTTAAATCTACCCCAGCTTTTATGGCTAAGGATGACGAACATAACGAATTGTAGATGTTGTTTATTCCGGGGGCCCTTAGCTTTATATTGACCACTTGATTTGAAAAACATAAATCAAATTTTGAAAAATCATCAGAAATGTTTCTAGCAAATACGTCGGCTTTTTCTTTTATAGCAAATGTAATTTTATTGCAATCAATTTTAGAGAAAAAATCCTTTAAAAAATGATTATCAAAATTAAATGCAAAGACACAGCTTTGATTAAAAAAATTGGTAATATTCTTTTTTTCCTCGAAGATTGTTTTTTCGTTGATTAGTTTCTCTGTGTGGCCTTTGCCGATGTTAGTAATAGTTGCAAAATTGGGTTTGGAAATTTCTGCCAGTTTTACTATTTCTCCTTTTGAATTGGTTCCCATCTCGACTACTAGCACTCTATGAGCTTGTTCTAGATTTATAATTGTCATCGGGAGACCAATCAAGGTATTTAAGTTTCCTTTGTTTGATAAAACTGCAAATTTTTTGGACAAAATCGATGTTAGCAATTCTTTTGTTGTTGTTTTTCCATTTGTGCCTGTAATGCCAAAAACTTTTAGATTTTTACTTTTCTGAATTATGAAAGATGCGAAATCCTCCAAAAATTTATTAGATGATTTAACAACAATCCCATTCTCGATTTGCGTTTTCGTGTCTGTTATAAAAAAATTTGCTCCCTTTTGAATCGCGTGACCTGTAAAATTGCCACCCTTAAAATTCTCACCATTTAAAGCTACAAATATATCACCTTTTTTTATTGTTCTAGTATCAGTTGAAATAGAATTAAATTTACTTAAATCTAATTTCGGATCTATCTTTAGGGTACCTTCATAATTCTTTACGAAATCATAGAAGTACAAATTGGCTAATTTATCATCTTTAGACATTTTTCAACTTCATCGTAATCAGAGAATTTAAATTTTCCACCCCTTATTTCTTGATAATCCTCATGCCCTTTCCCGGCAACCAATAAAACTTTATTTTTTTCCATGTTTTTTACTGCCCAATTTATAGCCTCTTTTCTATCAACTATAATTTTTTTTGTTTTTCTTGTAACTATTTTAAAACCCTCAGAAATCTGGTTGATTATTAATCTCGGGTCTTCGAATCTGGGATTATCAGAAGTAATAATAATTTCGTCTGCAAATTTCTCTGCAATGGCGCCCATTTTCTTTCTTTTCCCAACATCTCTATTCCCTCCACACCCGAAAAGAACAATTATTTTTTTACTGGAAAATTTTTTTTTTAAGGAAGTGATTGATTTTTTAAGTGCATCAGGGGTATGGGCATAATCAATAAATATTTCTAGATTAGTATTGCGAACCCTCTCAAGTCTACCGGTAGCACCATTGTATGTTTTAATTCTTTTTTTTAATTCTAATATGTCCAATCCTTTTATGATTGAGTACGAAAAGCTTGCAAGGATATTTTGAAAATTATGTTCACCAAATAATCGGGTTTCTATTTTGTATCTCTTATTACCATTTTTGATAACTAAATCAGATTTTAAATTTTTCTCTTCAAATTTTTCCATAAAAAAATCTGCTTTTTTGTTTTTTGTCGAATAAGTTACAGTATTAATTTTTTGTCCGATTAATTTTATTAGTTTTACACCCCACTTGTCATCTAGACTAATAATTGCCAATTTGTTCTTCTTTTTGCTTTCATTGAGGTTTTTTAAAAATAATTTTGCTTTAGAGTTAAAATATGAGCTCATAGTTTTATGAAAATCCAAATGATCTCTTGTTAGATTTGTAAAGATACAAGTATCAAAATCTGTGTAATCCACTCTAGACATTTCTAGAGCGTGAGAAGAAACTTCAATAAAAACTTTTTTTATTTTTTTCTTTCTCATTTGATTAAAAAGCTTATTTAGTTGATAGCTATCAGGCGTAGTTAATAATGATGGGATTCTCAGCCCGGCAAAATTTGTTTCTATTGTTCCTATAAGACCCGAGTTTTTTTTCTCCCAAATCTTTTTTAATAGATGAGCAACGGATGTTTTCCCATTTGTTCCTGTAATGCCACAAACTTCAAGATTAAAAGAGGGCTTAGAAAAAAATTCTACACATGCATGAGAATAAGAATTTCTACAATCTTTTACCAAGTAAGTCTGAATGTTTTTTTTTGAGATTTCCAAGCTTTCTCTGTTGTCACTAACAATTGTGGTTGCTCCATTGAGGATTGCTTCTTTGATATATAAATTACCGTTATTTTTATTGCCCTTTATGGCAAAAAAAGTATCACCTTTTTTTACGGTTTTTGAATTGTTGGTAATATTTTTTACTTTTTTGAATTTCGAGAAAACTTTATTGTTTTGTATTAGTCGCATGTTGCTAAATGCCTGGGTCTAAAAATAATTTAATTTCATCATGTAAGTTGTATTCTTCCCCTGGGCCTGGATTCTGTCTTTGAACAAAACCGCTTCCCTGAATTTTTATTTTCATATTATTTATATTAGCTATAGCAAGTGCTTCTCTTCTCGCTCTTCCAATAAACGAAGGAACGTCACCACTACTTGTGACTTTTTCAATATTGTTTTCATCTAGCCAAATCGCGCCCATGGCTTTCTTGAAAACCGGTGCCGCCCACCTACCCCCATATGCATTTTTACCTTTTGGATAATCTATAGTAATTACCGCTACAAGTTGTGGGTTTTCGGAAGGAAGAAAACCGATGATAGACACAACATTTCTATGCTTGTCGTATCCTCCCTTGACGGGGAATTGAGCTGTCCCAGTCTTACCTGATGCATTGACACCCTCTATAAGAGCTCTTTTTGCCCCTCTTTGGAGTACTGTTTTCAACATCTTCCTCATTTTTTTACTTGTTTCATATCGCAAGACTCTATTTCCTTTTCTTCGCTCTCCTTTGTATACAACTTTTCCCTCCGAATTCACAATCAATTTCACCAAGTAGGGCTTAATAAAAGTTCCACCGTTAGCAATAATTGACAGCGCTTGTGCAAGTTGAATTGAAGAAACAGATATTCCCTGACCAAAAGCTATATTCGCACGTTGAATTTCACTCCACTTCTCAGGTTTGTCCAGTATCCCGGCTATTTCACTAGGAACATTGATATTGGTCTTTGCTCCGAATCCAAATGATTTCAAATAATTGTAATATTTTTCTTTTGACATAAGTTCCGTGATTTTTGAAGCACAAATGTTACTTGAGTAGACTAGAATCTCTGTAATATTTGATTTCCCCCGAGGATTAAGATCTTTAATGGTAGTCCCTCCAATGCTTCTTACTCCTTTTTCGCAATCGATTATAGCACCCTCATCAATTACACCTTCATTTAGAGCAGAGGCTACCAAGAAACTTTTCATAACCGAACCTGGTTCAAACATATTTAAAACGGGCAGATTCTTTTTTTTCTCAAAACCATATCTAGAATAGTTGTTAGGATTGAAAAAGGGATAGGAAACCATTGCATAAATCTCGCCTGTATTTGGATTCATTATCATTCCAAAGCCACTAACTGCATCTGATTTTTTGACTTGAGCAGCAATCGCATCTTCTAATATCAATTGATACTTGCTTATTATAGTTAGATGTACATCATGCCCCTTGTTTGGTTTGTCAATTTCCTCGATACTTTTTGTAATTACTTTTCCGAATGCATCTTTATGAATCTCTATTCTTTTTGCACTGCCTCTTAAAAATTTGTTGTATTTTAATTCTAATCCTTCAATTCCTTTCTGATCTGTATCTGTATGACCTAAAACCTGACCGGCTAAATGACCGTGAGGATATGTCCTTTTTGGTTCCAATTGCATCCCCACATATGCTAAATTCATCTTAGAGATTTTTTCCCACTGTTCATGTGTTGCATGTCTTTTAATGTAAACAAAATACTTTTTAGACTTCAATTTATTCAATATTTCCTCTTTCGGTATTTTTAGTACATCGGAAAGTATTTTTGAATAATAAACTCTATCTTTAATTGCTCTGGGGTTAGCAAAAATAGATGGACGAAGAACACTGACAGCCAATACTTCACCACTTGAATCTATTATTTCACCCCGCTCTCCCTTGACTATGAGAGAGCTACTTTTTCCAGCGTCATATTTTGTTAACAAGGCATCGTTTTCAGGTATTTGGAGATAAGAAATTTTTAAAAATATTGCTACCAAGAATAAGTAAATGCCAAATTTTATTATATTTGACCTTCTTTTAAATTTTTTATCGTCCTCTTTGAGTTGATTTATAAAATTACTCATTATTTATCTCTTCCACGTCTTGTTGGCCGGGGAATTTCATCCCATTTAATATGGCAATTGACTTGATTCGTTCGTGAGATTTCAATATTAGTATTTTGGTTTGCAATCTTTTGTGTTCATTGGATAAATCGTAAAGAATTGCGTTTGTTCTTGCAATTTCATAACCAATCTTAGTTTCAAAGGTTTTTATTGTAATTATTGCAAAGAGCGATGTTATTAAAATGAAAATAAATAAAAATTCAAGTCCCACATTCCTCAGATTATTTATAATCCTTGACCTATTCCTAACTAAAGTAATTGACTTTACGTTAATCAAATTGCGACTCCAATCCTCATCTTTGCACTCCGTGATTTCGCATTTTCCGATACTTCTCGTGTAGATGGCGTTAAAGGTTTTTTGGTTAAGATTCTAAGAGTTTGTTTTTTTTTGCATTTGCAAACCATAACGGATGGAGGACATATACATTTTGCTTCGCAATATTTAAAGACTTGTTTGATTATTCTATCTTCTAATGAGTGAAAGCTGATTATAATTAGCTTGCCTCCTTTTTTTAGAAGTTTTAAAGATTTCTCCAGAAATTCTTCCAGAGTGGACAATTCGTTATTGACCGCGATTCTTAGTGCCTGGAATGTTCTTGTTGATGGGTTTATTTTCGTTTTGTTTTTATTTGTTCTTTTTACTATTTTTGCAAGATCTAGACATGTCTTTATTTCTTCATTATTTCTTTGTCGGACTATTTCGGATGCGATTTTAAAGTGATTTTTTTCTTCGCCAAAATTTTTTAACAAATCCGATAATTCCTGAAGGGGATAAGAATTGACTATTTTATGAGCTGTTAATTCTTGATATTTGTCGATTCTCATATCTAACAATGAATTCTCATTAAAGCTAAAACCTCTATTTGAATGTAACAATTGATAACTGGATATACCAAGATCAGCTATTATTGCATCAACTTTTTCTTGTATTAACAAATCTATATCTTTGAAATTTCCTTGTATATATTTGATATTTTTTGAATATTTCCCCAATCTTTTTTTTGCAACTTTCAATGATTCTTTATCTAGATCGATACAAATCATTTTTTTTGGTTTCTTGTTCGACTCCATTATAGCGAGGGTATGACCACCGGTACCTAGAGTTACATCAATATAAGTATCATTATTTGCCAGTTCCAAATTATCAAGAATTTCTTGTTTCATAACTGCGTAGTGATAATCAGATGTCATTTATAGTCTCTCTACTTTTTTGAAATTTCTTGAAGCTAGTTTTATTGCTGATTCCCCATTCGTATTCGGACCAAATTTCAAATCTTGACAACATTCCAACAAAAACAACGGATTGCCTTGCTTTTATATTTTTTCGAATAAGGTTTGGGATCATAATCCTACCTTCAGCGTCGATTTCACACTCATTTGCATTACCAATTAAATATCTTTCAAATTCGACAATGTCACTTTTAAATTGAGGTAGTTTTGATATTTTCGATTCCAAATCCTCCCACTCGGACAATGGATAAGCTACAGCACACTTATCAAATGACGAGATAATTATTGTATTTGTTTTATATTTTTTCTTTAAGATATCTCTGAACCGCGAGGGAATACTTACTCTAGCTGATTCTGATATTTTGTGAATATATTGACCTCTAAACATAAATTAACCAAAATCTGCCAACAAATGACAAATCATGCCGTAAGGCTAATTGTCTCAAAAAAACTTAATATAGTCAAGAAGATAAGTTAGAATCCAGTTCATGTCTTTAATTAAATTGAAATTGGATAATAAAAAAAATATCGTTTTATTTCAGTTCCTATATTCACAAAATCAACACTTGGGATGGCCAAGATCAAATAGATTTAATCCCGAAGATATAACTATATACACTACAGAAGATCTTATGGAACGGAATAAAGAAGTTTTGGGTGTAATTAGCAAGTATATTAAATTAAAAATAATCCAATATTAATTCTTTCATTTGTTCTAGATATAGATTGATTAACTGTTTTCAAGATTTGGGGTCATTGTCTTTTAGAACGATAAATTTAAACCCGGTTATGCTACTTACTAAAGCTCTTCTAAGTCCTCCAAAATCGTCCTTTTGTATAAAAAGTTTCTCCGAATCCTTGTCAATTTTAGAAATCTCTAGAGAGATAGCTTCCTCTTCCTCTATGCTGTTAGATAAAGATTTAGCTACGCAATCTTTCCAAGACTCCAGCTGACTTATATGTTGATGCATTAATTCATTTGCATTTGATCTTATAGCATGATGAGCGAAAGCCAATTTATCAGGATTTCTTTCGATCATATGATTTATCGATTCTATGCCGGACTCCATCCTGTACGGATGGGGCGTTGTAGGAACCATGATATCTAATGCAGGTATAAACATTCCTACCGCATCTCCACAGAACATTACCTTTTTGTTTTCTAACATAAAGCTAAAGTGATGGCTAGCGTGGCCAGGAGTTTCAATCCAGCTAAACTCCAAGTCATTTACTTTTATTTCAAAAGTTTTATCGTTAAGAGCTACCAGACATTCTTCCTTAACAGGCTCGGGCTTTTCGTACATCTTAGCAACCCAGCCAAGAGTGTCAACCGAAGATTGCCAAAGAACTTTGTCTGGATCAATAAGATGAGGAATGCCTCTTCGGTGAACAAGAACTTGAGTATTTGGAAAATTCTTCAATAGTGTTCCTAGTCCTCCGGAATGGTCCAAATGAATATGCGTTAAAAAAACATACTTAAGATTGTTTTCGTTAACATCGAGAAGTTTTAATTGTCTTTCTAATTCTGGAATCCCACAGGTTGGACCAACATCAACTATTATATAATCATCGTTTGCTTTAATGAGATAAGGGGCTATAAACTCCCTATCATTGTTAACCTTCAAATCAAGTTGCCAAATTATTTTATCGAGATGCTTTATATTTTTTTCCATGAGAATACTTTATAATTTTTTAGAATAGTATTTTATATACTTTTAACCCGCAGGTAAAGGGAGTAAAATTATAATAAATTTTTTTTCTTCTTCAATTAGAGTCGGATTCCTGACATTTATAAGTAGAATATTTGGATATATTAGGGATTTATTAATAGTGTTTTTCTTTGGCGCTAATCTTGAAACTGATGCCTTTTATGTTGCATTTAGGATCCCGAATCTTTTCAGAAGGCTCCTTGCCGAAGGAACTCTTAGCACAACGATAGTTCCTTTTTTTACGGAACTACATCTATCAAATAATAATAATTTTTTTAAAAAAATAAGAAACGATATATTTACAATAATATTTGTAATACTTTTCTTTACAACTCTTATCTTTTATTTTTTTTCAAAACAGATTGTCTTTCTTTTTGCCTTTGGATTTGACCAGCAAACTAATGAAATTGCCTCTCAATTATTAAGAAATATGTCACCATTTTTATTTTTAATTTCACTTTCTGCACTTAACATGGGACTTTTGAATTCTATAAAGAAATTCAATGCCCCAGCATTTTCACCTGTAATGCTGAATTTAGGAATCATTCTCACTTTAATTATCTCTTATGTGTTTTTCTCGATAGATATTTTTCTTTTATCATACGCGGTGCTTTTTGGTGCGTTGCTTCAATATGTTTTTCAACTACCTTTTGTTTTGAAGAATAATCTTGGCTACTTTTTTAATTACAAGAACGTAATAAACGAGAGGACTACCACTATTATCGTGGTTCTAATTCCTCAAATTTTTGGATTGGCAATATACAACTTAAATATTTTAATAAATACTCAATTTGCTTCTTTCATGGAAAAAGGCTCTGTCACCTATTTGTATTTAGCTGAAAGATTGCTTGAATTTCCACTTGGAATTTTTGCTGTATCCATTGCTACTACAACTTTGCCGGTTTTTGCCAACCTTCATCTTGGCAACAAATTGAAAGAATTTGGTCAATTAATTAATAATAGAATTAAATTTTTATTATTTTTATCAATGCCTTGTGCTGTTGCTTTCATTTTTTTAGGTACGACGATATGTTCTATTCTATATTCTAGAGGAGAGTTTACAAATTCAGATGCTATTTTGACGTCTAAAGCACTATTCGCTTACTCTATAGGTTTGGTTTTTGTTGCAGGAATACGAGTTGTAACTGTGGCTTTCTATGCAATGAAAGATACAAAAACTCCAGTTCGCTTAGCCGGCATAAATTTACTTATCAACTGTTTTCTTTGCTATTTTTTGGGCTTTTTTTTAAATCTAGGCTTCTTTGGCCTAGCACTAGCATCTTCAATATCAGCGATAATTTTATTTCTATTATTAATAATTAAATTGAAAGAACATCTTAATGAGATAAATCTTTTAGATATTACTAAATATCTATTCATAGTTCTTGTTGTTTCAATATTTTCCATTATGTTTAGTTCGTGGATTATCGATTTTGTTATGAAAGATTACCTTGATTCTAGATCAAGCATAAGTTTTATATTGATAGTTTCTCTATCGATTCTCACCTATCTCTCATTGGCAAAAATTGCTGGGCTAAAAGAGTTAAGAATGATATTTAAATAATTTTATTGTACATGTTTTTAATTTTGTTTTAGTCTTAGACAATAATGAAAGTCCAAGTAATCAATGGGCCGAATCTTAATATGTTGGGCCAAAGAGAGAAGGACCATTACGGAGAATTAACTCTGGATAAGATTAACGAATTAATTCTACAGAAAGCGAAAAAAATGAAAATCGATATAGGTTTTTTCCAGTCAAACGAAGAGGGACAAATAGTATCTAAAATTCAAGAGTGTTCAGGAGAAAATGATTTTATAATTATTAATCCCGCCGCGTTTACTCATACAAGTATCGCCATTAGAGATGCTCTGTTATCAGTAAAAGCCAAATTTGTTGAAGTTCACTTGTCAAATATCTTTAATAGAGAAGATTTTAGACAACACTCATTTGTCTCCTCAATCGCCCTTGGAGTTATTTCTGGCTTCGGCTACCAAAGTTATTTGATGGCACTGGATGCCATAGATAATATACAAAAGTAAGATTTGAAAATGAATTATTCTTGGAATGCGAAAAATCCAGATATCAAGAAAGCTGAATCCCTATCTTCAGAGTTGCAGATTTCACCTTTTCTTTCCAAACTCTTGGTGAACAGAGATATCAGCTCACATGAAGAAGCCTACGAATTTCTTAACCCCTACCTTAAAAAAAACGATGGCAGCCTCAACTTGCCAAATCCTTTTTTGTTGAAAGGTATGGAAGAAAGTGTTCAAAGGATTATTCAGGCAATTGAAAGAGTAGAAAAAATAGCAGTATATGGAGATTTCGATTGTGATGGCATTACTTCAACTGCAATCTTATACAATTTTTTGAACAAAATAGGCGCCAATGTGGTTTCTTATAACCCGGATCGAATTAAAGAAGGCTATGGAATCAATTTTGATTCTATAAAGAATCTTGCATCGGGTGGTGTCAGACTAATAGTTTCTACGGATTGTGGTATTTCTGAGAATGAAGTAGTAAGAAAAAGCAAGAAGATTGAACTAAAGCGGGAAGGGAATGTGGAAGTTGTTAATGTTGATTTTGTAATAACTGACCATCATAATGTGCCAGACATTACTCCCGATGCTGTATCAATTATTAATCCCAAACAACAAGAGTGCCACTACCCATTTAAAGAAATGTGTGCGGCTGGAGTTATTTTTAATTTGATGATGGGAATTAGAAAAAAACTTAGAGAAAAAAAATATTTTAATGGATTAATTGATGAACCTAATCTAAAAAGGGATTTAGATTTGGTTGCCATAGGAACCATCGCTGACAGTATGCCATTAACAGGCGTGAATAGAATCTTTGTTTATAATGGTCTAAAAGAAATTAGAAATACACAAAAAAAGGGACTATTGGCCCTTCTTAAAAAAAATAAAAAGGAAGTAAGCAAAAAAAAATATTCTGTAAGAGATGTGTCATTCCAACTCGCACCAAAAATCAATGCGGCTGGAAGAGTGGGTAGCGCGTCGGATGCTGTTCAGCTTCTAATAGAGAATGATCAAAATAAAATAGATTTACTAGCCGCAACTCTCGAAAGAAACAATATCGATAGGCAAAAGAAACAAGGACAAGTCCTGAAAGAAGCAATAACGATGGGCCAAGAAGTTATAAAGGATAATCAGGACAAACGTTCTTTGGTCCTTTATTCGCCAAAATGGCACTCAGGAGTTATAGGAATTGTGGCTTCTAGAATATCTGAAGAATTCAACAGGCCTTGTGCGATAATCTCAATTGACAAAGATGGATTGGGCAAGGGAAGTCTTAGAACAAAAAATAGTATAAATCTTTACAAGATTCTCAAAGAATGCGAACCATACCTAATTCAATATGGTGGACATGAAGCTGCTGCGGGAATAACGATTAATTCTAATGAGATTGGGAATTTCGATAATCAATTTGAAGATTCAATCAAAAATTACAACTATGAATCAAACAAAACCATAGATGCCGATATGGAGATTGAGTTAGATGAAATTCAATTAAGCTCAATTGATGATTTAAACAAAATGGAACCTTTCGGAAGAGAAAATCCAAATCCAGTATTTTTAACACGTCGGATTAATGTAAAAGACAAAACAGAGTTCCAAGGGAAAAAAGGAGGGAAACATTTGGAGATTATTATGGAAAAAAAAGGTACTGAACAAAGGGGGGTTTGGTTTAACTTTGCAAGCGATATACAAATTGGGGATACAGTAGATATTATTTATAAAATTCAAAAGGATACATACAACAATAAATATAAAATAGTTTTGCTTATAGACGACTTAAGGCCTACTTGACATTAAAGACTTTAAGTTACATAATCTCAGAAAAACAAGATTTATATGAATATATTTAAAACAATATCTATTTTTATCGTAGTCTTTTTTTTAACTTTTTCTATTGTTTCCACTGCAAAAGAGACGGAAGAGACCGACTACTCCTCCGAAAATGAAATTTCTAAGCAGAGCGAGTCTGCTTCTGAGGACAAACCGAAATTTGAATACAATAAAACATACGGTCCTTCACCCATATTTACAATCGGGGGCGGGTTCTCTGGAAGTCCTGGAGGATGGGCACTGACAACTCGCATCGATATGCCTTACAAAGATGATTTATACATAGGGCCGGTTGGACAGTTTGTAAAAGGAAATAACCAAACGCTAGTGGGGATAACAGGAAATATCAAAAAACTTCTTCCAAGTACGGATCCTAAGCTTTTTCCCTCGGTTGAGGGTGGATTGGGAGTACTAATCGATGATCGAAAAAATGATAACGATGATAATAGCTCCTCATTTTTAACTGTTGTAGGCGGTGGGGTAGATTATGTTATATCTGAGAATGTTAGTTTGGGAGCACATACTTATATAAACAACAGTTTCGACATGGATCACAAAGAATTTTTTTTTACTGCTCTTGTGGGACTCAATATTCGTCTATATTAATTAATAGCCTTTAGGCTAGTAAAATGGTTACTACAAACCCCAACAATATAATTATTTTAGGAGCGGGCTCAACGGGTAGATACCTTGCGGAGGATCTCTCTGTGGAAAACAACGTAATTCTTGTTGATAAAGATATTAATAAGATTAATCAAATAAAAAGCAACAGCAAACTAGATATAATGGCTATTAGCGGAGATGCCGCAGATTTGAGTATCTTCAATGACACAAATCTTAAATCAATTAATTTCTTTATAGCGTGCACAAATGACGACAAATTAAATATCTTAACAGCAATGTTTTTTGAAAAAATTCCGGGTGTACAAACTTTGATAGTATTGAAAGACTATAAGTACAAAGATCATCCAGGCAAGCTAGGATTTCCAGAAATAAAAACTTTTTATTCAGGAGATATTGTCTCGGAAAAAATTATGAACCTCTTCGAAACCCCATATTCTTGGGAAACAGATAAAATTGCTGATTCGAGGATTCTTTTTTTAAAAATTAAAATTGATGAATCAAACCCCCTGATAGGGAAATCTATTTATTCTTTAAATAAGGATGGAGTAAACAAGTGGAAGTTCTTAGCTTCAACAGAAGACCCATCATTAAAAAAATTAAACTTTATTAGAGCTAAAGGTCCAGCTACTCGACTAAAAAAAGATGACATAGTTTTGGTTGTTATTGCTTCTGAATTTGAAGAACAATTTGAAGAAAGTTTTTTTGCCAAGAACGATACGGAACTTAAAAATATCTTTATAGTGGGTGGAAGCTATATAGCTTCTAATGTTGCAAAAAAATTGGTGAAGAAAAAGTGTGACGTTAAGTTGTTGGTTTCAGAAAAATCTAGAGGCAGGGAACTTTCCGAAGAGCTTAGTGGTGTTCAAATCATTTTAGGTGAGCCAACAAATGAAAATCTTTTGAAAGAACAGGGTGTTGGTACTGATTGTGATTATTTCCTAGCTCTCACAGATGATGATGAAATAAATGTATTAAGCGCACTATTATCTAACAAATTAAAGGCAAAGAATTCACTTGTAGTATATTCAAAATCTGAATATCAGGATGTAATTAATAGTATTGGTGCCGAAAGGGAAATTAATACGAAATATTCTGTATCAGGTGAAATTAATTCTTATATTATGAGAAAAAGCTTCTCTCACGAAACCATTATTGATGAGAATACCAAAATATTTGAATTTGAGTGTCATGAGGATATCAATATCGAAGCTATTTCTGAGAATATTTCTTTAGCTTTTATAATAAGAAAAGATAATCCACCACAATATATTTCTAATCCGGAAAAGGGAATCGCGAAAAAGGGTGATTATGTCGTTGTCGTGACACTTGATGCTGATGCTGAAAGAAATCTGGAATCAAAAATATTAAAATGAATCTAAGAAAATCCTTTTATTTTACGGGCAATTTTATAATATATTTTGGTTTTTTTATTCTATTACCACTATTGTCATATTTCCTTGTAAGTTCCGATAATGAAACCATTTATAAAAATAAGAACTTATTGCAACTCGTTCCTTTTTTGCTTTCCTCATTTGTGACTTTGATATGTGGATATGGCCTCAGAACTCTTTCTTATAATTCGGAATCTATGGAAAAGGATTTAACAAGAAAAGATGGTTTTCTTCTGGCTTCTTTGGTATGGATTTTTGCAGGATTGTTTGGATCACTACCGTACATTTTTTCGTCAATAAATATATATGGAATTACCCAAATTTCTTTCGAGCCGATATTCACCGAAAATATTATTGTTAATTCTTTTTTTGAAGCTGTTTCGGGTATTACAACAACTGGAGCTTCGGTTCTTAGCCCATTTCCTGATGTAGCACAACATAAATTGCTTATTTTCTGGAGATCACTAACTCAGTGGCTTGGTGGAATTGGTATTGTTCTTTTAGTTCTAATAATTCTTCCAAGAATTTCCGTTGGTATTATGCAAATTGCTAGTGATCAGGAAGGAACTGGTCCTCAAAAAGAAAGAATAACCCCGAGAATTTATCAAACGGGACTGACTCTATTTTATATTTATGCTGGATTAACATTGCTGCTTCCTTGCCTTTTGTTTTTTCTGGGTGACATGAATCTTTATGACTCAATCATTCACACTTTTAGTACCGTTTCAACGGGAGGATTTTCCAGCTACCCTCTCAATATTGAATCGTTAAATAATCTAACGGTTGAATTTATCATCACTTTCTTTATGTTCTTGGGAGGGATAAGTTTCGCTGTTTATTATTTTATTATTACCGGAAACTACAAAAAAATCTTAGAAAATTCTGAATTTAAAACTTATATTTTTTTAAATTTGTTTCTAATAATTTTTCTAATTTTTCTTTTATGCAAATTTGATAACCTGACTCTTAGTGATAGTTTTAGATTTGGGAGTTTTCAAGCACTGTCTCTTTCTACGGGGACGGGATTTACTTCGTTCAACTTTAATGAATGGTCACATCATGCAAAAATAGTTCTTTTAGCTTTCATGATTCTGGGCGGTTGTTCTGGTTCCACTACCGGTGGGATTAAAATAATAAGAGTACTAATTGTTTTCAAAAGCATTTTTAACGAAATAAAAAGAAGAATAAGTCCAAATGTGATATTGACAGTTAAAATTAATGGAAAAGCTGTTGATGAAGATGTTGTAAGGGGTGAATTTAGTTTCCTATTTTTGTATTTACTAATATGTGTGGTGTCGGCCGTGTTACTCCTAATTCTTGAAAATAATGTGACATCTCTTAGTGCTCTTTCGGCGGTTATTTCCTCTATTGCAAATGTTGGTCCTGGATTTGAGCAAATCAATCCTCACTCGAATTATTCATTCTTCTCCGATCAATCAAAAATCCTACTATGTTTATTGATGCTTTTTGGAAGACTCGAACTTTTTACGATGATTGCTCTTTTGCTCCCATCTTTCTGGAAAAAATACTAATTTGTTATGTTAATATTTTGCTGTACATGTCTGATGCCAAATCTAAGACAATAATAATTGGAAATTTCGATGGTGTTCATTTAGGACATCAGAAACTTATTCGTCTTGCGAAGCAAATTTCTAGAGATTCAAAAACACAATTAATACTTATAACTTTCAGACCTCATCCTAGAGAAATAATTTTAAATAAAAAAATTGATTTATTATTACCATACTCGGAAAAGATTAAACTTTTGAAAAAAATTGGTGTAAATGAGATTGACGAAATTGAATTTAATTTACAGATTTCCAAATTAGATCCTAAAGCTTTCATTGACGAATTCTTGATAAAAAGACACAAACCTCAAAATATAATTGTTGGAAAAAATTTTAAATTTGGATTCAAAGCCTCAGGTGATGTTAAGATGTTAACAAACTTTGGCTCATCTAAATATAAAGTTTACCCAGTCGACATGGTACAGATAGCGAATCAAAGAATAAGTTCGACTTCTATTAAAAGCTTGTTATCATCCGGGAATGTGGAAGAAGCAAGAAAATGTTTGGGTAGATATTATTTCATGTCAGGTAAAGTCGTGAAAGGCGAACAAAGAGGAAGAGAAATTGGTTTTCCCACAGCAAATTTACAGACTGATTGGAATTTTATACCTAAGAACGGGGTTTATGTAACATATATAAATCATAAAAGAAAAAAATTTCAGGGAATTACGAATATGGGGATTAGACCAACTTTTGGAAAAAAAGATTTGATGATTGAGTCCCACATATTTGATTTTAACGACTCCATTTATGGAGATGAAATTAAATTAGAATTTGTAAAACGAATCAGAAGTGAAAAAAAGTTTGATACTGTCAATGAACTTATAGAGAATATTAAAAAGGATGTAAAATATGCAAAGAGGACATTTTTAAAAGACAATGAAAACAATTAAAGGCGATACAAAGGTTTATGCAATTTTAGGAAGTCCTGTTAAACATAGTAGATCTCCAGATATGCATAATGCTGCTTTTTTAGAACTTCAAATCAATGCTTGTTATGTACCTCTTGAGGTAAAAATAAATGAAATTGAATCTGTATGCGAAATGATTAGATCTGATACCATTGCAGGTTCTAATGTAACAATTCCTTACAAAGAAGAAGTTGTAAAATACGTTGATGTCCTTACAGAAGAAGCATCAAGAATTGGCTCGGTTAACACACTATACTCAAAACAAGGGAAATTGGTTGGAGATAATACGGACGGATTAGGATTTGAGAAGTCTCTATTCTCGGATTTAGAATTTAATGCTGAGAATAAAAGTGGTATTGTGCTAGGCGCAGGAGGTGCTTCCAAAGCTGTGACAACTAAACTTTGCCAAGGTGAGATTGAAT
Source organism: Candidatus Dadabacteria bacterium UBA1144 (assembly GCA_002311855.1). Taxonomy (GTDB): domain Bacteria; phylum Desulfobacterota_D; class UBA1144; order UBA1144; family UBA1144; genus UBA1144. The sequence goes on along the minus strand of DCAB01000012.1, from coordinate 154,511 downwards.
CTCTGGTGATTTTTGATATTGATAAAAAAAAAGCTGAGGAATTAATCAATCACCTACAAAAATTCAATTATAAATCTACAATAGATTTAATTTCCTCAAATCAAATTAATGAATTTTCTTTTGATAGTGATTTAATAGTGAATTGTACACCAATTGGAATGAAAGATGATGACCCCCTTTTAATTGCGAAGGAAGTATTTTCAAAGCAACATTATGTCTACGATCTAATCTACGCACCTCTGGAAACAAAGTTACTCAACTTCGCAAAGCTTAAAGGAGCCAAAATAATGAACGGAATGGACATGCTAGCGTATCAAGGAGCAGAAAGTTTTTCAATTTGGGAGAATGTTCCACCACCGTATGAGATAATGAAAAAGGAATTGAGAAATGCATAAATATAATTGCTGGTATCAAAGTATCGAAGATCCTAATAGTCGATACAACATTGGAGAAATCATATATAGATGCCCCAAGACGGGAAGCCTATTAGAAGTTGAACATGATTTGGAGGAACTTAAAGAACGATCCCCTGAATCCTGGAAAGAATTATTTGATACAAGATACAGAAAACGAAAATGGCCGTACGGTAGCGGCGTTTGGGGGAAAAAGGAATGGGTGGCCCCTTTTATTGATGATGAAAATATTGTTTCTATGTACGAAGGAGATACTAATCTCTTTTGGGCCGAGAAATATGGAAACCAAATTGGCGTGGAAGATCTCTGGATTAAGATGTGTGGCAATAGCCACACAGGATCTTTCAAAGATTTAGGGATGACAGTCTTGATATCAGCTGTGAAACAATTGATTGCGGATGGAAAAGAAATTAAAGCCGTTGCTTGTGCATCGACAGGAGATACTTCCGCGGCCCTTAGCGCATATTGCGCTGCTGCTGGATTAAAATCAATTGTATTTTTGCCTAGAAATAAAGTTTCTATTGCGCAACTTGTTCAACCGTTAGCTAATGGTGCGAAAGTACTCTCGTTAGATACGGATTTCGATGGTTGCATGAAAATTGTTCAAGAGGTTTGTGATAAACAAAATATATATCTTGCGAATTCAATAAATTCTCTGAGAATTGAAGGACAAAAAACAATAAGCATTGAGATCTGCCAGCAATTCAATTGGGATGTTCCTGACTGGGTAATAATACCGGGCGGGAATCTTGGTAATATATCAGCATTAGGTAAAGGTTTTTTAATGTTAAAAAATTTAGGTTTAATTAAAAAATTACCAAGACTTGTCTGTGCTCAAGCTGAAAATGCAAATCCTTTATATGTTAGTTATTTGAATAAGTTTAAAAGCTTTAAACCTCTTAAAGCGACTACAACATATGCAAGTGCAATCCAAATAGGAGACCCTGTCAGTATCAACAAAGCTATAAATATCTTAAAAATATTTGATGGTATTGTTGAACAAGCAAGTGAGGAGGAATTGGCAACATCCTCAGCGAAAATGGATCTAACTGGGACATTCAATTGTCCTCATACTGGTGTGGCCGTTACTGCTTTTGAAAAATTAGTTAATAAAAAGATAATTAATAAAAAAGATAAAGTTGTGATTATTTCAACTGCGCATGGATTAAAATTTGTAGATTTTAAAATAAACTACCATCTGGAAAATCTTAAAGGAATTTCAAACAAGTTTGCGAATCACCCAATAGAGATAGAAGCTTCTACTGATAAGATCATAAAAACTATAGAGAGCCAATCATTCTAATTGAATGAAAACATTAAGAGGCTTGTATTTAATTACTGATGAATCTCTAATAGATCAAAATAGGTACTTCGAAATAATTGAGTCGGTATTAAACTTAGGGCCCAATCTTCTCCAACTTAGAATTAAAAATGGTCCTCTTGATGAGATTTTATATAAATCCAAACAAATTAAACTACTAACTGATAAATATCAAACAATTTTTATTGTCAATGATTATGTTGACATAGCTCTAGAATGTGGTGCAGATGGAGTGCATATTGGTGACGATGATATAAATTTTGAAGAAGCAAGAAAAAAAATGGGATTAAAAAAAATAATCGGAGTTTCTTGTTATGGTAATTTAGAAAGATGTGAACAATATTTAAAACTCGGAGCAGACTATATAGCTATCGGTACGCCATACTATACGAAAACTAAACCAGGTAGGAAACCAACTTCATTTGATACAATGGTAGATATTGTATCAAAAATCAAAGATATTCCGATTTTTGCTATTGGTGGTATTGATTCAAAAAATATCAACAAAGTATTGGATACGGGAGTTGATGGTGCCGCGATTATAAATTCTGTATTTGGAAGTAGGGATCCTGTTAATTCACTTAAAGAACTAGATATTATTTTAAAAAATAGAATTTAATTTCTTTGGCTTTCTTTTGAAAGTTGCTAATCTTTCTGCTAATGCTTGAGATACGATAGGAAGAGCTATCGATGCGTCACAATAACATTGAATTAGTTCTCCATGTGGATCTTCTTTTCCCCAAGAAACTGCCTCTTCAAATGTGCAACCTGATAAACCACCCCATTGAGGAGAGTCGGTAGTAATTTGTATGGCATATTTGTGAGGATAATAGGATTCTATGTCTCCTGTATTTTCTCGATTTTTGCCACCTTTACGATTGGGTACTTTCCTAGATTCATAAAGCAAATCGGCAGTTACGGAGATAAGTTGAATCCAATCTTTTGGTACTCCTCCACCTATATAAACCACCCCTGTGTCAACAACATGTTCGGCCAAAGACATGAACTCTTTGTAGTCTTTGATTGAGTCAATTGTTAAGCTAAACCCTTTTGCATTTGCTATTAAGGCTGCGTCTCCGTATGCACTATCAGGAAATGCTGGACAAAAAATTGGAACATTATTTTTTGCGGCAACTGATACTATAGATTCGATTCCTTTATCAGAAAGCCAAAGTCCAAATAGATAAAGAAATTCTCTAGATGAATAATTATGTTTTTTATTTAAGATCTGGATAAATTCAGCAATTAGCTCTGTCATATCCATATATTCCTTTTCGCTACCAATAACATCGTAATATCTGTTGTACCCCTTTTGGAACAATTGTTCGTCAGGACTGTTGGGGGTGGATTGGATATAGGCACCACCCATTGCTTCCACAATATCCTCAGAAATATTTGCACCTGTAGGTACGAGGATATCAATGAGATTGTTTTCTAAAAGCCAATTGATTATTTTCCATTGGCCAGTCGTGGAGAGAGATCCTGCATAACCAAAAAGTATAGCAATATTGGGGTCTCTCGCCATATTCTCAAATACGGTTACTACTCTTGCTAGATTTTTTCCCTGAAATCCAGTATTTTCCATTATTTTCAACAAATCCGATATAGACCTGTCGGATTGAACCTCTATGGCTCTTACTTTTTTCTCCAAATTAATCTGATTGTTCATTAAGCCATTATTTCTCCAACGATTGACTCATTAATCATAAAGAAACTACTCATTATTGCAATAAGTAAGTTTCTATTGTCTTTTATATACGATACCTTGGCAATGTTTGACAAAAAATATAAATATTTCATACTTCTTGTTAAAATTGTAACGGGCGTCTTTGGAGGTGCACAATGGGTTACAACTTCAGCAAGAGAACCAATCACTTCACTTTGCCTAAACAATGGGCAAGTATGAGAGTCGCTAAGCAACTCGAAGAAGAAACCGGCAAGAAAATAATTCATTTTGAAAAAGGCGACTATCAAGGTGATGACTTTGAAACTCCTCAACATATTCTTGATGCAACGATCGAAGCTCTTGAGGCAGGATACGTAAGATACGATCCAGGCCCTGGTCTAACCGAATTGAGGGAATATATTGCCCGAGAAACGATGAAAGATAGAAGGCCCGGAACTCAACCTGAAGATGTGATTATTACGGCTGGAGCCAAAAATGCTTTAACTATGACTTTGCTTACATTACTTGAGGATGGAGATGAAGTTGTATTCCCTAATCCTGGCTATCCACCTGATGAAGTTTGGGCTAAATATGCAAATGCCAAGATTCACCATACTCCTTTAAACAAAGGAGATTGGCAGTACGACCTTGCAAAGCTTGACAAAATGATTACTGATAAAACTAAACTTCTTATCATCAATACTCCACAAAGACCAAATGGTCAGCTAGTTGAAAATCCTGAAGAAATTGCCGAGATTGTATTGAAACATCCCGACCTCTTAGTGATTACTGATGAGATTTTTAGCCAAGTAATCTATGATGGAAAAGAACATAAGACAATAGCATCGATACCTGAAATGAAAGATAGGTGTATCGTCATTGATACGTGGTCCAAAACGTATGCGATGACGGGCTGGAGAATAGGTTTTGCTGTAGCAAATCAGGAAATCATTACAAAGCTTTCTATCTTTTTACAAGATTCAATAACAAATGTAGCTGCATTTATTCAGAGGGCTGCTTTTGAAGCTATTAGCGGACCTCAAGATTGGACTATTGAAAAAAGGGAACTTTTACAAGACAAAAGGGATCTTATGGTTAAGGGGTTGAACGAGGTCCCGGGAATCGAATGCGTGGCTCCCCCTGGTTCATTTTATTGTTTTCCTGATATCTCGGGAACTGGTCTTACATCTCAAGAATTTACGGATAAGCTTGTGGTTGAAGCAGGCGTTGCAGTTGTTGCTGGAACAGCCTTTGGTACTCAAGGAGAAGGATTTTCTAGGATCACATATGCTTTATCTGATGATGATATCCATCAAGGCATAGAAAGAATGAAAAAGCTCTTCGCAAAATAAATGATACGAAACTTACCCGCACTTTTTATCTTTCTTTCTCTTTTTTTAATCTCCTGTACTACGGCTCCTATAACTGGCAGAGGTCAATTGATTCTTTTGTCTGAATATCAAGAGATACAATTAGGCCTTACTGCATATAATCAAGCATTAAAAGAGAATAAATTATCTACCAATAAGGCCTATATAGATTCTGTACGGCAAGTAGGTACCAGAATTGGGCCGGTAACCGGAAAGAATTACAATTGGGAATTTAATGTAATTGAATCAGATGTTATCAATGCATGGTGCCTCCCCGGTGGAAAGATTGCATTTTATGAAGGCATTCTTGATATTATGGACAACGAGGCTCAAATAGCAGCGGTTATGGGACATGAAATTGCGCATGCAACTGCAAGGCATGGTGGAGAAAGAATAAGTTTGGGGATTTTAGCTCAGGTGGGTGCCGTTGCTCTTCAGATTGCTATGCGAAAAAAGGATTCAGCTGTCCAGTATGCGGTATTTCAAGCATATGCCCCGACTGTATTGATTGGTGTTATTCTTCCTTATAGTAGATTACAAGAAAGTGAAGCAGATCAAATCGGATTGATATATATGGCAAGGGCTGGCTATAATCCCGAAGAGGCAGTCACGTTCTGGGAAATAATGTATGAGACCAATAAGGGCAAACCAAGACCACCCGAATGGCTTAGTACCCACCCTCCAACCCTAAAAAGAATACAAGCGATGAGAGAGTTTTTACCAGAAGCCATGGAGATCTATCTAGCTTCGGAGGATAAAAAAATTCCAGTCAGACAACTCCATTAAGTGCACTAAGTTTTCTTAGAAAAACTGTTGTAATTTTTTTTTTTTAGTTTATATTTTTGTTTCGTGAAATTCCACAACTACACTTTTTCATTATTTCCTTATACACAAAAGAATACTTTTTTTTGCCAAAATTTATTTATAAAATCTATAGAGGTGTAACATGGAAATACTTAGCATTTGGGCTATAATAGGATTTTTACTCGCCTCATACTCGGTAATTGCAAATGACAGCATTCAAACTCTTGGAACTTTCATAGCTTCCAATAAAGAATCGATAGACTGGAAATGGTTATGGTTGTTTGGCGGCACTATCTTTACGTTGGTTGTGCTTTATGGCTGGATAACAACGGGTGGTGATATGGCCTATGGTCGATTAACGAGAGTAGCTTACATAGAACCACAATGGTATCATGCCTTGGCTCCTGCAGTTCTTCTTTTTTTAACTAGATATGGCATACCAGTCTCTACTACTTTTTTGGTATTCTCGGTATTTGCTTCTCAAGTTGTGTTAGAAAAAATAGTTGTTAAATCGATAGTCGGATACGGTGTCGCGGCTGTGGCAGCTTATCTAATTTGGTTAGTGATAAGTTCATTTCTTGATGAAAAAGAAAATAAAGTCCATTCTCAGAATATAAAATACTGGAGAGTTGCCCAATGGGTCACCAGCGGTTATTTGTTTGTTATATGGTTACAGCATGATTTAGCAAATATTGCGGTCTATTTACCACGCCAATTGCCGCTTTATTCTTTATTGGCTGTAATAGCCACCGGGGTTCTTTTTTTGGCTTTTATCTTCTATATTGGAGGTGGAAGAATACAAAAAATTGTCTTAAACAAGACTGGCTCTCGATACTTACGTTCCACAAGTATAATTAACGTCATATATGGATTAATTTTATATTCTTTCAAAGAATGGAATGACCTTCCAATGTCGACTACATGGGTTTTTGTGGGACTTCTTTCTGGTAGAGAATTGGCAATGTCGACTACTAGAAAAGAGTATAAATTGAAATATATTTTCCCTATTGTTGCAAAAGATTTTGGAAAACTTTTACTTGGACTTGCGATTTCAATTTTGGTAGTCTTTGGAGTTCTATTTTTACAAGGAAATGAAGGTTAAGATTAAAAGCACATATGAATAAGCTCATAATACCACTTTTCTTGTTATCTTCTTTAATCTTTATCTCAACGGTATTTAGCAAAGAATTGCCTGAAGATTCTTCATCTGTAATTATCAACAATTTAAAAACTGACTTAATTACAGATTCTGAGGATATCAAATTAAGGTATAAGGCAGGCGAAGGAATTGAGTTTAAAGGTGGAGAAGCATTTAAACTGAATCTTGGCAGTAGAATTCAAGCCAGATTTGATCACACAATATGGAACCAGGAAAAACAAGGTTCACCAGGATCTACAACAGATGGTATTACTGGCCGAGGTGCCGATTTTCAAATAAGGAGATTCAATGTAACTATTGGTGGGTATGCATATAGTCCAAACATATTCTACAAATATGTATTTTGTTCTGATAAAAACGGCACTGAGTGTGGTGGTGCAGGTAGTGGACTTGGGATGGCAGACGTGTACGTTGGATATAAATTTGGTAGTGCAAAAAAACCGGTTGCTAAACTTACTTTTGGTCAAATGAAAGTGCCATGGACCCTTGAAGAACAAAATTCCTCAAGCACACTTGAGTTCGTTGATAAATCTTCAAAACAAATCGGTTTCGCGAGAGATCATGGACTCAAACTGGATGGTTACTTTAGAGATGTCATAACAGGTACTTTTTATTTTGGTACTGGTCTTGGTGGTAATACAAAAAGAGATACATCAGACCTAGATGTAAATGACAATGTATATGTGACTAGATTGGAATTCCATCCTCTTGGAAAAATGAAAAAAAGCCAAGGAGACCTAAAGAAATCTGATGAATTAAGGATAAGAATTTCATCAGGTTATCTTTCATGGAAAGGCATTGAGACTACTTATAGCTCATTAAATTTTTCAGAGAATGTTGGAGGCAAATTTGACGACAGACTCCAAGACCTGTGGAAAGCTTATAAGAGTTACAATGGAAAAACCTCTTATGGATTAACCCAACTAGATGTAACTGGCTGGACTTATGATGTAGCGCTTAAATACAAAGGGGCTTCCTTGGAGGGCGAATACTCCACACTTAAAGGATCCGAGGATACGCTGAAGATTGGAAATGAATCAATAAATTGGCTAAGATTGCAAGGTTCTTATCATATAATGGACAACTGGTCAGCTGGCTATAGGTATGGACAAAGAGATCAATCAGATAAATCTGATGATTTAATCACTGAACACACTTATATGATTTCAAAATATTTTGTTGGCCATAATTTGAAAATCAATGCTGATTATGGTTACATCAACGAAGAACAGGGACTAACTTCTGCTGGCATTAAACAAAACAACAAACAAACAAGAACATTTAGATTACAGGCTCAGTTTAAATTCTAAAAATATATATAGACATGGTGCGGGAAGGGATACGAAGAATTTTCTGCATTTTTTTGAAAAATCTCTGATATGTATTAATATAGTAAACAAAGTCCGGAGGTTTAATTTGAAAAAGTTTTCAAGAATTTTTATACTCGCGGTTTTTCTTCTTTCCTCGGTCCAAGGATGCTCATGGATTAACAAGCAATGGGACGAAAGACCATCATGGATGGGCGGAGAAAGTATCGAAGAATTAGATTAATTCAAGGCAACATACTAATTGAAAGGCATTCTTTTTTATAAAGTTTATACTAATTACGTATGAACGAAGGGTTTGTTAAAAAAATTTTATCGTTACTTGATAAGAGATTTGCTCTGTCTGAAAGTGTAAGATCAAATTATGCAAAAGGAGAGGACATATTTGACCCCGTGCTCCCCTTTGGTGTTGCTTTCCCCAATAGTACGGAAGAAATTTCGGAAATATTAAAATTATGCAGCGAATATGAAGTACCTGTTGTTCCTTTTGGTGCAGGGACATCTTTAGAAGGACAAGTTGTAGGAAACGAGAAAGGCATTTCCGTAAGTCTTGAGAATTTAAACGATATTCTAGAAATTAATAAAGACGATTTTGACTGTAGAGTACAGGCTGCGGTAACAAGAATTCAACTAAACAACTATTTGAAAGATCAAGGTGTTTTTTTTCCAATTGATCCGGGGGCGGATGCTACTATAGGAGGGATGTGTTCAACTTCAGCTTCTGGAACAATGGCAGTAAGATATGGTACGATGAGAACGAATGTTTTGGCTCTGACAGTTGTTCTACCTAATGGGGATATAATTACAACTGGGAGTAGGTCCAAGAAATCATCTGCTGGTTACAATTTGACCGGATTGTTTATTGGTTCAGAGGGAACATTGGGAATAATAACAGAGATACAACTGAAGCTCAGCCCTGTTCCAGAAAGCATCATAAGTGGGATATGTCATTTTGATAGTGTTGAAAGAGCGGTAAATTCGGCAAAAGAGATTATCCAGTTTGGTATACCAGTTGCAAGAATTGAATTATTGAATGCTGAACAGATGGAGATAAGTATTAATTTCTCAAAACTTGAAGGTCTGGATATCGAACCTACTCTTTTTTTTGAATTTCATGGAAGTGAGAGATCAAATATTGAATCAATCGATAACTCAAAGGATATTTGCGAGGCTAACAATGGATTTAAATTCAGTTGGTCAAAAGATTTTGAAGAAAGAAATAGACTTTGGAAAGCGAGACATGATGTTTACTGGTCTGTTAAGGCGCTTAAGCCAAATTCAAGGATATATGCCACGGATGCTTGTGTCCCAATTACAAAACTTGCAGAATGCATAGAATTTGCTGAATTAGAGATAAGAAAACTTAACCTAAGAGCCCCGATAATAGGACATGTAGGAGATGGAAATTTCCATGTCACAATTCTATATGATCCTCAAAATAAGGACGATTTTCATATGATTAGACGATTTAGTGATAAATTGGTTGCAAAATCTCTCGAATTAGGTGGTACTATCACGGGTGAGCATGGAATTGGTCTTAACAAAAAAGAATATTTGTTAATGGAACATGGCGATTCGTTACCATTGATGAAGCTTTTAAAGCGATCAATAGACCCTAAAAATATAATGAATCCGGGAAAAATCTTTGATTTGTGATAAATCATCCAACTACCTGTAATGCTTGATCTTTTTTAAATCTTTATCAGATTAAGAGATAAAATTGTCAAAAGAATGATTTTGTTAAGCAAAAACCACAAGATTTCTTAAGAAAAAATTAACAAATACCTTGACTTAGAGGGCAAAAATACAATATAGTTATGTATCTTTACAAAAAGGAGGTAGAGAGATGCGTATTATGAAATATGTATTAACTTTGGTCTTTGCTCTTGGTCTAGCTATTCCATCTTTTGCTGTGGAACTAAGCCTTGGCGGATTCCCAAGTTTTATGCGGTTTCGTTGGAGATCACTCCATAATGCCACGTATCATAACATTCTTACACCTGCCGAGTTGTTAAACTTAGCTGGTGGTTTAGATAGTGATACTACTGGTGAGCATATCCACTTTGCTGATATGACTCTTCGTCTAACACCTCAATTAGTCCTTAGTGATGCAGTTACAATTAGATCGTCAATTGATGTTCTAAGTAATGCTATTGCTGGTGGTGCTACTGGTGGTCTGTTTGGTGAAGACTCTGATGGTTCAGAAAGTGGTGGTGTTGTTATGGATGACCTAAGATACACCGACAGGTTTGGCGGTGCTTTTCTTTGGGGTGATGATGCTATCGATGAAGATTACGGAAGTTTCACAGTTAAGTACATGCATGCAGATATTAACTTAGGTGATAAAGGTTTCGTAAGAATCGGAAGACAACCATTTGACTTTGCTATGGGTATATATGCAAACGGTGGTCATGATCCTTATTCAGACAAGGGTTTTAACGTCGATCGTTTACTTTGGTTAAAAGCTTTTGGTACACCATTGGGAAGCTTAACATTAGTGTTAGTTTCTGATTATCTTGGTGGTGGTAGTGACTTTGAAGTTGGAAGCCATAGTTCTGACAGTTCTTTTGGACTGTTTGACGGTAATGGTCAAACTGTAGATTATTTAGCTAGTGCTGTGATTATAGCAAATGGTAATTTAGTCTATGGTGCTTATCTGTTCCCATTTATAGAACAAAACAATATGTCTATTGCAGGGACCATGTACAGATATGACATGGCGCTAGCACTTTATAGTGCTTATATGCAATATTCAGGTGATGGATGGCAGTTCATTACAGAATATACTGGTGCATACGGTGACTTGTCACCTGAGGCTTCACTTGATGCCAACCAAGACCAATTGGTTGTTAAGAGAACCAACTATGTTGCAGCAGCTAGATTAACAGTTGATGGAACAGCTCCATTTTCAAAACTACTAATTGAAGCTGGTACATCACCTGGTGATGAGAGAAATACAACCTCAAATGACTATGAGGGTTCTATCATAAGATTTAGTGGTGCTTACAATCTCGATAACCTGTTATTTAAACACGTTATTCCTACTCTTTATCAAAGATCAGGAAGTGTTATTAATGCGAGTTATCTAAGAGGTGCCATAGATTATGGCCTTGCAAATGGTGATAATTTGAATCTTCAAGTTATCATGGCATGGAATGAAAATGACAATCCAGCCGACCAAAATATAGGTGCTAATGCTGGTGCATCTGATGGTACAGTAGGTACTATCGATGACTATATAGGTACTGAGTATGAAGCTACATATTCAATGGATCTAGTTGATGGAGTTGAACTTTCATTAATTGGTTCATATATTGATGTAGGTAGCGGTCTTGAGGATGCTTTAATTGCTCAAGCCTACAATAATACTAGTGGTATGCGGGCAAAATCTTTACTTGAAACAGAAGGAAATATCTGGGCGTTTCAATCTAGATTAATGATCTTTATTGATGATTTCTTTAAAGCTCCTGCCGCAACTAAATAGTATTTAGTTTAACGCTATTACAGGGAGTCCTAATTTTAGGACTCCCTTTTTTTTTATAATCTGATACATTAATAACAATGATTCTAAAAGTACTTCTGTTCTTTTTCGTACTTGTAGCTCCCACTTTTTCAATCTCATTGGAAGATGCAATACAATATGCTTTAAAAAACAATAGGGATATAATCATTCAAGAAGCTGAATTAGAATTACGTTTTGGTGAAATAAAAGAATCTCGATCCATATACGATCCGAATTTGACTATTGAATTAAATTATATCGATTCAACTACGCCCTCTACTTCGGCCTTTGCCAAGGATAATGTTATAAATGAAGATTTGACCTCTGCAAGTTTAGAATTTGAAGGCTATTTGCCTACGGGAACACATTATAGTCTATTTGATGTCGAGATAAACAAAACCAAAACTGATTTGGGAACAAGTGCAATTAGCCCTCGGTGGGAAACGAGTCTAGAATTTACATTGAGACAAAATTTGTTCAGAGATTTCGGAACCAATATAAATAATTCTAAAATAATAATTGCGAAGAGAAATAATGAAATATCTAAAATTGAACTTGAAAGAATTATCGCTTCAACAATATTGGACGTCGAAACAAAATATTGGAATGTGGTATATGCTGACAAGAACCTTGAACTTGCTTATTTCTCACTTAGACTTGCTGAAGATTTAGTAGAAAAAAATAGAATTGAAATCGAGATAGGTACTTTGCCTAAGATTGCTTTATTGCAGGCTCAGTCAGAAGTTGCTTTTAGAAAAGTCAACCTTATTAAAGCGGAAAACGCTTATCAAGCTTCGTCAGATTTATTAAAATTGTCCTTGTCATTACCACTATCTCAGAAAATTATTGTTGATGATTATGTCGAGAAAAAAATATTAAAGCAGTTCGATGAATCTGAACTAGAATATATTGCCATAAACAATAGGCCAGAGATTAGACAGGAATCTATGCAACTTGAAAATTCCAAACAACTCGTTAAATATTATTCCAATCAGTTGTTACCTGATTTTGATATTGAAGCATCTTTAGCATACGCAGGTCTAGGTGGTTCTAAAAATTCTGATTATTCAACAACAATTTTAGGTGTACCTAGAATTGCATCTAAATATGATGAAGGTTTCTCGGATTCCATGGATACATTGAAATCTTTAGAAAACAAATCTTGGAGTATTGGGGCAAAACTAACTATTCCACTGAACAATAATGCTGCTGAAGGTAGATACGAAATAGCGATTGCCCAAAGAAATCAAAGAATATCATTGCTGAATAAGTTGTTAGATTCGATAAATCTAGATACAAGAAATTCTTATAGAGAGCTAATGTCGAGTATAAAAAATGTTGAGTCTTCGAAGTTATATTTGTCCTTAAAGGATGAAGTATTAAAGATCGAGGAGGAAAGGTTTAAAATTGGCATGGCAAAAACAAGGGATGTTTTAGAGGCACAAAGAGACATGATTTATGCTCAGGCTGAATATAATAAAGCACTATCCAATTATAATATTTCAATTGCTTCATTGGAATATTCACTCGGAATTTTAATAAAAGAAAGAAAGATAATCTTAGATAACTAATGTTTGAAGTGTCTAATCCCAACAAATATCATAGCGATATTGTTTTCATTGGCAGCTGCAATAACTTCTTCGTCTCTTATTGATCCACCAGGCTGAACTATAGCTGTGACACCGGATTTTGCAGCCTCATCTACACCATCTCTAAATGGAAAAAAAGCATCTGAAGCCAAAACTGACCCTTTTGTTCCATAGTGCTCCTCCCCCTTTATTCTCGCTAATTGGACCGAATTGACTCTATTCATTTGTCCAGCTCCAATTCCAACAGTCTTGTTTTCTCTTGCGAGCACTATAGCATTAGATTTCACATTTTTGCAAACTTTCCAAGCTAACAAGAGAGTTTTAATTTCTTTATTTGTTGGGGCCCTTTCAGTGGCTACCGTGTAATCTGTAAAATCTTTATCAGATTCAAGATCAGAATCCTGATAAAGAATGCCACCAACTACTTTTTTTATATCCATTAGATTTTTATTTTTCTCAGAGAAGGGAGGAGTTTTAAGAACTCTAAGATTAGATTTACTCTTTAAGATTTCTAAAGCATCATCAGAATATTCAGGTGCGACTAGTACTTCAATAAAAGTTTTTGCTATTTCTTCGGCTAAGCCCTTTGTGACTTTGTTATTAAAAGCGACTATTCCTCCAAATGCACTTGTTGGATCGCAGTCTCTTGCATCAATATATGCCTGGAGAAGTCTTTTATGTTCTGCAACACCACAAGGATTATTGTGTTTTACTATCACACAGGCGTTAGTTTTAAATTCTTTAACCGTTTCTAAACAAGAATTGGCATCGTAGATGTTATTCAAGGAGAGTTCTTTGCCTTGTAGTTGGACTGAATTAGCAATACAAGGCCCAACAATATTGTCTTCAACAAAAAAAGATCCTTCCTGATGAGGATTCTCTCCATATCGTAAGTCATATGATTTTTTATAGTGAAGAGTTAATGTCTCAGGCATCTTATTTTTTGAATTATCAAGATTTAGGATCCCCAAATGATTGGATATGACGGCATCATACTTTGCAACATACGAAAAGGCTTTCTTTGCTAGGTTGTAATTCAATTCTTTATCCATAGTTAAGATACCGTTAGAAATTTTACTAATAAGAATCTCGTAATCTGAAGTATCAACCACGACACTTACATCTTGGAAATTTTTAGCTGCTGCTCTTACTATTGTCGGTCCACCAATATCAATATTCTCAATGACTTCTTGAAAAGCTACGTCTTTATTTTCAATGGTTTTTTCGAAAGGATAAAAATTAACAATTACTAAATCTATAGGATTTATTGATTGATTTTCAAGGTCGACTATATGTTGATTATTATTTCTAATGGCCAATATACCGGCATGAATCTTGGGATGAAGTGTTTTTACTCTCCCATCTAGCATTTCCGGAAATCCAGTAATATCTGATACATCTTTGACTTGAATACCATTCTCCCTGAGAAATTTGGCGGTACCACCGCTAGAGATTATCTCTATGCCAACCTCGATCAACTTCTTTGCAAGTATATCTAGACTGGATTTATCCCAAACACTGATTAGAGCAGTACTGATTTTGTTCATTGGATTAATATATTTTATATAGAAATTAATGATATTGGAAGTCTAAAATTAATAATAATTTACATGTTGTTTGTTATAATTAAATTACCGAAGGCTCATCATATGAAAGATATTTTTAAAGACCTTTCTACCGAGAGAATAAATAAGCGAATCGATACCGACTCTAAGACTATTGATGAAATAGTTGACGCTTTTATTAGCGAGGAAGAAGTAATACATAAAATCTTAAAAAAGAATTCAAGAAAAATTGCCAAGGCAACCAAAATATTCTTTGAAGCATTTTCCAGTAGGTCCAGAATATTCTTTATTGGAGCTGGAACTAGTGGAAGACTTGGTATACTTGAGGCGGCTGAATGTCCCCCTACTTTTGGCACTTCACCAACTAAAATTGTCGGTTTAATAGCTGGAGGCAATAGGGCGACTTTCAGAGCTATCGAAGGAGCAGAAGATTCAAAGATTAATTCTAGAGATGATTTAATTAAAAAGGGTTTTTCAAAAAATGATCTTTTAATCGGAATTTCAGCGAGTGCTACAACGAATTATGTTATTTCAGCGATTAATTATGCTAAGAGAATAAATTCAAAAACAATTTTTATTACTTGTAACAAACAAAAACATAAAATCTCAGATTTCGATATTATACTTGATGTTGGTCCGGAATTTGTAGCGGGATCTACTCGGCTTAAATCAGGAACAATCACAAAAAATGTATTAAATATTATTACTACTACTGCAATGATTAAAGCAGAAAAAGTTTATAAAAATATGATGATAGATATCTCGCCCACTACAAAAAAACTCAAGGCAAGAACCTTGAGAAATTTGTCGATTCTTCTTAATTTGAATCAAAAAAAATCTCTCCAGCTATTAAAAAAAAGTAAATGGAACACGAGGATAGCATTAATCATGTTTAAGAAAAAAATGAATTACGATAAAGCAAAAGATTTATCCAAAACTTTATCTTTAAAGGAATTATTCAAAGAATAAAAAGATATATGATAAAAGAAAAAAATACTATGAAAATATTAGGAGTTAATTCGGGTACATCAGCAGACTCGCTGGATATTTCTTTATTAAGATTTAGTAGTCAAGCATCAAATACCCAACTATTTAAATTGCTGCATTTTAGTTCTTTTAAGTACCCAACTGTTTTGCAAAGGGAAATTTTGTATTCTGGCCCAAGCTCCAAAATATCTGATATTGAAAGCCTTAGTTTAAAATTAGGAGATTTTGTAGCTAAGAAAATTAATTTTTTCTTAAAAAAAAATAAAATACAAAATTCAAAAATTGATGCAATTGGCTTGCATGGACAAACTATTCACCATTCTCAAGATTTGAATAGAACTGTATCTATACAAATAACTGAAGCTGATTCAGTTTCTCAAAATACAGGAATATTGACGATTTTTGATTTCAGAAAAAAAGATATTATTACAGGTGGGGCGGGCGCACCACTTGCTCCAATTTTGGACTATTATCTTTTCCCTGAAATTAAAAGGCCTTTTATTTGTCAAAATCTTGGTGGTATTGCCAATTCAACATTAGTAGAATCAAAACTTTCAAAATGTATTGGCTATGATTCAGGCCCTGCAAATTCTCTGATAGATAAAGTTATGCGTATAAAATCAAAAGGAAAGATTTTTTATGATGAAAATGGTTCAATGGCACGGAAAGGAAAAATAAACTATGCACTTTTAGATAAGCTTTTATCAAACCCATATTTTGATTTACTTCCTCCAAAATCTACTGGGAATAGAGAGTTTGGAATAGAATATGCTAATGATTTGTACAATTATTCAATTAAAAAGAAAATTAAGTTTAACGATTTATTGGCAACCTTATCAATCGCAACAGTTGAATCGATTGCGAGATCTTATGAGAGATTTATTTTTCCATTTTCATTACCCAGAATGGTGATTCTGTCAGGTGGTGGGGTTAAAAATAAATTTCTTGTATCAAAACTTGAAGAGAGATTGCCACAATTGAATTTTATCAAATCTGATGAATTAGGTATGCCGTCTAAATATAAAGAATCAATTTTGTTTGCACTGTTAGCATATTTGAGAATTACAAACAAAAGGATTCTTCTTGAAAATCTTACTGGATCAAATAAAAAAATACTTTTAGGAAAAATCTCCACGCCATAATATGAATAAAAATTTATCGAATCTGATAGTGCCAAGGATTAACGTTAATTCTGATTCATCTTTGAGCAATGCAATTAACCTAGTAAACAAATTTCATTTTGATTCATTCATTTTGTTTGCCAGCGAAGAAATCAAATTCGGGGAAAAGGTGACATTTCCAATTGAAAGATTCAATTTTCTCAAGAAAGAACTTCAAAAAAAATCAGAAACCAAAATTCTATTTTTCATTGATGCAGAAAATGGCTTCGGACACAGATGTGATGTTGGGAAAAAATTCGATGTAAAGGATCTTGTCTCGAATGAAAAAAAAGAAATCATAAAAAAATTTTTTGAAATTAATATGGAATTATATGAAAATCAAATATCTTTTAATTTGGCCCCGGTAGTAGACGTAAATATATTTAATCAAGAAATCCTAAAAGGTAGGTCTTATTCTAATGATCCAGAAGTAATTACACGAATAGCCTCTTTGTTCATAGATTCTTGTTATTCGAACAAAATCGTACCTTGCCTGAAACATTTTCCAGGGCAGGGTGCAGCGATTGGTGATACCCATCTGAAGATTACACAATCTAGCCTTTCACTGGATGAATTACTTTCAACTCATATAAGCCCGTTTGTAAATTTAATTGATAAGGTTGAGTTGATTATGCTTAACCATGTTAATTATTTATCTTTTGATCGAGAAC
This sequence comes from Candidatus Dadabacteria bacterium UBA1144, assembly GCA_002311855.1. Taxonomy (GTDB): domain Bacteria; phylum Desulfobacterota_D; class UBA1144; order UBA1144; family UBA1144; genus UBA1144. The sequence goes on along the minus strand of DCAB01000012.1, from coordinate 136,979 downwards.
CTATTCCTGCCTCAATGTCTAAAAAAATTATGAATGATTTACTTGTGAAAAAATTGGGATATAAAAAAGTTGTAATTTCTGACTCACTAAGGATGGGGGCTTTGACGGAAAATTTTTTGCAAGAAAATGTAATAGAATCTTTTATTAGAAACGGGGGAGATTTAATCTTGGATCCCGTTGACCCCAAAGAGGCTATCAAAGTAGTTAATAGAATATTTTCTCAGTCAAGTGAATTAATTATCAAAAAGATAAAAAAAATCAATAATTTAAAAGCAAAAGCAAGGAGTTTTTTAAAACGATGAAATATTTTGATTTTTTAAAATATTTAACAAGTTTTGATTTGATAATAATTGTTTGTTACTTGGTTCTGAGTATCTCGATTGGGATTTATCTTTCAAGCCAGGCTTCAAAAAGTATCAAATCATACTTTGTTTCTGAACGTAATCTTCCTTGGTGGCTTTTAGGAACATCCATGGTTGCAACAACACTATCTATTGATACACCAATAGTTGTAATTTCATGGATACGAAATCCTGGCATTTGGCAAAATTGGTTTTGGTGGTCCTTTCTTTTCACCCATTGTTTGGTGATTTTCTTTTTTTCAAGATACTGGAGACGAGCGGAAGTTATTACAGATAATCAGATTATTGAACTCAGATATTCGGGTACCCCTGCAAGATATCTCAGAGTATTTAAAGCTTTCTACTTCTCAACTTTCTTTAATTTAATAATTTCGGGGTGGATCATTAGTGCTTTTCTTAAAATCTTTAATACTATACTTGGTTTTGATAGCACGGTATTACTAATTGTGGTAACTTTTGTAGCCTTATTCTATACAGCATCATCGGGCCTCAAAGGGGTTGTTGTCAATGATTTCATACAATATTTTATAGCATTTGCTGGATCCATTATTTTGGCAATTCTTTTAATATGCTCCCCAGAAATCGGTGGATTAAGTAATTATTTTCAACTTATTAAATCTATATCTCCTGAAAAACTAAAGATGATTCCTTCAATTTTCAGTGGAGATGATTTTATGCTTTTTCTCAGTTACGCGACGATTGTTTGGTGGTCTTCACATAATTCGGATGGCGGAGGATATATAATACAAAGATTGTGTTCAGCCAAATCTGAAAAAGACGGTGCTCTTGGTACAATATGGTTTGTAGTCAATCATTATGTTCTTAGATTTGCACCTTGGCTTATTATTGGAATATGCACATTAATTATTTTCCCAACTGAAATCAATCAGAACTTAGACAATGAAACAATCTATCCTTTGCTTATTAGGGATTATGTGGGAAGCGGATTCAAAGGATTTTTAATTGTGACTTTGTTGGCTGCATACATGTCTACGATTAGTACTCAAATAAATTGGGGATCTTCTTATCTTGTTAACGATTTATACAAAAGATTTTATTCAAAAAATAAATCCGAGGAGCATTATGTTCGTATATCAAAAATTTTTACGGTTGTATTCCTTCTTTTGGCTCTATTCGTTGGGCTCTCAATCCAAAATATTGGGGAGGCATGGATTTTTTTATGGAGCGTAAGCTCGGGTCTTGGATTTTTCTTGATTGCAAGATGGTTTTGGTGGAGAATAAATTCTTGGTCCGAAATATCTGCTCTAATATCATCTATTATTTTAAGTTTAATAATCTATGTACTTAGCAAGATTGATATAATTTCTGTTAATTTTTTTACAAAAATCATGATAATCCCATTCTCTATTTTTATTGGTCTAATAGTTACCTATATGACTCCTCCCGAAACACATAAAACATTAACCAAATTTTATAATAAAATTAAGCCCGATGGATTTTGGAATTTTGATAAGAAAAAAGTTTTTCCTGATAGCACAAACATTTTTTATCCTTTAATGAACTCGATGTTGTTTGCCTCCTCTATATTAATATTAATTTATGGTCTTATCCAGTTTGTAACTGGCAATTTGCTTTCATCGATTGTTTCGATTGTTCTTGGCTGTTTGATTTTAATTAAGATAGTTAGAAAAATTAATTCTTTATAATTTTCTTTAAACGGTGAAAGAAGAGCCACAGCCACAGGAGGCCTTAGCATTTGGATTTTCGATTCCAAACCCTGTACCATTGATACCATCTGAGAAATTCAATATACCACCATCCAGGTGATCGAAACTAAATTTATCAATCACTACTTTAACGTTAAGTTCCTCGAAAATCTGATCGGTATCATCTATTTTATCGTCAAAACCCATCTCATAAGAAAAACCCGAACAACCACCAGGGACTACTCTAACCCTTAAGAAACCACTAGGCATATCTTCTTCCGATAGCAATCTATAAATCTCACCAGCTGCTTTTTCACTAATATTGAACATCGACATATATATACTAAACAAAATAACTGACTGTGGCAATTATATTTTTGTTTGCTTATAGATACTGTATATTACTGAATAAATGAATGTCATGAAATTAATTTACGATGATACTAGAAATTCATCTGATTTGTTTTATAAAACTGCTTTCAAGATCCCAGATCCAGTAATATTTTTTGAGTACAAAAACAAAACATACCTAATTCTGAATGATTTAGAGATGGAACGAGGAATCAGGGAGAAAAAAGTCGATAAAATTCTATCTCTAAGGGAAATTTCTAAAAGTATTAAAAGCAATGAAATAACTAAAATAATTAATCACATATTATTAAAGTTTAAGGTCAAAGAATTGGAAGTTCCATATAATTTTCCTTCTTTCATCTTTAGAAGAATATCAAATTCAAAAATTAAAATAAGACCATCTGAATCACCAATTTTTTTTAATTCTAGGGTTACCAAAACAAAAAAAGAGATTAAATTTATTTCTAATGTTATGAGATCTACGGAATCAATTATGAAATTAGTAATTGATAAAATAAAATATTCAAAACCCAGAAAACAAAATCTGTATAACGATGGAAAAATTTTAACATCAGAATATCTAAGGAAACTATGTCAGAAAGAACTAGTATCCCTAGGACTTGAATGTCCAGATTGTATTATTGCATGTGGCAAAGAATCCGCATTGCCTCATCATCAGGGATCTGGACCGATTAAAGAAAACCAACCTATTGTTATTGATATTTTTCCAAGAGATATTGAAACTGGATATTTTGCTGATATAACAAGAACTGTAGTCAAAGGATCTCCAAACCAAGAATTAAAGAATCTCTATAATGCAGTTTTTGAAGCTCAAAAATTAGGCCTATCTTTGATAAGATCTGGAATTAAATGCGATATGGTTCATGACGCAATATTTAGATTCTTTCAAGAGTCCGGATACCAAACAGATTATGGGAAGAAAACACCACAAGGTTTTATACATTCAACTGGCCATGGTTTGGGCTTAGATATACATGAACCTCCAAGAATTTCCAAAGGTAGGGATATCCTAAAAGAAAACTATGTTGTAACTGTTGAACCAGGACTTTATTACAAAAAACTTGGAGGAGTAAGAATTGAGGATACGATTTTAGTGACCAAAAATGGTTATAAAAATTTAACAAAATTTCCAAAATTTCTCAAGATTTAATAGTTTGACAAATTTGTTTGAACAAAGTTTTAATCGACTTTTGAAAATCACAAAGAAACTAAGGAGCGAGGAGGGTTGTCCTTGGGATAGAAAACAAAATTTTGAATCTCTGAAATTACATATCATAGAAGAATCATATGAAGTGTTAGAGGCGATAGACTCTAAAGATTATCAAAATTTAAAAGAAGAGATAGGGGATCTTTTACTACAGATATTATTCGTATCAAATATAGCAGAAGAAAAAACTCTGTTTACTTTAGAGGATGCAGTCAATGATTTATCTGAAAAATTGATTAGAAGACACCCGCATGTATTCGGCGATAAGGTGGCTAGAGATTCTGAGGAAGCTAAATATATTTGGAATCAAGAAAAGATCAAAGAAGGAAAAATCCACAAAAAAGAGTTTTTAAAATCATCTCCCTCACTGATTCGAGCAATAGATATATCGAAAGCATTTGCAAAGTCGGGCCTTGAGTGGGATTCTTCCGAAAAGGTGTTGCAAGTTCTACTTGATGAGATAAAAGAATTCAAAGAAGCTGTTGAAAAAAAGGATAAACCGTTAATCGAGGAAGAAATTGGGGATATTCTTTTTACCGTTGCAAATTTGTGTAGAAAAAAAGATATTAACCCTGAAATTGCTTTAAATAAAAGCTCGGATAAATTTTTGAAGAGAGCCACATTGTTTATAGATTTAAGAAAAAAATTTATAGATTTATCTGATGAAGAGATATGGAAAAAGGCAAAATTAATCCTTGAGAAATCTCCCTAATAAAGTAAATCCATCCTCAATAACCAAATCTGACCTAATTACGGTTTTTTCATTGAATGTGTTTTGATTATGATTACTTATGGATTTTCTGGAATCGTAAATCATGAATGGAACATATTCATAACTATGAGTTCTTAATTCAATTGGAGTAGGATGATCAGAAACTATACAGATTTTAAATTCTTTAAATTTTTTCTTTAGATTCTTTATCAATGGATTAATAACCTTTCTATCTAAATCATTAATTGCTTGAACTTTGTTTACATAATCTCCATCGTGACCAGTTTCATCGGGAGCCTCAATATGAATCATACTAAAATCATGCTTTTGTAGACTATCTAAGACGGCTTGGACTTTCCCACTATAGTTTGTATCCAAATACCCGGTTGCTCCTTTAACGACAATTACATCTAGCCCTGCACATTTGCCAATTCCCTTTACTAGATTAACTGCTGAAATAATTGAACCTGAGATTTGATTTATTGATTCAAAACTAGGAAGAATGTTCTTTCTGCCTTGACCCCACAACCAAATATTATTAAATGGTAAATTCCTATATTCCTTATTTAATTTTTTGAATTCTGCAATTTTTTCTCTTGCCGTTCCCATTAATTTATTGAGTTTTTCTGAGCTACTTCCCTGTGGAAGAAAATCAGAGATATTTTTTCCTAGAATATCGTGCGGAGGTACGGTAATCGGAGATGTATCACCTTTTTTCCATACAAGAAGATGTCGATAGCTTACTCCAGGAAAGAATTTGAATTCCTCGTTGTCTATGCCTTCTTGCAAAAAATTGATGACTTTTCTGGCAATTGAATCATCGATATGACCTGCCGAATAATCATCCATTATTTTTTCTTTGTTGTTCGAAACTATGTTTACGAGATTGCATCTATAAGCTGCATCTTCTTCATTTAAATCTATACCCATACCAGATGCTTCAAGGGGGGATCTTCCTGTGAAGAAATTTTTTGGATTGTAACCTAATATACTTAAGTTCCCTACGTCGCTACCAGATTTCAGTCCTTTTGGTATATGATTTACTGCACCAATAATAGAATTTGTTACTAAATTATCAATAGTAACGGTATCAGCAAATTCTAAAGGTGTTTTGTTGTTTAATTCTTTTATCGGCCTATCTGGCATACCATCGGCTTGTACTAAAACATATTTCAACCTGTTCCCCTTTCTTGCGATGTATTATCCATAATCTTTTTTAATTGTGTTTCCGCATGATATGAACTTCTCACCATTGGGCCACATTCTGCTGATTTTATATTCAATTTGTTTTCAGCATATTGTTTTATTTTCTCGAATTGCTCGAGTGAGTAAAATTTGGATACATTTATATGTTCTATAGTGGGTTGTAAATATTGTCCAACTGTTATTAGGTCACAACCAGCATTGTTGAGGTCATCTATGGATTCAAAAATTTCATCTTCATCTTCACCTAATCCAACCATGATTCCTGACTTGATGACAGAATCCGAATGATTTTTAAAGTATTTTAATAGTTCAATTGAGCGCTCATAGCTCCCTTGTGGTCTAACGGATCTTTTTAGCAAGGTGCCAGTTTTTTGGTTAAGATGATATAGACGTTTAACTGTCTCTATATTGTGATTCAATACATCAGGCTCTGCTTTGGTAATTATTTCATAAGCTTTTTTATTTCCAAGAAAATCGGGGATAAGTACTTCAATTTTGATCTGTAAATTTAGATTTCTAATTTCGTCTATGCAGTCAAAAAAAACTTTCGCACTTTCTAAATTTTTATCATCTCTATTGACCGAAGTTAGAACTATATGATTAAGAAGATTATTATTTCTTTTTAAATTTAAAATTCCTCTCGATAGTCTTTTGGGTTCTAAATAATCGATTGTCCCGCCTTGTCCAGTTTTAACAGCACAGAACCCACAGCTTCTTGTACAAGTGTCACCTAAGATCATAAACGTTAGAGTTCCTAGATTCCAACACTCACCTAAATTAGGACATTTAGCTTCTTGACAGACAGTATGTAATTTATTTTTTAATACAAGTTTTTTCAAATTTGTAAAATTGTTACCAATTGGTATTGGACTTTTTATCCAATTTGGTTTTCTAATCAATTTTTTATTTAACCTCTTTAGAAAGAGCCGCCTTCTCTAGTGTATTAATTTTTTTCTTAAGTTCATTGATTTCGACACTTTTGGATATTGAACTCAATCCTATTGACACTAAGCAAATCACAACACCTAATAAGAATGAACCTGCAAGCAACAAAGAATTACTTACAGATTTATTGTCAAACGAACTTATCTTTATATCGTAAGCTATAAGAAACTCGTGTAGAAAAATTTCCTGGTTTTGGAAAACAAATGCTATGACCAGTATGAATAGTATAGATACGGATATAGCCTTAATCATGATGAATTGAGTTTAACATATTTAGAAATTTGGGCTATAAAGATAATAAAGTTTTTTTGCAAAATTTGTTCCCAAACTCTCGCCATTCAATAAAGGTATAATCCTGTCAATTAATTTTCTTTTTTTTCTTGGGAAATACTCTAATTTTAAATCATAAAGATCTATATTCTTCTCAACATATGCTTTCGCTGATTCTAAGCCTCCTATTGCATCAATTAGCTTCAATGCCAAAGCCTGATTGCCAGAGAAAATTCTTCCATCTGATATTTTTTCGATTTCGGTATCCGTAAGTTTTCTTCTTTCTTTCACCACCAATTCAAATTGACGGTGAACATCTTTGATTAATTCATTAAGGAGTTTTCTTTCATTATCATCAAGTTTTTTGAGGGGGCTTCCTATATCTTTTAATTGACCGGATTTGATAACCTCAACCTTAAACTTTAAAAATTTTATTAATTCTGAGGCGTCGTAGTATTGACTAATAACGCCTATACTTCCAGTTATAGATCCTGAGTTTGCAAAAATGTAGGAAGTACCGCAAGCTACTAAGTACCCACCTGAAGCTCCGATATCTACAATACTCGACACGACAGGCATAAAATTATTTAGATTCATTAAAGAATTGTATATCTCTTGAGAAGATCCAACGGTACCTCCTGGAGAGTCAATTCTTACGATCAAGGCTTTAATCGATTTATCTTCTTTGATTTTTTCTATACTCTCTAGATATTTTTTGGGATTCTTGATGACACCATATATTTCTAATACGGCAATTTTATTAGTTGGATTAATTGTTTCCAATGCACTATAAGCGAAGAAAGCAACAACCAGGAAAATTAATATATTTTTTAAATTAAATATTTTCATAGGAACTTTCATATCATTCCCAAAGGAGTACTTCATCGATTGTTTGCTTAATAAGCCAAGGGGGAGTTGATGCGCCAGCACTGATTCCAACAATTTTATCTTTTAAGTCAAGATTGAGCTCCCGTATTTCTTCAAATGTTTCTATCTGATATGTACGTGAATTCATTTGTCTACATAATGTGGCTATCTCTTTGGTATTTGAACTATTTTTCCCACCAATTACTAACATTATATCCACATCTTTTGCAATTTCTTTTGACTCCTTTTGTTTATTGTGAATGTCGTCACATAGTGTATCAATAATTTTGATTTCATAATCTTGGAAAGTTTTCAATATTCCAACAACATCCCAGAAAGTTTCTATTGGAATGGTTGTTTGGGCAACTATTCCGATTTTTTTTGATTTTAAAGCTTTCTTGTTTAGTTCATTTTTATCTTTGATAACTAGACAATTGTCGTTGGCGTAACTTTTTGCGCCAATTATCTCTGGATGATTTTCATTTCCAACAATCAAAACAAAATAACCATTATCAGACAAAGATTTAACGGCAAACTGCAATTTCTTTACTATTGGGCATGTCATGTCTACAACGTTCAGGGAAGATTCTTTTAGATTTTTCTCCTCATAATTCGGAATACCGTGTGCTCTAATAATCACTGTTCCCTTTTCATTCTTTTTAATTTCATTAATTACGGAAAGCCCTTTCTTGTTAAGAATATCAACCATTTGAGGATTATGAATCAGGGGGCCAAATGATTTAACTTCTACATTATTATTTTCATCAAGGATCTTCTCTGCCGTTGAGACGGCTTCTTCTACGCCGAAACAAACACCGGCACTATCCGCAATTATTAACTTCTTAGGCATTGTTTTTCACTACCGATTCTACTTTCTTAACCACATCGTCGATGCTAAGAATAGATGTGTCTATTATCACAGCATCATCAGCTGGATGCAAGGGGCACACACTTCTTGTCATATCCAGTTTATCTCTTTTGGTAATCTCTTCTAAAACTTTTGTTTCATTTATATTGATACCTAGCATTTCTTTTAGTTGCAGAGCCCTTCTATTTGCTCTAATTGCTGGATCAGCATCTAAATAAAATTTATATTCTGCACCTGGAAATACATATGTTCCCATATCTCTTCCTTCGGCAACATAATTTTTATTTTTGACCAACCTCCTTTGCATTTGTCTTAGAACTCCTCTTATGGTTTCATTCACGGCGAATTTGGAAGCGAGAGTAGATATCTCATTTGTTCTAATATCCTCAGTTACATCGTCTGAATTTATAAAAACTTTTTCCTTGCCATCTTCTTTGATAAATCTTATGTGAAAATCAATTAAAAGTTTTTTCAATCTTTTATCGTCCTCTTTTTGTATGCCATGTAAATCCGCAAAAAGGGCTAAAGCTCTATACATAGCTCCGGAATCTAAATAATTAAATCCCACAGATTCTGAAGTGATTCTTGCTATGGTTCCCTTTCCAACCCCGGATGGGCCATCTATCGTTATAATCATGATTGTATTTTTTTTCTAAACCCCTTTAATGATTCAAAAAAGTTAGGAAATGATATTGATACACATTCAGCATTTTTGATAATAGTTCTTCCAATCGCTTTAGTCCCAGCTATAGCGATCATCATCGCAATTCTGTGATCCCCATGGCTCTCACAAAGTGCACCTTTTAGTTCTTCTTTCCCCCTAATTTTCATTCCGTCGTTCATTTCTTCGATATCACATCCCAATTTTTTAAGTTCGGTAACGGTAGTTTTGATTCTGTCAGACTCTTTGAATCTTAATTCTTTAGCCCCGGAAATCATTGATTCACCCTCAGCTAAAGAACAAGCAAGACACAGAATTGGAATTTCATCTATTATTGCGGGGATAGATTCTCCAACAACTTGTATTGATTTTAACTTGCTACTTTTAACGACAATATCTCCTGTTTTCTCACCACTTTTTTCAACCAGATTCATAATTTCAATATCAGCACCCATCGTTTGCAATATTCTAATGAACCCTATTCTCATGGGATTTAGACATAGATTCTTGAAAATTAATTCAGAATCATGATTTATTAATCCTGCAACTATAAAAAAAGCAGCAGATGATGGATCATTAGGGACATCTATATCACCCAGTTCGACAACTGGATCTGGTGTAATGTATATTGCATCATTTTCAATCCGGATATTTTCTGTACAATTAGAAAGCATTATTTCTGTATGGTCTCTGGATTTTTTCTTATCTCTGAATTTTGTTTCGCTATTTGCGGTAAGTGCGGCAAATATTATTGCTGATTTAATTTGGGCTGACCCAAGATTTATATTAAATTCTGTACCATTAAGTGAAGCAGGAGATATATTTATAGGTAATTTTCCATTAGTGGTTGAAATTTTTGCCCCCATTTCCTCTAGTGGATTTTTTACTCTGTCCATTGGTCTTTTCCTTAATGAATAATCACCATCAAGCTGTGATGAAAAATTTTGCCCACTTAGTATTCCACTCAGAAGCCTTGCCGTCGTACCGGAATTACCACAATGAAGAACATTTTGTGGAGGCAAATAATTTCTTATCCCGGTCCCTTTAACACAAGTATCTCCATTAATTTCTTTAAACTCAACACCTAGTTGGGAGAAGCAATTAATTGTCGATTTTACATCTTCTGAGATTAAAAGGTTGGTGATTTTTGTCACTTTAGTGAGAAAAGAGGACACAATAATAGCTCTGTGTGATATTGATTTATCAGCGGGAACGTTGATTCTCCCCTTAAATAAAAAATCATTCCCTTCAACTGCAACTTTTGTCATTATATCTCCTTGATACGTTATAATAACCCTAATTAGATACATGGAAAAATCTTTTTCGAAAATTAAAAAGGCATTGTTAATTGGAATTGGAGGGGGTGCCGACATTGTTGGTACAATTCCAACAAAGATTCTTTTAGAATCTTATGGTATCAAAAGTATTTTGGGTGGCATACCATGGGAAAGATATTCGATTGATCCATATCCTGGACCCCGACCATTTTCTCAAATTATTAATAAAACAAAAATTAATGATAGTTTATGTTGGGCTGATAAAAAAACGAGAACATATGATGGATTGTATTTTAGTGAATCAAAAGTTTCGAATATTTTAAATGAAAAAGTAATACTAGTTAATATATTCAATAGTCCTAAATTGATAGCTGATGATATTTTTCTTTTTACACAAAAAAACAAGATTGATTTGGTTGTTGGTATTGATGTGGGAGGAGACATCTTAGCGACAGGTAAGGAGCCTGGATTGGCAAGCCCTTTGGCTGATTCCATACTTCTTTCTGCTCTCAATCGTCTTAGTATGAAAGTTGAGACCTTTATTGGTGTCTTGGGATACGGAAGTGACGGGGAACTAAAACCAGAAGAAATCGACAAATCGCTTTCTATCATATCTCGACATGGAGGCCTCTTGACTTCCAGTGGAATCAATAAGAAATCTTATTCTATTATGAAAAGAATTATTAAAAAAGTCGAAACTGATGCAAGCCGCATTCCTCTCCTTGCTTTTGAAGGAGTTAGGGGGGTTGAGAATATCAGAAGAGGAAAAGTCCAAATAGAGATTCACCCTATGTCACAGATTACATTTTATTTGGATACAAAAAAACTTTTCAAATATATTTCTCTTTCTTCAAGACTAGTCTCCAAATCCAACAATATTTTAGATGCCAATAGTATTCTCTTAAAGAATGGTTTTAGAACTGAACTGAATTACGAGATCAAAATTCACAATAATTCTAGTTCATAAATTGATAAAGAACAATTGGAATGACCAGAATTGAGATAATAGTGGATACAAATACAATCGATGCTATTTTTTCAGGTGACTTATTGTATCTGTCAGCAAGAATAAAATTGAATACTGCGGAAGGCATTGCATACTGAACAATTAGCACTTTTGCTAAGTGACTACCTACTTGAAAAAATTTACAGATTATTAAACTTACAGTTATACCCATAACGAATCTTGCAACTCCTACGATGAAATCTTCTTTAAAATCTACGATTCTTGTTTCTGATAGTTTGTGACCTAGGCTAAACATCATGAGAGGTATACAAGTAGTGCCTAGTAATTTAATCGAATTATTAATTTCGGTATTTATTTCAACCCCTGTTTTGTTTAAAAAAATTGCTAGAACAACAGCATATATTAAGGGGACTTTGAAAATTTCACCCAACTTTCTTCCACCATGAATGATAAATATTCCTATTGTACAGTGAAAAAAGAAGACCACGGTAGTGAAAATTATTGCATAATCAAAAACTTCTTCACCAAAAGCGAAAAGAACGATTGGTAATCCCAGATTAGCTGTATTTGGAAAAACAAGCGGATTTAAAAAAATAGCAAAATCTTTTTTTGCTATTTTTATTAGAAAAAAGGACAAAAATAGTGACATCAATACTATAATTGTGCCAACTAATACAATTTGAGATGCATCATCGAGAGTCACCCTCCCTTCGATTAAAGAAGAAAAGATTAAGCAAGGAGTTGCAATATACATAATAATCATATTTATTGGTTTGAAATTTATTTTTGTTATACGACCAAACAAATAACCAGCTAATACGACGATCATTACAGGGAGAATTACTTCTAGTACCTTAAGCCAGAGTTCCATAGAAATGAGTTTACACAATCTAAATTGATATATATCAGTGTTTTTAGTTATAATTAGATGACAATTATGTGGATTTTTTTGAGAACTTCTCCAACGTGGGCGGCACTACTACCCAGAATAATATTGGCACTCACTTTTGTCCCTGCCGGTTGGTATAAGTTTATAGATTTTCAATCCAAAGCATTAGACTGGAAAATTACTTACGGGTTCACAACTTGGGAAACTGGGATTGCAGCCTTTATTGAATTTTTTGGTGGAATCGCTTTAGCGCTAGGGCTTCTAACAAGACTGGCAGCTCTTGGAATCATCATTGTAATGTGTGTGGGAATTTGGTTGGTACATCTTAATGATGGTTATTATCCAACCTATGATACGTATGCTTATCAACTTTGTTTGATTGGACTGGCGTATGTTCTTGTTTTTATTGGTGGTGGCAATCTCTCTCTTGATAAAAAACTTTTCAGCTAATTCTCTTTAGCTTTTGAGTCTTTTTTTAATAAGCTCTACAGCAGGCTGATTAAAAGGATTTATTTTTAAATTCTTAGCTAACAAAATTACCGTTAGCTGAAATATTAAAAAAATAGAGCCCAATGTGGGTGCGTTGAGTGTTTTAATATCAAATTTGATACTGGGAATCCCTCTTTCTTTGATTGCATTTGAAGTTGCTTCTTGTTCTAATAAAGATAATTTTTCTAAATTTCTATTAGCGCTTTCACTTTTACTCACCGTAATGAAAGTGACTGTTTTATTTTTTGGACCATCTAGAACAAGTTGCATCTGAGAATGTTGATCTTTAGGCCCAATATAATTTATAGGAGTGAGGCCAATATTTTTTTTATCCCTTCTTTGTTTGCCAAGACTTTCTCCCCAAAGTTGCATGAACCATTGTCCAAATGCATTTAAATTGTCTTTGTAAGACATCAAAATGCTTATATCCCGTCCTTGTAGGTAATGCTGATGATAAAAGCTTGCAAGATATAAGACTGCTGTGAATTCGCACTCTTTTAATTCTTTGTACGTATTTATCGCACCCTTTAATATTTCTTCCCAATTCATTTCTAAAAGTTCACATGGAATTATGCTTACAGAACTTAAAACTGAGAACCTGCCACCCAGGTTTTTGTTGATATGACATGTCTTGATATTTTTCTTTTTGGCAAAATTATTTAAAAAAGATTTATTGTTCTCAGTTATAAAGAGAATCCTTTCCGAGCAATTTGTTTTTTCCTTGTTTATTTTTTTTAGAGCCTCTTTTAAAAGATTTTTTATTTCGATTGTATTGCCAGACTTGCTGACAAAAATAAAAAAAGAATCCTTAATCTTTATTTCCTTAAAGATTTTTTCGAAGTTTTCTCCATCAATGTTATCGACTAGATAAAATTTCTTTTTTTTCTTTCGTTGATAATCCAATCCTTCGAAAATTGTTTTTATACCAAGACTTGATCCACCCATTCCAAAGAGGATGAGATTTTTGTATTTTATTTTCTTTATTTTTTTTATTATTTCTTTATTGAAATGAGAATCTTTAAAGATTTCTTTAATTAATTCTAAATTCTCAATTTCTTTAATATTTACCTTGGAGAAATTTAGAACCGATTCTTCTTTTATAGATTTTTTCTTAGAATCTTGAGAAATTATTTTTAAATATCTTAGGTTAAAATAATTTTCTCCTACCATTTCACTACTGCAGATCCCCACGCAAAACCAGCTCCAAAAACGGAAAAGAGAACATTATCACCTCTTTTGATTTTCGATTCGTTAATTGCTTCATGAAGAGCGAGTAATACCGATGCAGAGGATGTATTCCCATATTTCTGTATGTTGACATAGCATTTCTCACGTGAGAGTCCCAACCTCTCTCTAGCAGCCTCGATTATTCTTAAATTAGCTTGGTGTGGAATAAACATATCTATATCTTTTGGTCGAAGACCCGCTTTTTTAATAGCTTCTAAGGAATTTGATTCAATAATTTTAACGGCTTCTTTAAAAACTTCTTTGCCTTCCATCTTTAAGAATCTGTATCCCAAAGGATCTCTTGACCCTCCTCCAGGCACGTAAAGTAATTTTCCTTCAGCTCCGCTTGAACCAAGACATACGGACAATACCCCTGGCTCTTGTGATTTTTCTAGGACTACAGCTCCAGCAGCATCGCCGAAAAGGATACATGTATCCCTATCTTTGTAATCTGTAATATGTGATATATGCTCTCCTCCCACAACTAACAACTTCTCGGCTTCTCCATTTTCAATTAAAGCCCTTGCCACCTTTAGCGCATAAATAAACCCTGAACATCCTGCAGAGATATCGAATGAAAATATCTTTCTTGTTTTTAGTTTATCTTGCAGTATGCAAGCCACAGATGGTGTTACGTAGTCACCTGTTACGGTTGCGACAATTATCCCATCTATTTCTTCGGGAGAAGTGTCGGCATTTTTAAGTGCTTGGCTAGAAGCTTCAAGACACATATCGGAAGTCGCTTGGCCATTTTGGAGGATTCTTCTCTCAGAAATCCCCGTTCTTGTCCTAATCCACTCGTCTGAAGTATCGACAAGAGATTCAAGATCTTTATTTGATAATATTTTCTCTGGGATAAATACCCCAGTTCCAGCTATTCTTGCAAAACTCAAAAAACTATTCCTTAGATATCTAAGTATTTTTCATTATATCTTTAATGTCAATTTCGAAGTTTTTTAGGCACAAATCTAGATCTTCCATAAAATTATTCTTAAATTCGAACGATTTAATTTCCTCCTCACCTTTAGAGAATATCAACAAACTAGGCCAATCGTCCAAAAAGAACCTAACAAGATTGTGGACCTCTTCATTGCTAGATATTGAAATTAATGTAGATATTTCATCTATATAAATGTTTTTTTTATAAAACTTGATACTCACTTCCACAATGGGAAAATCATTTTGCATAACAGGATTAAACTTTATTTTGATTTCTAAATCTTCTGAAAAATTTTGAAAAGAACTACTTTCTTTACAGGCTATCAAATACGCTTTCTCTTGAAATTCTAAAATAGTTGATCCTTCTTCTATAAAATCAAAAAGCCTGTATATTATTGATTTTGGGGGAATGACACTTGATTTTCTAAGCATTGATAGAGTACAATTGTAATGTTTACACTTTCAATTTTCAAGGAGGGGTACTATATGACAGCAATAGCAATAACTTTAGGACTCGTTGGGTTGTATTGGATTGCAGCAACAAACTTCGGAGCAGAAGGTGGCGGTGAGGCTGCAGCGGCAGCTCCTGCTGATGATAGCCCAACAACTGAAGCTGATCCACCAGCAGCAGATGAAGCTATTACAGATGGTTCCGAATTCTCTTCTGGGAAATAGAATAGAATTTAGCCAGCGAAAGATTCAAAGTAGATATAGTTTTGAAGATTCAGGATTGAGTCTGGCATTGGCTCGAAATCTAGGACCTCACTATTAATTGTTCTGGTTAATAATTTAATACCCTCGATAATTCTTGTTGTGGGTCTGGTGAAATAGGCATTAGCATCAACTAGATATACTTCCCCCTTTTTGAAGGCAGGGATTTTGTTGAGTTCCCTATTTTTTAAAAGGGTTTCCATCTCTCTAAGCGAATCATCTATTGTATAGCCACAAGACATAATGAATATATAATTAGGTGCATACTCGATTATCTCATTGAACTTAACTTCTTTGGAACGTTCACTAGCTTTTGTAACTCCGCTAATACCTCCAGCAATTTCTACCATTTCAGGGACCCAGTACCCAGCGGAATAAATTGGATTAATCCATTCCATACAAAAAATTCTTGGTCTATCAATTACATCTTTGGTTTTCGAAGCAATCTTATTGATTTCTGAGCTGAATCGGTTAGCTAATTCAATTCCTTTTTCCTCAACTTGAAATTCATTTGCAAGCTTGATTATAGAATTTTCAATTTCTTTTATGTTCTTTGGACTAATTGTTACAATCTTGGGCTTTTTCTTGAGAAAATCTAGCGATTCAATAGCCGTGTTCTCGGATACTGCACAGACCTCACATAAATCTTGAGTAACGACATAATCCGGTTCAATGTTCTTTAAAGCTTCTGTATCTAAAAAATATGAGAATTTTCCTTTCTTAATATTGTCCTCAATGATTTTATTAATTTGTAAATTATTTAATTTCTCAAAATCAAACTTTGTAAACTCTATTTTTCTCTTTTTCTTAATTGATTCGGGGAAGTCACATTCATGTGTTACTCCATATATATTATCTTCTAGACCAAGTTCGCATAATATTTCAGTAACGCTGGGTAGAAGGGAAATAATTTTCATATCTATATAGTAATATTTTTTTTAATTTCATCAAAAAGATAAAAATTATTTAAATCTTATTAATCGGGATTTGGGTATCGTGGACCAACCTAGATATTTAACTTAATACCAACCATTATAGTTCTACCTGGGGAAGTTATATTGAGGATTTCTTGCCTTTTATCATGAAATAAATTCTCGACATTTATAAAAGTTTTAATGTCAGATTCATATAAGCCATTATTAACGAGAGTATAGTCAGCATAGAGATTAAAATCCCAAAAATGTTTATTCCATTTTCTTGCAAAAGAATTTTCAAAATCCCATCTTCCTCCAATATAAATTCCATTAATATTAACGGTGTAATTATTTTTATACTGCCCTATGCTAAATCCACCACTGTGCTTTGGTCTTCTAAGCAATGGTTCGTCATCTAACCAGTTTGCTAAATTGTACGATGAGCTTTGAATTGTATTGTTGGTATTATATGATTTTGTATCAAGAAATGTGTACCATGCTTTAGCTCTTATATCGTAAGGTAAATTAAGGTTTCCAGACAACTCATAGCCCTCAGATTTGGCTTCATCTAAGTTTTGGTACGTTTCACCAACAGGCCTATAAGCGACAATATCATAAATCGTTGTGTTGAAGTAAGTGACGCTTATCGCTGAAATATTTCCTATGGTCTGATCGAAACCTATCTCGTAAGATTTATTTCTTTCAGCTTTTAATTGTGATGCGGCCGACGATTCATAAATTTGAGGATACTTAATTCCCTTGCTATATCCACCTCTGATTTTAGAGCCGGTTTTTTCAAATTTTTTCGAAATGAACAAAGAAGGGACGATGATATTACCATGGGTGTCATGCTCGTTTCTTCGTACCCCGGGATTAATTACTACAGAATACGGGGCTTTAATTAGCAGATTACCGTAATATGATTTTGTATCATCATCATGACCATAATATCCGCCAAAGCCACTTGCATTAAAAATGTCATAGTTGCTGCTTTCATTTACTTTGTCATATCCAATTAATGTTTTTATATTAACAAATCCCAAATTATTATTTGATTTTAAATAATAGTTAAATCCTTCTCTCTTTTCCCACCAATTTAAATCTTTTGAGACCTGAACTGTCGAATTTGTCCACCACTTGTGAAGATAGTTATATTGATAAGTTGTCCCATAAGTCAGAGAATTAATAAAGTTATATTCAAAGTTCAAACTTCTTGTAGTCGTATGTCTTCTGTCTCTTTGAGTTTTAGCGTATGTGTGATTGACACTCCCAGAATCATTTGTTGGGTAGTGATATTTAGCTTTTCTTCTCGTCATGTTTAAAAGTATTTTTAATTTTTCATCGATTGTCTTTAATAGAATTGACGAATTTAGGATTCCATTTTCATAACTATCATTGAATCTTCTAAAGCCATCATCGTTAATCCTCTCGTAGCCTATGCTATAACCTACAAAAATATCACTTTTATCATTTCTTGTTATGGGACCATTAATTCTAAAATATTGTTCGTTTACAAAATATTTACCACCGTTTGTTTGACTATTTAAAAGCGGCTCATTAGCATTTTTTTTCGGTCCTTGATTAAAACCTATAGCAGATTTGAAAGAGGCATTTGTTTTTGCTCCGGGTTTCTTTGTTGTGATGCTTATTACGGAACCCATTGCGCCGGATCCATAAAGAGCTGATTGTGGACCCCGTAGAATTTCAATCATCTCTATATTATTTAAAGAAAGAAATTCAAAATTAAAGCCCCCACCAATATCGTTAGCTCTAACCCCATCTATAAGTACTAAGTTATGATCGCTCTCACTGCCCCTTGCGAAAATACTAATCATTCCACCTCGAGCCCCGGATCTTTTAACAGATAATCCAGGAACCGTTCTAAGTAATTGATAAATTTCAGTTGCACCCGAGGACTCTATGTCGTCTTCGGTAATAATAGTTGAGGATCCACCAAACTCGGTAATTGAAACATCAGTATTTCCTATATTTGTGGGTACATCTATTACCAATTCGTCTGCATTCAAATCAATACTTATCAACAGAGAAAGGGTAATCAAAAAAAAAGCAATCCTTATAGCGATATACTCCTCTCCCTTCAAGATGTAACGATTACTGTATAAAGAAAATATGCTAAGTAGCCAATGAAATGATTAATTATCTGGCGCATTCTTTTCTCAACCTCGAAGAAAAACTAGAATTTTTGTGGTAGGTCTTCTGACTTATGGCCTTTTAGCGAACCTTCCCGGATTTCCAGTGGTAAATAACACTAAAATTATACCAATAACAGCAGCGGGCCTGTGTCGGAATCTCACCGAACTTCCCTTTTAAGCTCTTACGAGCACCACAACTGAATAGTAGAAGTAAAATTATTTTATGTCAAATATGAATTGTTTTGTATTATTCACAATATGATTACAACTTTTGGCGGTGGGGTAGGTGCAGGAAAATTTCTACAGGGTCTTTACGGTCTGATGGCAAAGGAAGATTTGAATATAGTTGTAAATACGGCAGATGATATAAATATCTTTGATGTCCGTGTTAGTCCTGATATCGATTCAGTTCTTTATTGGTTATCTGGAATAGTTGATAAGAAAAAAGGATGGGGAATTAAAGGCGACACATTTGAGTTTTTAAAAAAACAAAAAAAGTCTGAATCTTGGTTCAATTTAGGCGATAAAGATTTAAAAGAAAATCTCGAAAAATCTTTATTGATAAAAGGAGGAATGACTCTCCAAGAAGTTGTTGATATTCAAAGGAAAAAACTAAAAATAACAAAAGCACGTATATTTCCTATGACAAATGATATTGTTGAAACTCACATCAAAATAGGAGAAAAAGAAATACACTTTCAAGAATATTTGATAAAACTTAAAATGAAACCAAAAGTTGACAAAATAATTTTTAGAAATATAAGAAAATCGAAACCAGCAAATGGATTAATTGATTGTATTTTGAATTCCAAACTATTAATATTCTGTCCAAGTAATCCTATAATTAGTATAGATCCCATTCTATCCGTTCCAGGAATTCAAAAAGCGATTAAACAATCAAAGGGTGTCAAAGTTGCGATTAGTCCCATAGTGAATCAAAAGGCATTCAAAGGACCTGTGCTACAACTTATGAAAGCTAAAAAACTTGAGCCCTCAGTTCTTGGTGTTGTAAAATTTTATAGGGAAATTGTAAACTATATTATGATTGATGATTTAGATAAGAAACATACCGACAAAATTTATTCTGCAGGAATCATACCGTTGATAAATGATATAAAAATGGTCAATATTAAAGTTTCTGAGTCGATGGCCCAATCAATTCTTAATTTAATATAGATATGAATAAAATTGAAATAATTCCTCTAAAAAAGATTCCAGTTGTCAAAATTGGCGATGATATAACCAATCTAATTTCAACTGCAATGGATTCGCAGAGAATAAAATTAAAAGAGAAAGACATTATTGTAATTGCTCATAAAATTGTTTCAATTTCCGAGGATAGATTTGTAAAACTCAAAAACTACAATGTTACTAAACAAGCAAGAAAATTAAGCAAGCAAACCGGCAAGAGCGATAAAATTTGTCAAGTTATAATAGATAATTCTAAAAAAATTATAAAAGTGGCTAAGGGTTTTGTAATTACTGAAAATAAATTAGGAATTGTTACCGCAAATTCCGGTATTGATGAATCAAACATAAAAGGTAACGATCTAGCCTTACTGCTACCTAAAAATCCAAATACCACAGCAAAAAAGATTTCATTGAAAATTTTAAAAGAAAGAAAATTAAATATACCTGTATTGATTTCTGATAGTGTAGGTAGACCCTGGAGATATGGATTGACTCAGATATCCATAGGAAGTTATGGAATTGCTCCAATTAAAACTTATAAAAAGGATCTCTATAATAAAACACTCTATGATACCCAAGTACCAATAGTTGATGAACTTTCTTCAATGGCTGGAATTTTGATGGAGAAAGATACCGCTATTCCTGTTGTTATAATAAGAGGGTATAATTATCCTTTATCGCGTTTGGGCTCTCAAGTACTATCGAGGGCAAGGAAAGACGATGTTTTTAGATGATGTTTACAACGGTTTTTTAGCTGCCAATAAAGCTAATGAAATATTGGAGACACACGGTATTCCTATAGGCGATATTTCTAGTATTGACAAGAATCTTAGATTGGTACTTGAGAAAGCTCTTAACGAAGAACAAATTCTCAAAGATGAAGCTTTATTGTTGACTAAGGTTTCAATTTCCGAGGTCTCATATTTAATGGCGGTCTCAAATTACATAAGGAAAAAATATAAAGGAGATTTAATTACTTTCTCAAAGAACATTTTTATTCCATTAACGCAACTATGTAGAGACCAATGCTCGTATTGTACTTTTAAAATTGAACCTGACGAAGGAGATTTGTTGTTTGAACCAGAAAGAGTTTTGGATTCGGCAAAAAAAGCTATTGAGTTGGGGTGTACAGAATTGTTGTTTGTATCTGGGGATAGACCAGAAATTAAATATGATGTTTATCGAAAGAAGCTCAACGCCATGGGATACAATTCTACTGCTGATTACATGATAGCAATGAGTGAATCTTGTCTAGAGGAAGGAATTTTTCCACATTCGAACCTCGGAATTGCCAATTTTGATGAATTAGAAAGATTTAAAAACTCTAATCCAAGTATGGGATTAATGCTTGAGAATGTAAGTGAAAGACTAATGAAACCCGGTGAAGCACACCATAAGTGTCCAGATAAATATCCAAAAGCTAGGATTAAAACTATATCAGATGCTGGAGAATTAAATATACCTTGGACTTCTGGAATATTAATAGGCATAGGAGAGAATTGGGAAGAAAGAATTGATTCCATTTTTGAGCTAAAAAGAATCAATGATAAATATGGGCACATACAAGAAATC
Organism: Candidatus Dadabacteria bacterium UBA1144; assembly: GCA_002311855.1. Lineage (GTDB taxonomy): Bacteria > Desulfobacterota_D > UBA1144 > UBA1144 > UBA1144 > UBA1144. The sequence goes on along the minus strand of DCAB01000012.1, from coordinate 115,513 downwards.
ATTATTCAGAACTTTAGTCCCAAACCCGGCATCAAAATGGAAGGACATCCTGTACCGACTGATCTTGATATGCTTAAATCGGTTGCGATATCAAAAATTGTTATGGGTCAAAAAATGAATATTCAAGTACCACCCAATTTAAATTCGACGACATACATGCTTCACGTTTTTGCGGGAGTCAACGATTTGGGCGGTGTATCTCCACTAACAATAGATTACGTCAATCCAGAAAGCCCATGGCCTCAAATAGATATAATGCAAAAGAATATCTCTGAATTTGGTTTTCATTTAAGAGAAAGATTGCCTGTATATCCTAATTTCCTGAATAAAAAGTTCTTAAATGATAATATCTATAATAAGGCAATTGATTTTATTGATGATACAGGATATGTAAGAGAAAATTAGGTTTATATTATGGAAGAAGATTTAAAAAAAATTATTGATGAAATAGAAAATAATCGGGCAAAGGGCCTGGACTATATCTTATCTAAATCAAATGAAGAGATAGTGAAGATTATTAGTAAGCCGCTGAACAATCAGGAAATCAATCAGAATGAAGCCGAAAAACTTTTTCTAATTGACAATAATACCGATCTTTCATCATTAATCCTTCTGGCCGACCAAATTCGCAAAGAAGATGTTGGAGATGATGTAACTTACGTTGTAAATCGAAATATTAACTTTACGAATATTTGCAATACATATTGTGGATTCTGTAATTTTATGGCACCGGAAGGTGATTCAAGAGCTTTTTTTCTTACAATGGACGAAATTAAAGAGAAAGTTTTTGAAGCTAAAGATAATGGAGCAACTGAGGTATGTATGCAGGGGGGGATGCATTCTGATATCGATGGAAATTATTACATTGAAATTATTAAGGTCGTGAAAGAGGCCGTTCCAGAAATGCATACGCACTGTTTTTCTCCTTTTGAGGTCTATTATGGGGCGGATACCCTTGGAATACCAATTGGAGAATTTGTTAAAAGATTAAAGGAGGTTGGACACGGTACTTTTCCGGGGACTGCAGCTGAGATATTAAGTGAAGATGTTAGAAAAATAATAGCTCCAGGAAAAATTACTACCGACCAATGGATTCATACTATTAAAGAAATTCATAAAGCGGGTATGCAGACTACCTCGACAATTATGTATGGACATGTCGACAAACCTTTCCACTGGGCAAAACATTTCAATATAATTAGAGATATTCAGAAAGAAACTGGCGGTATCACCGAATTTGTACCTTTAAGATTTATTCCGTGGGACACAAGAATCTTTAAAAATGGAATTGCCAGGGAAGGTCCAACCGATTTAGATCAACTTAAAATGTATGCCGTCTCAAGACTCTTTTTTAGGGGATGGATTAATAATATTCAAGTATCTTGGGTCAAACAAGGTCCCGAGTTTGCTCAGTATTGTCTAACTGCTGGGGCCAATGATTTTGGCGGTACCCTTATGGAGGAAAAAATTACAACAGCTGCAGGGGGCAAGCATGGCCAATATTTTGCACCTGAAGAATTTAGAAGATTAACTTTCGAAATCAATAGAAGACCAGTTGAGAGATCTACTCAATATGATTATTTGAAAGTATTTGATAGCTGATATCAATCTTGTCCATTTATTTTTTTGGTATATGATTTACTCAAATGGGTTTTTTCAGGGATATTAAGCTAGATACTTCTGCAGCTCTTGAGAGAGACCCGGCTGCAAGAAATATTATCGAAGTTCTTATAAGTTACCCAGGTTTTCACGCAATTTTTTGGCATAGATTCTCGAATGTCCTTTGGAAGATGGGACTCAAATTGATTGCTAGAATTATTTCTAATATTTTAAGAACACTAACAGGAGTTGAAATTCACCCAGGCGCTGAGATAAAAGGGGGATTTTTTATCGATCACGGTATGGGTGTTGTTATTGGCGAAACAACAGAGATTGGAAATGATGTAACAATTTATCAAGGTGTGACATTGGGGGGTGTTAGTACCCAAAAAGGAAAAAGACATCCTACTATTGGTAATAATGTCATCATCGGAGCGGGCAGCAAAGTTTTGGGGCCCCTTAAAATTGGAGATAATTCAAAAATTGGAGCGAATTCGGTTGTGATTGATGATATTCCAAATAATTCAACTGTTGTTGGGATTCCAGGAAGAGTTGTTGAGAAAAATATTTCACCTAACGGTCCGGATCTTTCTCATAATAAATTACCTGATCCAAGTGGCGAAGATCTCCTAAGACTCAATGAGGAAATTAAAAAGCTTAAAGAAGAAATGAAAAAATTAAAGTCCTAGCCTTTCATCAAAGCCAAACATTATATTCATATTCTGCATTGCTTGTCCGGACGCACCTTTAACTAAATTATCTATAACTGAGGATATCAATATGGTCTTTTTATCATTAAAGATATGTATCCCAATACTACAAAAATTTGTGAATTGTACATCTCTTAGGGATGGCAAAGAATCCTTAAGAATTTTAACGAAATGAGATTTCGCATAAAAATTATCAAATAATTTAATAATTTTTGCTTTGCTTAGAGGTTTTTCTACCCTTATATATATATTTGACATTATACCTCTTGTCACCGGAAGCAAATGGGGAACCATTAGTATCTTGATTTTCTTCTTGGAAGTTTTATAGAGCATATTTTCAATCTCAGGTATATGCCTATGTACGCCTGGATTGTAAATTGATAAATTTTCATTGGCCTCAGAAAAAATATGTTCTAGCTTTCTACTTTTACCGGCTCCCGAAATTCCAGATTTACTGTCGACAATGATAGATTCATTATTTTGCAAAATCGGAAGGATTGGAGCAAGTCCCAACAAAACTGAAGTTGCATAGCATCCTGGGTTAGAAATATTTTTTTTTCTATTAAATTCATTACCATTTAATTCGGGTAATAAATATTGAAAATTATTATATTCATTTTCGTTCTTTCTTCTTCCATACCAAATATCATTGTATTTTTTTGGTAATCTAAAATCGGCACTTAAATCAATTATTTTAGCTTTTAATTTTTTTATTCTTTTCAAGATGATGTCAAGTTCACCATGAGGAAGACATGAAAAAATAACATCAATTTTTTTTATTTTATAAATTTCTGAATTTTGTTTTATTTTGATGTCTTTTTTGGATAACAAACTCGGGACAATACTACTTAAATTTTTCCCATATTGCGATTTAGCTCCAAGGAAAACTATTTCAGTTTTTGGATGCTTGTTTAGGATTTTTATAAGTTCTATTCCTGTATATCCTGTTGAACCGATTACTCCAACATTGACTTTGTCCATGATTGTGACATTATCATGCAATTTTTATAAATTCAATTGTTTGAAATCCAACCCCTAGAGTGTAATATTAAGAAAATCAATCCCAACAAGGAGATAGATATGTCCATTAAAGTAGGTATAAATGGGTTTGGTAGAATAGGAAGACAACTTTTAAGAATTTCTTTATCTTCTAAAGACGTAGATGTTGTAGCGCTAAACGACATTGCTGATGTAAAAACATGTGCTCATCTTTTGAAATATGACTCTGTATTTGGAGTTCTAGAGCAGGATGTGAGAAATAGTGACAACGAAATAGTTGTTAATGGGAAGAAGATAAGATTTTTTTCAGAGAAATCTCCCAAAAACATTGATTGGCCTTCTTGTAAATGTCAGATAGTTGTTGAATCTACTGGTATCTTTACTTCACAAGAACAGGCTTCTTCTCATCTACGAGGAAGCGTAAAGAAAGTTATTATTACTGCACCACCAAGCGGAAAAATTGATTTTACGACTGTTATGGGTGTAAACGATGAATTGTATGACCCTAAGCAACACGATGTTATCTCAAATGCCTCCTGCACAACAAATTGTCTTGCAATCGTTGTAAAAGTTCTCATGGAGAATTTTGGTCTTTCTAGTGGGCATATGACAACAATTCATTCCTACACTAACGATCAGCGAATTATTGATTCTCCGCATAAAGATATAAGACGAACAAGGGCTGGAGCGTTATCCATGATACCGACCACAACTGGTGCGACAAAAGCTATTGAAGAAATTTTTCCTGAATTAAAAGGAAATTTATCAGCAATTTCAATTAGAGTTCCGACCCCAAATGTTTCCATGCTAGATTTCGTTGCCAAATTACGAGATAAAGTATCTATTAAAGATATTAATAGTGCATTTGAAAGTGCATCAAAAAATTTGCTAAAAGATTACCTTGATATAGCTCCTGATGGTGTTGTTTCGATTGATTTATTAAAAAATAAACATTCTGCTGTTTTCGATCCTTTTGGCACAAGTGTCATAGGCGGTGATTTTATCAAACTAATTGCCTGGTATGATAACGAATATGGATATTCATCGCGAGTCTTAGATCTGGTAACTAAAATCGGAAAGTTACTGTGAATGAAAAAAAAGTCATATCAGATATTTCTAAGTCTTTTTTTGAAGGAAAGAAAGTTTTCGTTAGAGTTGATTTTAATGTCCCAATAGACAACAAAACGAATTCTATCAGAGAGGACTATAGAATAAGACGAGCAATATCCACTATCGATTACTTGCTTGATTGTGGAGCAAAAATCATACTTGGATCTCATTTGGGTAGACCTAAAGGCCGACGTGTTAATGAATTATCTCTGGAAATTGTAGCTAACAGATTGTCTCAGTTGCTTGATAGAAAAGTAATTTTTTGCAGAGACTTTATAGAAGATAAACTTGCTGAGAAAATTGATCTTTTCCCAAATAAATCTGTTGTTATGTTAGAAAATCTAAGATTCTATAAAGAAGAAACTGATAACGATGCTAATTTTTCTAGACGTTTAGCTGAATTGGCTGATATATATGTCAACGAAGCATTTAGCACATCTCATAGAACTCATTCGTCAACATATGGAATGGCTCTAGATTTTGACACAAAATTGGCAGGTTTTCTCGTGGACAAAGAACTTAAATTCATTTCTAAAATGTTGAAAGAACCTGAACACCCATTCATTGTAATCATTGGTGGATCCAAAATTCATGATAAAATGACCGCCTTGGGAAATTTGCTTGAGATTGCAGACAAAATTATAATAGCTAGTGGTGCCGGATACACCTTTATTAAGGCGAATGGAGGAAAGATTGGCGACTCGATTTGTGAGAACGAAATGCTTGAGTGGGCTAAAAAAACATATAAAAAATATAAGGAAAAGATTGTTCTCCCCATTGATCACTTAGTCTCCGAATCATCTAAACATACTGATTCGTGTCTGATAGTCAATTCCGACATACCTGATGGACATAAAGCGTTGGACATCGGACCAAAAACTATAGAATTGTTTACTTCAATCATAAAAGGACCCGGATATATTTTTTGGAATGGCCCAATGGGAGTTTTTGAATCGGACACATTCTCTTCGGGGACAATTCATGTAGCTAGAGCGATTGCTTTGGCTACGCTAAGAGGTGCTACTTCAGTAGTGGGTGGTGGCGAAACGATAGCTGCTATTAGAAAAGCTGAAGTATTAGAGTCAGAAATATCTCACATGTCTACCGGTGGTGGTGCACTGCTTGAATATATTGGCGGAACTAAACTTCCAGGAATAGAAATTCTGGATTAATATTTTATACTTCAAGCATATGGCTAAATTTCAGCAATTTAGGGATTTCAAATAAATTTTACTTGATATTTACCGATTATGTATTATGGTATCTAGAGAATAGGGAGATAAAAAATGGCAATAAATCCGAACAGTTTAAAAAATTTGAGACCAGGCAGGAAACCAGGATCCAAAAATAAAACAACTCTTGCTAAAAAAGATATTGTAACATTATCTCGATCTCGTACAGATGTATCATGGATTGAAGATTTGCTTCATGATGAAGCTTCTTATTTATTAGATCACGAATGCAAAACCATAGATTCTAAGGATCTAATAACACCCGGACCTGATTACATCGATAGAGTTGTAAAAGAATCGGACAGATCTAATACCGTTTTAAGAAATTTTCAGACAATTTTTAATCACGGTAGATTGCGTGGAACCGGGTACTTATCGATTCTTCCAGTTGATCAGGGGGTCGAACATTCCGCTGGTGCATCGTTTGCTCCTAATCCAATATATTTTGATCCAGAAAATTTGATAAAACTCGCTATTGAGGGTGGTTGTAGCGCTATTGCTTCAACATTGGGAGCGTTGGGCTCGGTTTCTAGAAAATATGCACATAAAATACCATTCATTGTAAAATTAAATCATAACGAATTCCTCTCATATCCCAACGAATATGATCAAATTCCGTTTGCCTCAGTCGACCAAGCATTTAACATGGGTGCAGTTGCTGTTGGTGCTACAGTATACTTTGGTTCTCCGGAGAGCAAGAGACAGATTCAAGAAGTATCTCAGTTGTTTGAACATGCTCACTCGTTGGGTCTCGTAACCATACTCTGGGCATATTTAAGAAATCCATCTTTTAAAAAAGATTCTAAAGATTATCACCTTTCCGCAGACTTAACTGGTCAAGCAAACCATCTTGCTGCCACAATCGGAGCGGACATAATTAAGCAAAAATTAGCAGAAAATAATAATGGTTTTGTAGATATTAATTTTGGAAAAACCGATAAACGGGTTTATTCGGAACTTACATCTGACCATCCAATCGATTTAAATAGGTATCAAGTTGTTAATTGCTTTCTTGGAAGATCGGGTTTAATTAATTCTGGTGGAGCATCAGGAGAAAATGATTTTGCACAAGCAATTAAGACAGCCATCATAAATAAAAGAGCAGGTGGTATGGGATTGATTACAGGCAGAAAATCTTTTCAGAAAACCATGAAAGAGGGTATCGAGATACTAAACGCGGTCCAAGACATATATTTAAATAAAAATATCAAACTTGCCTAATCAAATTGTTTGCTTTTAATAAATTTAGAAATAAGTTTAACCATTTCAGAAGAACCTATAAAAATAGGAGATTTCTGGTGGATTGATTTGGGCGCTATGTCTAAAATTCTTTTATCTCCATCAATCGCCAAACCACCTGCTTGCTCAACTATAAATGCCATAGGATTACACTCATACATTAATCTCAATTTGCCGCTAGCCGCTCTCTTTGATTTTGAATAGATAAACAAACCACCCTTTAGGATGCTTCTGTGAATATCGGCAACCATTGATCCAACATATCTTAGAGAATAAGGTCTACCACTCTTTGCATCTTCTTGTTCGCACCATCTGATATACTCTTGGAGAGCTATTGGGAATTCATAGAAATTTCCTTGGTTAACCGAATAGCTTCTTCCGCTTTTTGGAATCTTGATATTTTTATGTGACAAATAAAATTCCTGAACAACTGGGTCCAAAGTAAAAGCATCAACACCTTTCCCAACTGTTAAAACATATATTGTTGAAGAACCATACATTATATAACCTGCCGCAACTTGTCTGTTTCCTTTTTGAATAAAGTCTTTTATATTGGTACTTTTTTTTATTGAAGATTTTTTAAAAATTGAGAAAATTGTACCAACGGGCACATTGACATCTATATTCGATGATCCGTCTAAAGGATCCATTAAAACAAGATATTTCGAATTTTTTGAAACTTCATTATTGAAAATTACGATTTTTTCTAGTTCCTCTGATACGACTCCAGCACAATTACCACCGTTTTCAAGAGAATTTATAAACAAATTGTTTGCAACAATATCTAATTTTGTAACTTTTTCTCCATGTATATTTGTTAATTTTTTATACTCACCTAAAATTTTATTTAGCCCTGCATTTCTCAATTCCTTACTAACTAGTCTTGCAGCGAGTTTTATGTCTTTTAGAAGCGCAATAAGTTCTCTATTTTTGTCTCCAGATAATTTATCTTTTAATAGATATTGATAAGCGGTTAATTTCTTCATCATTTTGAAATCATACACTTATATATTTAAAAAAACAGCTAAATAACTCTGAATTTTTAAATATATAAGAGGCTGTTGCGTTGATATTTTAGAAGCTATTACTAGAAATAAATAACCCAAAAGACTTCCAGCTATTAATCCAAAAAACAATCCTAATAGTCTGTTCAACAATCCCAAATTTAGAGATGTTAGAATTGATTCAATTAGAAAAAAGAAGATTCTTAATGAGAGATAAAGGATTATGAATACCAGTAGGGTTGCTAGAAATTTAGATCCGAAACCAGAATAAAAATCAAACCTTCTTATTAATTCCCCCTGTATGAAATCAGAGCCCAAATATGAAATTATAAATGGAACAAAAAAACAAAAAAGATTAGAAAATGTTTTCACTAGCCCAAAAACGAAGCCACCAATTGAAAACAATGAAACGATAATTAAGAAAATATAGTCATGTATATTCATTAATTGCAAACAATTTCACATTTAGATTGCATATTCTTTTTTTCTAAAACCTAGATTCTAGTATCAAATTTTTGTTTTACTTCGTCAATACGTAAAATTTCAACGATTTCTCTGAATATCCATATTAAATTTTTTATGGTATTTTGACTTATGAATTTTTTCTGATAACTTACAAAAATGGATTTTGATTCAATTCTACAGCCTATCAAAAAGCATCTTGCTTCAGTAGAAAAACTTTTAACAAAACAAATCACAAGTCAAATAGAACTTTCTGAAGATATTGTAAAGCATTTAATCATAAAACCCGGCAAAAGATTTCGACCTTCTATAGTTTTGCTCTCCGCCTTATCAATCAATAAAAGGATTGATAAGAATCTAATTGCGGCATCGGCTTCTGTCGAGTTGCTCCATAATGCATCCTTAATTCATGATGACATTGTTGATCAAGCAAAATTAAGAAGAGGTCTGAAGTCTGCTAATACAATATGGGGAGATCATGCATCCGTTTTGGCTGGAGATTATCTTTTAGCCAAGTCTCTTTTTTTAATTAACCAATGCAGCAATAAAGACATCATGAACTCGGTAACTACCGCAGCTTTAGAACTGGCCAACGGTCAAATTCTTGATATTATGATATCAAAAAGAAAAATAGATTTTAATGAAAGAATATATTTTCAAATGATTGGTCTCAAGACCGCTTCTCTAATCGCTTCTTCATCTGAAATGGGAGCCTTGCTTGCCAAAGGAAGCAGATCGGTGGTTCAATCATTAAAAAATTATGGACACAATATGGGAATTTCTTATCAATTAATTGATGATGTCTTGGATATCGTAAGCAACTCAAAAAAAATGGGAAAAAATTCGGGGGGAGATATAAAACAAGGCAAGGTAACATTGCCTCTTCTTATATCTCTGAATAAGGGCTCTCGTATTGAATCTAAACAAGCAAGAAAAATTCTTGTTCAAAAAAAATTCAATAAAAAGAATTTAGATTTTCTGTACAGTTTCGTAGGTAGAACTAAAGCAATTGAAGAAACCATTAGAATAGCTAATAATTATTCCTTAGAAGCAATATCAGCTATAGAAGTTTTAAAGGACAGCCAATTTAAAGAATCACTGATTAATTTGGCAAAACAGAACTCGACTAGGGTGTTTTAATAGTGAATAAGAGTGATTGGGAAAAAAAATATAAAAATAAAATAAAAGAAAGAAAAAAAAATTTTTCTACGACTTCGGGTATTAAGATTGATAGATTCTATACTCAAAATAACCACTCGAAAAATCTAGACAGTAAAAATTCTCTCCCGGGTGAATTTCCTTTTACTAGAGGTATCCAGCCAACAATGTATAGAGGTAGGTTGTGGACCATGAGACAATATGCAGGATTTGGATCGGCTGAGGAAACCAACAAAAGATTTAAATATTTGCTTGATGAAGGTCAAACAGGTTTAAGCGTTGCTTTCGATTTACCTACACAAATGGGATATGATTCAGATGCGGCAATTAGCAAAGGTGAGGTTGGCAAAGTTGGAGTCGCAATAGATTCATTACAAGATATGGAAACACTTCTTGAAGGGGTTCCTTTGGATAAAGTTTCGACATCCATGACTATCAATGCAACGGCTTCAATGTTATTAGCCATGTATATAATTACAGCTAAAAAACAAGGTGTGCCCATGGATAAAATAACCGGAACTGTTCAAAATGATTTGCTTAAAGAATTTATCGCGAGAGGGACGTACGTGTTTCCACCAAAACCCTCTGTAAAAATTACCGTTGATATTATGGGGTATTGCAAAGATCATGTTCCAAAGTGGAATCCAATTAGTGTAAGTGGTTATCATATTAGGGAGGCTGGTTCCACAGCTGTTCAAGAATTGGCTTTTATGATTGCGGATGCGATAGAGTATCTTGAGATTGCTCAATCAAGAGATCTAGATATCACACAAATTTGTAAGAGAGTTTCTTTCTTTTTTGCTGTTCACAACAATTTTTTTGAAGAAATTTCAAAATATCGATCAGCAAGAAGAATATGGTCAAATATATTAAAAAACAATTTCAATATAACAGATGATGATGCATGTAAATTTAGAGTCCATTCTCAAACTGGTGGGGTAACTCTTACAGCTCAACAACCATTAAATAATATTGTTAGAACGGCAATGCAAGCTATGACGGCTGTTTTGGGAGGCACTCAATCTTTGCATACCAACTCCTTTGATGAAGCACTAGGCTTACCTACTGAAGATTCTGCGATAATAGCACTAAGAACACAACAAATCTTGGCATATGAGTCAGAAGTTGCCGATTCGATTGATCCCCTGGCTGGTTCTTATTTGATTGAGCACCTAACGGATGAAATAGAAAAGAAAGTATATGAATATTTAGAAATCATCAAAGGCAAAGGTGGAATGATTAAATGCATTGAAGAAAATTATATTCAGGGAGAGATTGAAGATTCATCTTTTAATTTTCAAATTGAATTAGAAAAAAAAGAAAGAATAGTTGTGGGAGTAAATGATTTTGTAGTAACAAATGAAAAGGTACCTCCAATTCAAGAAATTGATTCTAATTTAGAGTCTAATCAGATAAAAAAATTAAATAAATTAAAAGAAAGAAGAAACTCTAAAAATATTCAGATTTGTCTTAAAAATCTCGAGAATGCTGCTAGGCAAGACAAGAACATAATGCCTTATATTGTTGAAGCGGTTAGTGAGTATTGTACGATTGGCGAGATGACTTCTTCGCTAGTAGAAGTTTATGGCAGATTCAAAGGGTCAAATTAATTTTTTACTCATTAAAATTCCATCATCATTATATTTCTTGTAGTAATTCTTTCTTATCCCATCAATTTTATAATTCAATTTTTTATAAAGACTTACTGCAGCAATATTTGCTTCTCTTACTTCTAATAAAATTTTTTTAATTTTCATATTTAAACATAATAATTCTATTTCTTTCATAAGAATTGATGCTAGTCCGACTTTTCTAAATCCTCTAGAAACGCCGATTTTCAATATTTCAGTAAAATCTAAGTAATATCGTGCAAATATGTAAGCAACTATCTTGGAATCGCTTTCAATGCAAAAATTAATATTCTTTTCACACGAGATTTGATTTAAAATCTGGTTTTTACTCCAATAATCCAAGAAGAATATTTGTTCTAAATTGCAAATTGTATCCAGATCAGAAACTTCTACTTTTCTAATCTTATCCATTATATAATAATAATTGAGAAATCTATGAAAAAAGCATTAATTATTTTAAGTGGTGGGCAAGATTCTACCACCTGTCTTTTTTGGGCTATGAGCCGGGGCTATTCTTGTTCAGCCATAACATTTAATTATAATCAACTTCACAAAATAGAAATTGATTCGGCTATCAAGATAGTGCAACTTGCTGGGGTTAAAGATTATGAGGTAATTGATATCGGAGGTATATTTGATGGAAAATCTCCACTAACAAATCATAATGAAAGACTGGAGTTGCATGATAACATCGAAGATTTTGCCACTGGAATACAAAAAACATTCGTACCCGCAAGAAATCTGCTTTTCTTGTCAATTGCGGCAAACAAAGCTTATTCGAAAAGCATTTCAACTGTGATACTAGGAGTTTGCCAGGAAGATTTTGGTGGTTATCCAGATTGTAGGCAAGATTTTATAGATAGTGTGGAAAAAACAATTTCATTATCTTTGGAAAAAAAAATTGACGTTTTAACACCAGTCATAAATTTAAGAAAATCTGAAATTGTAAAATTAGCAAAAAGTTTAGGGGAGCCATGTTGGTCGTCGCTTGCATATACACACACAAGTTATGATGGTAGATATCCCCCATCTTCTAAAGATCATGCAAATATTCTAAGATCAAAGGCCTTTGAAGAAGCAAAACTTCCCGATCCACTGGTCCTAAGAGCTGTATCTGAAAAATTGATGAAACTACCAAAAACAAAAAATTATGAAATTAAGAGTTAATGAAATTTTTTTCTCTATTCAAGGAGAGGGGATTCAGATAGGAGTCCCAACAATTTTCCTTAGGCTTTTCGGTTGTGATTTAAGATGTACTTGGTGCGATTCAATGTACGCAGTTGAGGGAGAAGATTATAAAGATTTAAAAGTGGGTGATTTAATTCAAAAAATTGAATCATTAAATTGTAAAAATATTTGTATAACTGGAGGAGAGCCTCTCCTCCAGCAGGATACATTAATCGTCTTAGTTGATGCTTTAATCCAAAGAAAATTCAAAATATTACTAGAAACGGCAGGCCACATAAAACCTAGTCATATATTCCATGATTTAAATGTTTTAATCAGTATGGATTGTAAATGTCCCGCATCTAAAATGGAAAAGAAAACGAATTTTTCTATTCTTGAGTCATTACAAGAAAAAGATCAGATCAAATTTGTAATTAGCGATAAAAACGATTATGAATATGCAAGAAAAATAATTACTGATAAAAATTTTAGAGCGAAAATTATTTTTCAGCCGGTTTATGGTGCCAATATATCTTTTCTAGCGGATTTAATTTTAGAAGATAACTTGAAAGTCAGAGTCCTCCCTCAGTTACATAAAATTATATGGGGCGATATTAGAGGAATTTAATTTTGACATTCGATGCAAGTGCACAATTTTTTAAGTAATACATAAGAAAAGATTCCGGTCCGATGACCATCCTCCCATTTGAATTGGAGGGCATATTTCCCTACTCTTTCTGAATTAATGATATTGTAGCTCTCGGATGGGAGAATAGGCAAGGATTTTTTAAACCCCTTTTTCGCTGTCCTACAAGTAGCACAAGGGCATGAATTTCTTAAATCTTTTGTTAAAATGTAGCTTAGATGAGAATCACTCCACAAGATTGATAATACATTCTTATTTAGAAGTTCAAATTTTATAATATCTACACTCATGATAATATTAGAACAAATGGACAAAAATATTCTAATTGAAGACTTCTCTCAATTCAATCAAATTGCTCTCATTATAGAGAAGAATTTTTACGAAGAAGGTAAATTCGAAGTGCTATTTAGTTATGAAAAACGACCCTCAATCAAGGATTTTAGAACTAATGAAAAAATTAGAAATGAATATTTTGATAACATTATTCATATTCTGAAAGATGAATATCCATTTACAGTTTCTAGTAGGTATCAGAGGATTTTGGAAATTAAGAAATCTCCAAATGTAGTTGGAATAATTAATCTCAATATAGACGGAATACTAACATTAAATAATTCACAAAATGTTATTGACCTAGAGGGTAATATTAACTGGGTGTATTGTTCAACTTGTGGAATGGACAAAAGCATGGAGTCAGTTGTTAAAAACCAAGATGATATTACGTGTATTTCGTGCAGAAGTAATATATTAAAACCAAGTATGCCTTTCAAGGGGCAAGATATTGCCCAATGGGACTTGAGAGATTCTTGGATGCTACTAAATAAGTGTGACAATTTGACTATATTGGTGGCTGATCAAATCTCCCCTATGACGTACTCTTTTATTGAAATAGTTCGCAAAAGAAACAAAGAAATATATATTGTTGATCAATCAGGCGAGAAATACGAGAATATGGATTCTAATATGATGAATCTAAATTTTATTAATTATTCTTTAGATAATTTTTTAGATATAATGCTAGAATCTCTAAACAACAAAATTATTTAGAAAATGAAGATAAGATTAGTAAGTTACTCGAAACCAACCGACGAATTTCAAGATGAAGGAATCTCCAATGTCCAGGAATTGATTGCTTTCTGTGCAAGAGTTTCTAATCCATCAAACCAGATTAACACTGAAACAAGTGAGAGATTAATTACTTATCTAATTACCAATAAGCATTGGTCACCCTTAGAAATGGTAAGCGCATGTATTGAAATTGAAACAACAAGAGATATCGCAAGACAAATTCTTAGGCATAGATCGTTTAGTTTTCAGGAATTCAGTCAAAGATATGCCGATCCAACTACAAATTTATCATTTGTGACAAGACAAGCTAGACTCCAAGATAAGGAAAATAGACAAAATTCTATTGAAACCGATGATGCATCTCTAATAAAAGAGTGGAACGAAAGACAATTAAAATTGATTGAAATTGCGAAAGAGACCTATAGTTGGGCTATTGAGAATGGTATCGCTAAAGAACAAGCTAGATCCGTATTGCCAGAAGGTAATACCGTTAGCAGAATGTATATGAATGGAACATTGAGAAGCTGGGTTCATTATATTGAACTTAGAAGTGGTCATGGAACGCAAAAAGAGCACATGGATATAGCCGTTGCTATAGCAAATGTAATAAGTAGTATTTTCCCGATGGCAAAACAGATTGCAAAAATCTAATTATAGAGGCGAATTAAAAATTTCTATTCCATTGCTTTTAATTATTCCGATATTGTTACCATTGGCATAATTATATGTAATTATCCTTTTTACCCTAGATCCCAATAAGTCTATTAATTTGACGCCGCTGTCCTTGCTAATTTTTACTAAGTTGTCGATGCTTTCAGAATCGATTACTAAGTTCTTTGGCATGATTTCATTTGCATTATTAAGAAACGAGATTAAAGAATTGTTATTGGTAAATTTGTTGGATGATAAAAGAAATAGATGATTAATAGATTTCGAAAATAAATCTGGTTTTAAATACAAAGAGGAAGAAAACTCTTTTTCATTGATACTATCAAAAATGTTTTCGTATTCACCAATGATTGCAAAGAAATCCTCGATGTTAACTTCAATACAATTTTCGTGATTTATAAATTCCACAAAATTTTTTTTTCTAATATTCTTCAAATAATCTTCTGGATTATCATCGAGCCTCCTTTTTGATAATAAACCCATCTTGTGTATATTTTTTATTGATTTAACTTTTTGCTTATAATCTGTAATATTTTTAAAATGTTTGATTGATATTATTTCGTTTTCTTCATCAAGTAATCTTTTAACCATAGGATTGCTCGATAGTTTTTCTATATCGTCAATGATGATGATATCAAAACTCCTTTTGATATCCAAAGTCTGACTTAGTCTCTCGTCAAAGAAACTTATATCGCAACCTAAAGATGAAAGAGAAGATTCAAGAATAAATGAATCTAGGCAATTCATTGATAAACTTAGAACTCTCTTGTTTGTTATTTTATTAGCAATGAGATAAGAAAGTACATAGTCGATATTTGAGTTGATATCTTTATAGGTTAGCTGTTTCCAGTTCAATCCATCTAAAAATTGATATATTAATTTTGACCCATTATTTTGAAAAGATTTCTTTACTTCTTGAATACTTATCATGTGATTTATTTAAATTAGATTTTGTCTATAATATACATTAGTGTTTATTAGAAACAATATGACAAAATGATTCAATTAACTGATTCAATCAAAAATAACGAAAAATTCCAAGCTGCTAAAAAGATTGTTAATAAGTTAAAAAAGAACAACCACAGTGCTTTTATAGTCGGCGGAGCTGTTAGAGATCTTTGTTTAGGGGAATCTCCTGAAGAATTCGATATCTCGACATGTGCAACACCAGATGAGATTCAAAAAATTTTTAAGCACACAAAACCTGTAGGGCAAAGTTTTGGTGTAATGCTAGTCATAGTTGACAATTGCTCGTTAGAAGTTGCTACATTTAGGAAAGATATGAAATATGTTGATGGTAGGCATCCTGAAGAGATAACTTATACAAAAAATCAACGGGAGGATATAAGAAGAAGAGATTTTACTATCAATGGTCTCATGCTAGATCCTGATACAGGAGAGATTTTCGATTATTGTCAAGGAATGAAAGATATTAAAAATAAAAAAATTCGAACAATCGGAATTCCTGAAGAAAGATTCTCCGAAGACTATTTGAGAATTTTGCGAGCGATTAGATTTTCAAATAAATTGAATTTTAAAATTGAAGATAAAACTAAAAAAGCATTACATAAGGTCGCTTCAAACATTTTACGTGTTAGTACAGAAAGAATTAGAGACGAAATTGCAAAAATAATCACTGGTAAAAATCCTGGACAGGGAATAACTACTCTAAGCGAGTTTGGACTATTTAAGCACTTGATTCCTGAAATTGAATCTCTAAAAAATGTGGAACAACCACCAGAATTTCATCCTGAAGGCGACGTATTTTTTCATACATGCCTGGTTCTGGACATGCTGGAGGATCCGAAGAGAACTAATCTGGAGGTCGCTTATGGAGCATTATTTCATGATATAGGAAAGCCATCTACGTATACTAAAACTGATAGGATCAGATTTAACAGACACGAATATGTTGGAGCTAGGCTTACTAAAGAAATTTGCAATAGACTCAAGTTCTCTAAGAAACGGACCACCAATATAACGTCTTTGGTTAAAGAGCATATGAAGTTTGGAAATGTAGACAAAATGAAAAAAAGTACTTTTAAGAAATTTATATCAATTGAAAATTTCGAAGACCATCTAGCATTACACAAGGCTGACTGTTTAGGAAGCCATGGAGATTTGTCCTTATATAAATATACGTTACAAAAAATGGATGAATTAAAAAATGAACCAATTAAACCCAAGCCATTGATAACAGGAGATGATTTAATATCATTGGGATTAAATCCTGGGCCAAAATTTAAGAATATTCTTTCAGAGATATTCGACGAACAGCTTGAAGGAAATATCAACTCTAAAGAGAAAGGAATTAAATTGGCCAAAACAATTTTATCAAGAAAATGAAAAATTATGCAGTTCAGCTAAGTAAATTCGGATCTCTAGACAACTTAAATTTTGAACAATTTGATTTTCCTAAAATTGATGATGAGGAAATCATTATATCCGTCCATTGTTGCGGTATAAGCTTCGCAGATATTTTAGTCGTGGAGGGAAAATATCAAGATAATCCGACAATTCCATTTGTTCCTGGCGTGGAGGTATCGGGGGTGGTGATGGAGGTAGGAAAAAAAATAAAAGATTTAAAGATTGGAGATGAAGTTGTAGCCCTGACATCCTGGGGAGGTTTTTCAGAGTACGTAAAAGTTAATTGCAAATTTGTGGAGAAAAAATCGAAAGAAATGTCGTTTGATTTGGCAGCTACAATGACCGTAAATTACGGAACCTCCTTTCATGCACTCGTTGAAAGGGCTCGTATTAATTCCGGCCAAAATATATTAATCCTAGGTGCAGCAGGGGGAGTTGGTTTGTCGGCTATAGAGATTTCAAAAGCCTATGGATGCAATGTTACTGCGGTAGCTTCTACCAAGGAAAAACTATCATTATGTAAAAAATATGGCGCAGACAATTTGGTTTTAAACGAGAATGATAATCTTAAAGAATCTTTACGCAACCATTCTTTTGCTAAGTTCGATATTGTTTATGATACCGTTGGGGGGAATTCTACTAGTGACTCCTTAAGCTTTATTAAGTGGGAAGGAAAACTTTTAGTTGTAGGATTTGCCTCGGGTGTAATTCCGAGTTTGTCTTTAAATAAAATTTTGCTCAAAGGCTGCTCGATAATTGGAATTTTTTGGGGCCCATTTGCAAAAAACAACCTCAATTTCAGTCTCAATTGTATGAAAAAAATAAATAATCTATATAGCAATAACCTTATAAAAATCGCCAAGCCTAAGCTATTTCCTATAAGAAAATTCAAGGAAGCTTTGATGGAAATTAAAAACAGGGAATCTCGTGGAAAACTGTGCCTCTACACAGACGCATATGATGAATAGGAAGGTGAGAGTTGATATTCACCTTCCTATAAAGTGCTTCTTATATTTTATTTAACAATAAGAATGTAATCGCTAGAGCATAAATAACCAAAGATTCGATTAGAGCTAAACCAATAATCATATATGTTAAAATTTGACCAGATGCCCCCGGATTTCTTCCAACGGCATCAAGTCCTGAAGCGACCATTCGTCCCATTCCTATCCCGCCTCCTGCAGCGGCAATTCCAATACCAATTCCGCTACCTAGAGCAAGACCTGATACGGCTTCTCCACCAAGATCAGAAGCATAAAGCTCAGGTGTTAGAAGTAGAACTAAGACCGAAACAGAAAATGTAAAAACCGAAAATTTTTTCATTTTATTCCTCCTTGTTTTAATGATCATGACTTATTGCAAGTGATATATAAATGCTTGATAAAAGTGTAAAGATGAAAGCTTGAAGAAAAGATACAAAAACTCCCAAGCCAATAAAAATTGCGGGAATTATAAATGGTGTTAGATTTGAAAAAATTTGTAAGACTAAATGATCACCAAACATATTCCAGAAGAGCCTCAATGATAGTGAGGCGGGTCTAACCAAATGACTTACAAGTTCTATGATAATCATTAATGGAGCCATGTATATGACCGGACCCATAAATTTCTTTAAATAGCCTATTCCATGTTCTTTAAATCCCAGATAATTATATGCTACGAAAATAACTGATGAGCAAGCAAGAGTTGAATTCAAGTTTTGTGTAGCAGGATAAAAACCAGGAAAAATTCCCAGTAAGTTTGAGAACAATATAAAAAAGAAAGAACCAGCGAGTAATGGAAAGAATCTTCTAGCCTGTTTTTCTGTTCCAAATATATTAACTAATAGATTTAAAAGAAAATCCAAAGTAAGAAACTCGAAGAAAGTGGTGAGTGACAATTTTGATGGTGGAACAAGAGGGTCGGACTGAGAATGTTGTCTTTTGATTTGAAAACATACAATTAACAAAAAAGTCACAACTATTATTGAACCAACAATGTGATCAAATTTATTAATACCTAGCAGCTCGGTCCACTGAGCATGTTCTAACGCGGTCATAAAGTTTTACCTTGAATTAGTAGAATAAACACAATTAAAACTACACTAAAACCAGTCAAAAATCCAATTAGATCTACTGACAAAAACTTAATTAAACATATGATTATTCCAATTAATATCAATATCTTTAATAGAACAGAAAAAAAGGTAAAAATTTTAGATTTGTTATTTTTTACAAAAAAGTTAGAGATAAATTGTATGGATAAGATATTAATAAAAGAGAGAATAATTCCATAGAGAAAACCTTGGAAAAAATAAATATCGTAAATTTTATATATGGTGATGGATACCAATGAGAGGAACATTGCTAATGCCGAAAGTATTTTGTTCGATTTTGTAAACATTTAGTTGTCTTTGCTTTTTACTATTTTAATCATTAAACTGAAACCAGAGATTGATCCTACAATTAGACCAATTATTGTAAATAATGGGGCCGTATTAAAGTATTTATCCACCTCGTTACCAATAAATATTCCAGCTAGTATGCAAAATGCAAGTTCGGTGCTAATAATGATAAATCTAAGCCAGCTAGTATTTTTTGCCAATTATTCACTTCCTATCTTTTTGGCAGACTCTATACTCTTAGCAATAGTATAATCTAAATCTTCATATGAATGTGCTGTTGAAACAAACATTGTTTCGAATTGAGAGGGAGGAAGCATTACCCCGCTAGATAACAACGAACTAAAAAATTTCCCATATAAATTTGTGTCACAGGATAAAACGTCAGAATAATTTCGTATAGATTTTTTCTTGGTGAAAAAAAACGTTAACATAGAGCCAAATTGATTTATGTTGATAAAATTAATTTTTTCACTCTCAAAACCCTCCTTTATATATCTTGCTTTTTTTTCTAAATCTATATAAATCTTAGGATTTGATTCTATTAATAGTTCAATCGTTCTTATTCCACCCGCAACAGCAACAGGATTGCCAGATAATGTTCCAGCTTGATATACAGGACCTGTTGGCGATAACATTGACATTATTTCTTTCTTGCCCCCAAATGCTCCAACCGGAAAACCTCCTCCAATTATTTTTCCTATGCAAGTCATATCAGGTCTAACATTAAAAACTTTCTGAGCACCACCTAAAGACAATCTATAGCCAGAAACAACTTCATCGAAAATGACTAATGTTTTATTTGAATGAGCTAGATCTATTAACTTGTTTAAAAACTTCTCATCTGGTAAGACCAAACCCATATTGGCTGGAACCGGTTCTAAAATTATTGCTGCTACTGAATTTGCATTTTTCTTAAATATTTCTTCTACGCTGTCAATATCGTTAAATCTTGCCACAAGTGTATTTTTCACAAACTCATCTGGTACGCCAGGTGATGATGGGGATCCGAATGTTGACAAACCAGAACCTGCCTTTACGAGGAGATAATCGGCATGACCATGATAGCAGCCTTCGAACTTGATTATCTTATCTCTTTTTGTAAAGCCTCTTGCAAGTCTAATACAACTCATAGTGGCTTCAGTACCAGAGTTAGTTAACCTTAACATTTCCATTGATGGGATTGTCTGAGAAATTAATTGAGCGAGTTTTACTTCATTTTTATGACATGCTCCAAATGTAGTGCCATCTTTCATGGCGGCGAATGCACTATCAATTATTTTTTGATTTGAATGGCCAAAAATTAATGGACCAAAAGAGGCAATGTAGTCGATGTATTTATTCTGATCTTCATCAAACATATAGGGCCCAATTGCCTTTTTTATATATACTGGCTTACCCCCCACAGCTTTGAATGATCTTACAGGGCTGTTAACACCCCCGGGTATTACTTTGCATGCTAATTCGAAAAGAACTTCGGACTTACTGGTTGAATGACCCACATGTTAAACAAAAATGATAATTAATAAGTTGTCAAGTGTCACAAAACGCTATCTTTTCTTTAATTATTTTTTAATATATATAAAATTAACAATTATAATCCAAGGAGAGACCACTAGAACAGGGTATCTCCGTATTTTCGATTCAGGCAACTAGTTTAATAAAATACTTAAATAACTAGCCTGAATTTTTGATACAATGATTGTATGGGATTTTTTTTGTGATTCTGTTCCCGAGCTTGTTATTTACGGCTGTTTTATTCAGTATGCCAAGTGAGAATCAAATAAATTATGGTATTAAACAATGTCAAAATGACAAAACAATGTTCAAATCAAGCAGAATGACTAAAAGTGGATATAATGCTTTTTGCGAATGTTACATTAGAGGTGTGAATAATCTCGTTGATGATGAAGAAATAGCGTACCAGAAGAAACATAAAAAACCCTCTCCAAAATTAATAAAAGAATCTAAATATATGACGGTAGATTGCGCCAGCTAAATTAAAAATGAGCAAAATCGAAATCCTGTCCTCTGGAAAAATAAATCTAGATTTGATTATCAAAGGCAAAAGAGCTGATGGTTATCACGATATCAGTTCATTGATTCAACCAATTGGGTTACAAGATACTCTATTAATCGAGAATACGAATAGTTCTAAGCTAATAGATTTAGATTTTCCTGACAAGACGATATCCTATGACGATAATTTGATTATTAAAGCGGCAAAATCCTTTTATGAATATTTCCAAATTAGTCAGGCAATAAAAATAACTGTCAAGAAAAAGATTCCTCTTGAATCAGGGATGGGAGGTGGTAGCAGTAATGCTGCGGCTACACTTTTAGGACTATCAAAAATCTTTGGCATAGATGATTTTAAAGGATTATTATCAATCGGAAAGGAACTAGGATCCGACGTACCTTTTTTTCTCTATTCAAAAACGGCTAGAATTTCTGGCAAAGGAGAAATTGTTGAGATTATAGAAAATCCTGCAAAAACAAAATATCTTCTTATATTTCCCGGATTTGGATCATCAACTAAAAGTCTTTATAGTTTATGGGATCAGGAAAAACTTAAGATCAAAAACTACAACAAAAGTATAGAAACGAAAAAGATTTCTTTTGATAAAAAAACGGTGTATTTAAGAAATGATTTTCTTCCTCTTTTAATCGAAAGGCACAAAGAATATAAAGAGATTTTTAAGATTTTGGACGAGTTAGAACTTAACAATTATTCTATATCTGGAAGTGGGTCGACTATATTTAGCGTATTAGAAGATGGATTTGATACTGAAGAAGCGGAAAAGTACCTTGAATCATCCATGAATATAAAAGCTTTTACAGTAAATTCAATTGAAGGATGGCGTTTTTTGATTGATTGAATTTGTTTTATTTTTCTGTATCATCTACGAATTGGCCCGTCGTCTAAAGGCAGGACTCTTGGTTTTGGTCCAAGCAATGGAGGTTCGATCCCTTCCGGGCCAGCTTTCACTTCACTTATCTATCTAAAAGTAGTATAATTGGTTCGCTTGAAATACGTTAAAGCTTACAGGATATCATATTATGAGTGCGGATGAGAATGAAAACTATAGTTCTGATTTAGAACCTACAGCCAGTGATATAGACGATAAAACCCTACTAGAAGAATATCAAAAAGCGACTCTCAGAAAAAATATTAAAGCACAAAATAAGAAAAAAGATTGGGTTCCAGATGAGCAATATAGATTGTTGTATGTGTATTTCAAAGATATGTCTTTAGAGCCTTTATTGAAGTCAAAGCAAGAAGTTGAAGTTTCTTCAAAAATCAAGAAGTCTGAATTACATGCGGCGAATCTTCAGGAGCTACTTGACCGAGTTCGATCTTCAAAAATTACTCCAACTCAACAGAGAAAATTATTAGCATTAAAAGGTGGCCGCAGAAAAAGAATTGCCGAAATAGAAGCATACATCAGTGCTTATACTAATTTGGCTAATACGTTAAAGGAAAGATTTGTTAAAGCAAATTTAAGACTCGTTGTTAGTATTGCAAAAAGATATATAGGTAGAGGTCTAGCTTTGCAGGATTTAATCCAGGAAGGAAATGTGGGTTTGATGAGAGCCGTAGAAAGATTTGACCATACCAAAGGATTTAAATTTTCTACTTATGCTTCTTGGTGGATTCATCAAGCTATTTCACGAGCACTTTTAGATCAAACAAGAACTATTAGGGTCCCCGTTTATGTTTTAGAACAAGCCAGTAAGGTCTTTAAAGCAAGTAATGCGTTACAGAAAGATCTTGGGAGGAAGCCAACTCCTCTAGAAATCGCGGAAAAAGTCGGAATTTCACTAGATGGTGTTAAGAGAATACTAGAATCAACAAATGAAGTTGTGCAATTAGATACTCCCGTCTTTGATGGAGAAAAAGCTACCTTGCTTGATTTTATTCCAGATGAAGGCTCACCTGTCCCTGATACTATAGTTGCTGAAAGCTCTTTAACTAACCATATAAGAGGCGCATTAAAAGCTCTTACGCCTCGAGAAGAAGAAATTATCAAAATGAGATTTGGAATTGATCTGCAAAGTACCTATACTCTTGATGAAATTGGAAAAAAATTTGACTTAACTAGGGAAAGAATTAGGCAGATAGAGAAAAAAGCTTTAGAAAAATTAGCAAAATCTGATGCGGAAGAAGTTCTAAAAAGCTTTCTAGAATAAATTAGGCTATTTTGATACAATAAGAATACTGAGGATGGGTAGTTACAAGATATGAGCAAAATTAAATTTGGGTTGGTTCCTCCAATGCCTGGTGCAGATGCAGACGGATTAGTTGACTTTTCTGTTAAGGCTGACAAGTTGGGATTCGATAGTTTGTGGCTTCCTGATCATTTGTCATTTATATCACCGCATCCAGCATTTGAAGCATGGACAATCGCTGCAGCCATTGCCGTAAAAACAAAAAATATTACCATAGGAGCAACCTCTGATCCTCATCGAAACCACCCGGCAGTTCTTGCTCAGCGACTTGCCACTGTCGACCATCTTTCTAAGGGGAGAGTTGCACTTGCACTAGGAGTCGGTGAATCTATGAACCTAGATGCATATGGTATTCCTTGGGATAAACCTTTTCAAAGAATGACCGAATCTATTGATGTGATGAAACTACTTTGGTCCACCAAAGAAACGGTGAACTATAAAGGCGAGTTCTTTAATATGGAAAAAGCCTCTTTGTTGCTCAATCTCTACGAAGACAAAGAAAGCGTTCCTTTCTATTTTGCTACTCACACGGATAAGGGTTTAGATCTTACCGGTAGGATTGGAAATGGATGGATGCCAATAGATTTAACACCTGATTTGTACAAAGAATCGTTAGACAAAATTGAATCTTCTGCGGTTGATGCTGGGCGCACAATTGATGATGTTGACTCGACCTTGTGGGTGTTTACATCATTAGGTAAAAATGAAGACGATGCCTATAAAACACTTGAGCCTTTCAGGTATGTGTGCATTATGCAAGACCAGTTGAAAAAAGCTGGATACGATATCGATATTCCTGATGAATACAAAGGTTTAAATTATTTTAACATTACTCCCACCGATGAGGATAGAAAACAAAAATTTAGGGATATGGGACAATATTTTCCTAGGGAAGCCGTAATTGATTTTACTATTACTGGATCAAAGAATGATTGTATTAAAAAAATAGAGAGATACGTAGACAAGGGCGTTAAGCATTTTGTTTTATTCCACTATTTTAGCCCCGATGCTGATAAAGCTATGGAAACATACGCAAAAGAAATAATCCCTTATTTTAATTCTTAGACTCTTTTAGAATTATTTTATTAAAATCTATTATTCCCATACTTGTAAATCCTGCATTATCTATTCTTTCGCTTTGAAGGTAAATCTGATCTGAGTAAAAAAGCGGAATAATCGGATGCTCCATAAAAAGAATCTCGTCGGCTTGTTCATAGAGATTTTGGCTTTCTTCTGTATTGTAATTTTCTGATGCAAACTTGATTAACTTATCGTATTCTTCGTTGCACCATCCTGTCTCATTGTTTCCGCTGTTACAAGTAAATAAATTCATGAAATTGTGAGCATGAGGATAGTCTGCAATCCAGCTACCTCTGAACATATGTGGTCTATCATTATCAAGACTGCTTAAATATATTTTCCACTCTAATCCTTCTATTTCTACCATGATTCCAAGGGTTTCATACCAAATATTTTGAAGTATTTCAGCAATAATCCTATTGTTTCCAGATTCGGGATAAAGAAGTTTAACATTTGGGAATGTTTTTCTATTCTCATATCCAATCGAGTCAAGGTACATATTCCCTATTTGAATGGAATCCTCATACCAAAGATAATGATTATCTCTATATATTGGAGGAATAGTATTTGGTGGCCAAAAATTTGTAGGCCTTACCGTATGAAGAATCTGTGTAAAAATTCGCTTATTTATTACGCGTGCGAAAATCATTCTGGTCATTTTGTCATCAAAAGGAGGTTTATTGACATTGAATCCTATGTAATTATTTCTAAAACTTGGCATCGTTTTTAGAACGCCTGCTTTTTTTAAATAAGGTATTTCTAAAAGGGGAATACCGCTACCATCAACAATATCCAATTTTCCATTTTCAAACATGGCCAAAGTTGATGTCGGATTGTTATTCATGATGAGCATAATTTTCGGTTTGGATATATTGCGTGGTTCTAGCAAAATAAAATTATGATTCTCCCATCTGGCTAGAGAGTAATTCCCAAGCGTTACTATGTTTTCAGCCTCAATCCATTTTTCATTATATTTTTTTATTACGTCTTTTCGGATTGGAAAAGTGGACATGAAACTTAGTAGACTTACAAAATAAGATTTTCTTCCAGTCAAAATGATTTCAAGAGTTTTAGAATCTAAAGCTTTTACTCCAACCAAATTAAAGTCAGAAATTTTTCCTAAATTATACTCTTTTGCATTTTTAATATCATACAAGAAGTACGCATAGTCTGCAGCAGTTTCTGGATTAAGTAATCTTTCCCAAGAATCTACAAAATGTTGGGCTATTAATTCTTCTCCATCGTTCCAATAGACTTTTTTTATCTTTATAGTAATCTTTTTTCCTGATTGATCTATTTCCCATGATTTGGCCAAATTTGCTTCAATTTTATTCTCATTGTTAATTCTTGTGAGCCCACCCATTATATTATTTATTATTTGAAAAGATGTACTATCGGTCGCTAGGTTCCAATCTAAAGTCGGTGGTTCATTGCTAATGTTAATTCTTATTGTTGGTAGATCTTCGGAATAAGATAAATTAAATAAAATACAAAATAAGAATAAAAATAAAAAAGCTTTCTTAATTTTCAAAACTTAAGGCTCTTCTTTGCTCTCAACAGATTCGATAGTGATCAAGTGCTCACCAAGCTCAACTGTATCTCCATCTTTTATTTTTATCTCCGTTACTTTGCCTGCTATGCTCGTCTTAAGCTCACTTTCCATTTTCATTGCTTCTACAACGATTAGTCCCTCCCCTTCAGTAACGATATCGCCAATGTTTTTTAGAATTTTTACGACTCTACCAGGCATCGGGGCATTAATTTTATCTATCCCGGATGAATTTTCAAAAGAACCTCGTTCCCTCTGCGAAGGTATCTCAAATGTAAAGAAGTCTCCTTTGTGATAAACCTGTATTTCTCTTCCTTTTTTAGAAATTGCAATGTTAAAAGTTGATCCGTCAACTATGAGAGAATAAAGATTAGAATCTACTCTAATTAAATCGGCCTTGTAGTTTTTTTGATCAAGGACAATGTGGTAATTTTCATTCTTTTCCTCCAGAGTAAATGATATTAGCTTGTTATCAATTTTTAAATCATATTTCATTTCTAAGATAAAGAATTATTCGATAGGCTAGAGCGCCTTGCTGTATATTTCCAAGGCTTCAATTTTGAATTCCTTCCTCTATTCTCAAAGCCATTAAATGTATGTAATACGATTGCTGAACCAACTAAAGCCAAATTCTTGCTCTCTCTTGGAATTTCCAGTAATTTTTTGTGCTCTTCAATGAAGCCCGTGTCTAATTTCCCAGAAATAAAATCCTTATTGTCCATCAACCTGATCAAGAAGCCGATGTTTGTTTTAACTCCAAGAACGATATATTCAGACAATGCTCTGCTCATTCTCCTAATTGCATCGTGTCTATCATGGCTCCAAACAATAATTTTAGATAACATTGGATCATAAAAAGTTGTTACTTCATAGCCATTAAAAAGGGATGAGTCCTCTCTTACTCCCGGACCTTGGGGTGATTTGACATAAGTAATAATTCCGGGGGTTGGCAGAAAATTATTAGCGGGATCTTCAGCACAAACTCTGCATTCAATTGCATGTCCTTTTCTTGAGATGTCGGCTTGCTTAAAACTTAATTTATTACCGCAAGATATCTTTATCATTTCTTTTACTATATCGATCCCTGTTATCATTTCCGTAATCGGGTGCTCGACTTGAACTCTTGTATTCATTTCAAGAAAATAAAAGTTTTCTTTCTGATCCATGATGAATTCGACAGTTCCTGCTCCGTAATAAGATACTTTTTTTGCAAGCCTTACTGCTATCTTGCCCATTTTTTGTCTTGTTTTTTCACTGACGCCAGGTGATGGTGCTTCTTCCACAACCTTCTGATGTCTTCTTTGGATTGAACATTCTCTTTCGAATAAATGTACGACATTTCCTTTCTTGTCCCCAAGAACCTGAATTTCAATATGTCTTGGTTTTTCTATAAATTTTTCAATAAATACCACATCATTATTAAAGGCAGATTGTGCTTCGCTCTTAGCCATTCTTAATGAGCTTTCAAAATCCTCTTCTTTCTGAACTAATCTCATTCCCTTACCACCACCCCCAGCTGTAGCTTTAATCATTAGTGGAAAACCAATCTTTTTGGCTACATCCAAAGCTTCATTGTCATTTACTTCGCCATCCGTACCTGGGACCAAAGGAACCCTCGCAGCTTTTGCGATTTCTCTAGATGTAATTTTATCTCCCATTAGCCTTATTGATTCTGGGCTGGGGCCGATAAAATCTATTTTGTTTTTCATGCATGTTTTTGCAAAATCTGCATTCTCAGATAAAAATCCATATCCCGGATGAATAGCATCACATTTAGATTTTTTAGCAACTTCAATAATTTTGGCACTAACCAAGTAGCTTTCGCTAGGCAAAGATTTTCCAATGTTGAAGGATTCATCAGAGAGATTAACGTGTAATGAATTCCTATCAGCATCAGAAAAAACGGCGACAGTTCTAATTCCAAGTTCCTTACATGCCCTTACTATTCTTACTGCGATTTCTCCACGGTTAGCTATTAGAACTTTTTTATACATAAAGAATCTCCAAATATATTTATAAAGGAATTAGCCCGTGTTTTTTTGGTGGATTGTTTTGTCTTTTTCCTTCAAGCATTTCAAAAGCACTGATTACTTTACTTCTCGTTTCTTCAGGCTTGATAACGTCATCGATGAATCCCAGATTGGCTGCTCGATAAGGATTTGCGAAAAGATTTTTATATTCTTCAACTAATCTTTCTTTTTCTGCGATTGGATCCTTAGCATTTTGTATCTCTCTTCTGTTAACAATATTAACTGCACCATCTGGTCCCATAACAGCAATTTCTGCTGTAGGAAAAGCAAGATTTATATCGCCCCTGATATGCTTGGCGGACATAACATCATATGCACCTCCATAGGCCTTTCTGGTTATAACCGTTACCCGTGGTACCGTTGCTTCGCAATACGCATATAAAAGCTTGGCTCCATGAAGAATTATTCCATTGAGTTCCTGATTAACTCCAGGTAAGAATCCAGGAACATCGACAAATGTTAAGAGTGGAATGTTGAAACAATCGCAGAATCTGACAAATCGTGCACCTTTAATTGAAGACCGAATATCAAGAACTCCAGCTAAAACATTGGGTTGATTTCCGACGATACCAACGGTTTTGCCATTCATTCTAGCGAAACCTACCACGATATTTTGTGCATAATTCTCGGCTACCTCAAAAAAATATTCGTTGTCAACGGTGGGTTTAATTACTTCTTTCATATCGTAAGGCTTATTGGGATTTACCTCAACAATATCTCTTAATTTATCAACTTTTCTATCAGCCGGATCATCGCATTTAATTTCTGGAGGATCCTCCATATTATTTAGTGGTAAAAAACTAAAGAGTTCTCTCAAAAGATTTAAGCAGTCTTCGTCATTTTCAGCAGCGAATTGAGCTACGCCACTTTGTGTGCTGTGCACTATAGCCCCCCCAAGTTCTTCGGATGTTACTTCCTCGTGAGTAACAGTTTTTACTACATCAGGACCCGTAATAAACATGTAGCTAGTATTTTTGACCATTGCAATAAAGTCGGTCATAGCGGGAGAATATACAGCACCTCCAGCACATGGTCCCATAATCGCTGATAATTGTGGAATTACACCAGAAGCTTGCACATTTCTTAAAAATATTTCTGCGTAACCGGCTAGACCACGTATACCTTCTTGGATCCTTGCACCACCCGAATCACATAAACCTATCACGGGAGACCCAACCTGCATTGCCATGTCCATTATTTTTGTTATCTTCCTTGCATGTCCTAGTCCCAAAGCACCTCCAAATACTGTGAAGTCTTGGGAGTAGACGAACACTTGTCTCCCCTCTATTTTTCCGTAACCAGTTACCACACCGTCTCCCATAATTTTTGTTTTTTCCATCCCAAAATTATGGTTTTGGTGTTCAACAAATTTTCCTTGTTCTACAAATGACCCATTGTCTAAGAGAGCATGTATTCTTTCTCTTGCGGTTAGCTTTCCCCTTCCGTGCTGCTTTTCGATTCTTTCAGCACCACCACCTTCCTCAGCTTTTTTAATCTTTTGTTCTAGGAACTCAATTTTTTGTTCCATGGTCTTGTCCTGATCCATAAGAACCTCACGAAATAATAATCCAAAAATAAATAATTCTTTAAGTAATCCAAAAATAAATAATCTTTTTAAGAATACTTCTTAATATTAACTATAAAATTATATTCTAATGAGACAATTTATCCAGTATCAGATGTAATTGTTTATTGAGTTTGTTTAGCGTTTTATCGTTATTAATAATAAAATCGGCACTATTACGATTTTTTTTAATATTTTTCTGGGTATTTAATAATTTTATTGCAGATTTTTCGTCTATGCTATATCGTTTCACAATTCTTTTGATTAAAAGTTTTTTTGGAGAATCGATAAAAATGATTTTATCCAAACGAGAACCCATCTTCGTCTTCTTTGAAATCAGGGCTCCTTCAAAAACAACCATTGTTTTTCCTTTGATTAAATTGGCTTTAGAGATTGCTTTGACTCTTTTAATTAATTCGGGGTGAACTATATTATTAAGCTCCATTCTTTTTTGTTCACTGTTGAAAATTATTTCTCTTAGTTTTTTTCTATTTATAGTTAAATTTTTATTTAATATTGCATAACCAAATTTTCTTATTATTTTTTTGTAACAAAGTGTGTCCTTTTTTATAAGTTTTTTTGATTCTAAATCAAGATCAACCGAGGGTATTTTTCGGTTTCTAAAAAATTTAAGTGCTTCAGATTTTCCGCTTCCCATCATACCCGAAATTCCAATTGATACCATTCTTATTTTTTTTTTCATGAAAGAAAATATTTAATTCTTTTTAATGTTAAATTCTTCCCCAGAATTTGTATAACTTCATATATTCCTGGAGAGACTTTGCTCCCTGTTAGAATAATTCTTAATGGTGAAGCTATGTTTTTCAATTTTATATTATTTTTTTCCAAAAAATTATCAAACAGATTTTTAATACTTTCCTTGGTGAATTTCTCTAGAGATTTCAATTCACGAGAAAATTTTTTAACCAAATCAATTCCATTATCCTTGTAGATTTCAGATTTTAATTTATCGTTGATATCTGCGTATTCGTTCTCACAAAATTTAAGAGATTCTTTTAATAAATTTAAATCTTTTGATTTCTCCTTTGCACATTGAATTGCCAAATTAACATCAATTTCTTCATAAAATTTGAGTTCTAATAATTTTTTCAAATAATTATTATCAGATATCTTAATGTGCGACGTATTTACCCAACTTAGTTTTTCTGTATCAAATATAGCAGGTGATTTACTTAGATTGCTAAGAGAAAATAAACTAATCATTTCTTTTAGACTGAAGATTTCTTGATTTCCATGCGACCAACCAAGCCTAGCCAGATAATTTATCATTGAAATTGATAAATATCCTGATTTTTTAAAATTGTTTATCGATTCGGCGCCATGCCTTTTACTTAATTTCGTTTTGTCTTTACCAAGCATCATTGATACATGCGTAAATATGGGTATTTTCTTGTTAATTGCTTCAAATATAAGAATCTGTTTAGGGGTATTTGAAAGATGATCTTCCCCTCTTATGATGTTGGTAACATTCATTTCTGCGTCATCTACAACAGAGGCAAAGTTATATGTCGGAAAACCATTGCTTTTTAGAACAATAAAATCCTCTATATTGCTTGAATCTATATTGATCTGTCCTCTTAATGAATCAACAAATTTGATCTGTTTAGATTTGGGAGTTTTAAATCGTATAACGAATTCAGCATTCTTTGGATGGTCACTCCGATTTCTCCATGTTCCTGGATATTTATAAATCTTATTTTCTCTTAAGGCTCTTTCTTTCAGCTGATTGATTTCTTCAGTTGTCATAAAACATTTATATGCCAAATCTTTATCCACCAGAATTTCTGCATGTTCTCTGTAGA
This sequence comes from Candidatus Dadabacteria bacterium UBA1144, assembly GCA_002311855.1. GTDB lineage: Bacteria > Desulfobacterota_D > UBA1144 > UBA1144 > UBA1144 > UBA1144. The sequence continues at coordinate 83,796 of DCAB01000012.1, read as the reverse complement.
TATCCAGTCTTTCTGATTGCAGATACGGACCTTCGTCCCAATTGATGCCTAACCACTCTAGGGATGATATTATTTCATTCAGAGAATCGGAAGTAGACCGTTCTTGATCGGTGTCCTCAATTCTCAATATTATTTTTCCTGAATTTTGTCTTGCATAAAGAAAATTAAATATAGCCGTCCTTACTGCTCCTAAATGAAGTGAACCAGTTGGGCTAGGGGCAAATCTTGTAACAACACTCATTTTAAAAATAAATCTTAAGTTATTTTATCATAAACTGAGAGTTAGATAATTTTATTAGAAATTTCTTATGTATTAAATAGGAATAATCTCTTAGATAATAGAGATTAAATATATTGTACCGAATCAGATATCAATATGACAAAAATATAAATAATTAAACATTATTATATAATATAAATATAGTTGACAATGAGTATCTTAGCCATTGATTTTGGATTAAAAAGAATTGGAGTAGCTGGCACAGATGATTTAGAAATTTCTAGCCACCCAATAAAACTTATAATTAACAAAAACGATAGAAGTCATATTGAAGAACTAATTGGTATTATAGATGAGAGGAAACCTAAGCTTATCTTGATAGGTCTTCCATTTAAGGATGATGGCAAATTAAAAATACAGAATCACATTGAAAATTTTTATAATGAACTTAAATTAAAGACCAATACAAAAATTAAGTATTGGAATGAAAATTTTACTTCAAAAGAGGCTGATGAAATATTGATAAAGATGAACATTTCTAGAAAAAAAAGAAGAAATTATCAAGATATGCTTTCGGCCTGTCTAATTATTGATAGTTATCTGAGGAGTCTGTGATTCCATATTTAAAAACCAAACTTGGAAAGATAAATTATTCAATAAAAAGAAAAAGTAACAAACCTTATGTTTTTTTCATCGGTGGACTCGGGAGTACGATATCAAGCTGGGAAGATCAAGTTGAATATTATAAAAACCATTTTTCTATATTGACCTTTGATAATTTGGGATCCGGTAAAAGCGCTAAACCTCAAATTAATTATTCAATGGAAATTTTTGCCGAAAATTGTTATGAAATAATGAGCAAATTGGATTTGCCATCTGCACATGTTGTTGGGAAATCGATGGGTGGAATGATAGCTCAAGTTTTTGCCTCAAAATATCCTAAGAGAGTTAACAAATTGGTTCTTGCATGTACATGTGCCTCAAGAGACAAAATCGGAAAAGAACTAATATCCGTTTCTAAAAAAATAGCATCAAATGTTGGTTTGAAAGAAATTTGGTTTAATGCTTTGCTTTTAGGATATTCAAGAGAATATGTTGAAAGCAATTTCTCTGATTATAAAAAAAATAAAGTCGAAAATAACAAAAGCTATATAGATGGTTATCTGAATCAGTGCAATGCAATTGAATCGTTAGATAATATTAAGTACTTAAAAAAAATAAAATCCAAAACTCTCATAATTTATGGAAAAAATGATTTAATAGTTGCACCAAAGAAATCTATCGAAATGGCCAAATTTGTAAAGTGGTGCCAAGTTATAGGGTTCCCTGGTGGGCATGGATTTTGGAAAGAAAATAAAACTCTTGTGAACGAAGAAGTGTTAAATTTTTTAGTTGATTAATATACCAAGAGTTGAAAAAATTAATTATAATTCTTTAATGAGCCCAAAAGATACAATAGATGATTCGTCTCGAACCAAACCGGTTGATAAAATTCTTTTAGGCCCTGGGCCAACGAATATAGACGAAAGAGTCAAGATGGCACTTTCTAGAGAACCTATGAGTCACTTAGATCCGGATTTTTTTATCATACTTGATAATATTTCGGAATTATTAAGAAAAATTTTTCAAACTGAGAATAGTACTACATTTGCGATTTCAGGAACAGGTAGTTCAGGTATGGAAATGTCTATGGCAAATATATTAGAAGAAAATGATAGAATTCTAGTTCTTAAAAACGGTGTCTTTGGTGAAAGAATGTCTGATGTTGCTTCAAGATATGGTGCTGACATAATTGAAATGAATGTTGATTGGGGAAAATCCTTTAATCAAGAAGATGTCATAAAGAAAATTAAATCTATAAGTAATCTAAAAGCTGTATCAATTGTACATGCGGAAACTTCCACGGGAATTCTTCAAGATTTAAATTATATTGGAGAATATCTGAAAAATACGGATATTATTTTTATTGTTGACACGGTCACTTCTCTCTCCGGTGTTGAAATTCAGACAGATGATTGGGGAATAGATGTATGTTATTCTGGAACTCAAAAATGTTTGAGCGTCCCCCCTGGACTTTCTCCGATAACTTTTAGTGATAAGGCATTAAAGAAAATTAAACGTAGAAACACAAAGATTCCGTCATGGTACTTAGATCTTAATATGTTAATGAACTATTGGGGATCTGAGAGAATATATCATCATACGGCACCGGTCAATATGTTATTTGCTTTACATGAAGGATTGAAAATTTGTCATGAAGAGGGTCTTCAAAATAGATTTACTAGACATAAAGAAAATGGAGACTATTTCGATTTAAAATTACAAGAGATGGGAATTATGCCTTTTGTTGATAAAACAAAATACGGCTCACTCCCGATGCTGAAATCAATTTTCATTCCTCAGGGAATAGATGATTCTAGTTTTAGAAAAAATTTATTATCAAAGCATAATATTGAAATTGGAGGTGGATTGGGCCACACAAAGGGAAAAATATGGAGAATCGGAATCATGGGGTATAACTCAAGAAAAGAACTGATTGATAATTTGTTTAATGTTTTAGGCCCGTATATTGTATAATACTTTACAACATCTTAAAAATGCTTGATGAAATTTACATCGAATCAATGATAAAAAAGAGATTCCCGCTTAAATCTAAAAGATTTTCTACTGAAATAGGTGATGATTCAGCTATTTGCAAGATAAAAGATAATCAAATTGTTGTTTCCTGTGATTCGCTTGTTGAGAACATACATTTTACTAGAAAAAAATTTACACCTGAGGAAATTTCTTCACGCTCTCTTGCGGTGGCTGTTAGTGATATATCAGCAATGGGTGCGATACCAATGTTCTTTCTGAATTCTCTTTTTCTGCCACGAGGCATAACTAAGAAATTTGTTACTAGACTCTTTAGTGGATTTAAAAAAACTTCAAAGAAATTCAAGATTTCTTTAATCGGGGGGAATATATCAAGATCAGACTCTTTAATTATTGATGTAACTGTTATAGGGGAACTAAAAAAGAATAAGTATAAAGAAAGAGGAAAATGTACTAACGGTGATTTTATATATGTTTCTGGTAATATTGGTGATGCTTCCCTTGGACTACATATTTTAAATAAAAAAAGAAATAATTTGCAAAATATCGAAGAAAGAAAATTAGTCGCAAAATACAAAAATCCTAACCCAAAAATAAAACTGGGAGAATTTTTGGGACAACTCGACTATGTGTCTTCTATGATAGATATAACAGATGGTCTTTCAATAGATCTTAGTAGACTTATTAATCTAAATAAGAATAAATTAGGAGCAAAAGTGATTTGGGAAAATATACCTAAATCAAAAATAGCAATAAAGAAGCCATATGAAAAACATGTCGAACAATATGTTTTGCATGGGGGAGATGATTACGAATTAATGTTTACTGTGAATAGAAAGTTTTATCAAAAATTTGAAAGGTTGGCAAAAATTAGAAAATTTAGAATTTTTAGAATTGGCGAGGTCGTTAATGGAAGTAAAATTATTCTAGAGATGGGAGGTAAAAATAAAATTTTAAAACCAGATGGTTTTATTCATAAGTTTTAAATGAGCGAATATTATTTTTTTATAATTTTAATATTTGGTCTTATCCTCTTGTCCGCTTTTTTCTCAATTACGGAAAGTTCTATTTTTTCTCTACAAAGATATCAAATAGATTTGATTAAGAAGAAATCCTCGATCGGGAATATCCTGGAAGGATTTGTTAAGAATCCAGCGTCAATTATAGCGACGATATTGTTGGCAGACGAAATTTTAAATGTAACTATAATAAGCTTACTTTCATCCAAATTAAATAATTTATTTATTGGAACAATATCTGATGAATTAATTTCAATAGTAACTATATTTGTTGCATCAATAATAATCTTAATATTTTGTGAAATTATTCCTAAAACTATCGGCGTAAAATTTTCCAGAAAGATTTCAATTATTGTTGCCCCGCCGGTTTATTTTTTAAATAAAGTAATGTTCCCTTTAACCCTTTTCTTTGATGGATTGTCTAGATTTCTAATTAAACTTTTTAGTCCAACTTCAAGTCCATCAACACCCTCGCACCATGACTCGGTTAAAAATATCCCTAGTTTGATTGATATCGGTGAAGATGAGGGATCTGTTAAAAAAAGTGAGAGCAAGATAATAGACAATCTTTTGAAACTAGAAAAGATTAATCTAGTTAAAATTCTAATTCCAGAGCCAGATTTGTTTCTTCTGCCAAGCACGATTACAAATCAAGAAGCATTAATCAAAATAAAAAATAAAGGATTTTCTAGGATCCCAGTTTATGATGGTGATTCGGACAATATAGTTGGCATTCTTCATTCAAAAGATTTATTAACGCATGAATCTTCAGAAATTTATTCGATTTTGCGAGAACCTTATTTTGTTCCTGATAAAAAAAATGCTCTTGAATTATTGAGAGAACTGCAAGTTATGAAACGACATATGGCTATAGTTATTGATGAATATGGAAGACTTGAGGGGATCGTTACACTTGAAGACATAATAGAGGAGATATTCGGAGAGATTGAAGACGAAAAAGATGTAAGTGAAGCTCCGATGATTTTTAAAAATGGTGTTTTGTATTTAGATGGTGGAACTAGAATTGGTGAGTTCAATGAAGCTTGTCTGTTTGGGGTGTTAAGATACGCGGGGGTTAATCAAATATCAAATGAGATTAATAGATCCTTTATATCTGAAGATTTAGGAATAGAAACTATGGGAGGATTTGTTTTTAATCAACTCGGTAGACTGCCAAAAAAAGGAGAATTTATTTTAAATGGCAATCTAAAACTAACTGTTGAGGAGATAAAAGACAATAGAATCACAAGAATTTCTGCGGAGAGAATAATTAATGATTAATCTTTTTACATTACCTATTATAACTTTGATATTGTTGATTTTTCAGGCTATGTTTGCTGGCGCAGAAATATCTCTTTTATCTTGTGATAAAGGTAAAATAAGATCTAAGGCTGATCAAGGTCTGCCATCAGCGAAATTGGTAATGAATTCGATCAACAAGATAGAAGAATATGTGTCAACGAGTCTTGTTGGAGAAAATTTGTGTATTGTTATTAATACTGTACTTGTCTCTTCATTTATACAGAACACATATCCTCAGTACGACCCTCATTTGCTCTCTGTTGTTATCTTGACGCCTCTCATCGTAATATTTGGACAAGTAGTACCCAAATCCATCTTTCAGAAGCAAAGTAATTCTTTCGTACTCAAGACAATATACTTTTCATTGATTTTTAGTTATTTGTTTAAACCATTTCTTTTTCTTGTTAGATTTTTGACCGGATTAATTGTTAAGATGATTGGAACAAAAAGCAAGTTGATTACAAGAGAAGAGCTCATCCATGTACTGGAAACGGGATCGGCTTTAGAAGACTCTTCTCAACAATTCAGGGATACAATATTAAACAAAATATTCTTATTCGATAAAATTACGGTTAAAGATATAATGATCCCAATTCATGGCGTGACCTCAATTGATTTGAATAAAAACGTGAATGATGCCAAAAAATTAATTAAACAAACAGGATTTTCAAGATTACCAATATATGATGGTAGCAAGAATAAAATCAAAGGAATTATCCATTCGTTCTATCTTCTAGATAAAAAAGGAGATGAGCCCATAGCTAACTTTCTAGCCGATTGTTTTTTTGTAAAAAAAGATCATTTAGTTTCTAAGTTGCTAGACGAGCTTAAAGAATCCAGATTAAGTCTTGCAGTCGTAGGAACTCCAGAAGATGCATTGGGAATCGTTACTGTTGAAGATATATTGGAAGAAATACTAGGTGAAATAGAGGACGAACATGATCTTTGACTTCAAATTGAATATTAATATTTTTTCGTTTAACATCAAACCATGAGTAGATCTGCTAGTGTAAAAAGAAAAACAACCGAGGTTGATGTGGCAATACATTTGAATGTTGATGGTACTGGAAAGTATGATATCGATACTGGTATACCTTTTTTTGATCACATGCTTGAGCAATTATCGAAACACGGATATTTTGATTTAAAAATTAAAGCGATTGGCGATACCGAAATAGATTTTCACCATACTGTTGAAGATGTTGGCATTGCCTTGGGGCAAGCATTCGACAAAGCTTTAGGAGAAAAGAAATCTATTAAAAGATATGGGTCAAGTTTTGTTACTTTTGATGAAACTCTATCGTCTTCTCATGTAGATTTAAGTGGTAGGCCTTTTTTGATTTTCAATGTTCAACTTCCGACTCCAAAGGTTGGAGAATTCGATGTTGAATTAACAAAAGAATTTTTTCAATCATTTACCAATAATATAAAAGCCAATATACATATTGAACTGGAATATGGTGCAAATAGTCATCACATTATTGAATCGATATTTAAATCTGTCGCAAAATCTCTTGATTATGCAACTTCAATTGACTCAAGATCTGATTCAATTCCATCAACAAAAGGCAATCTTTGATGATAGCGATAATTGACTATGGTCACGGAAATTTGAAATCTGTAAAAAAAGCCCTCTCATTGCTAGGTTTTGAATCAAGAATTACTGATTCTATTAAGGACATTGATAATGCCAGCTCGCTAATTTTTCCTGGAGTCGGAGCTTTTGGAGATTGCGTACAAAATCTTCATGACAAAGGATTGGCAGAAGCAATAAAAAAATCGATCAAAAACGGCAAACCGTTCCTAGGAATTTGTTTGGGATTACAAATTCTTTTTGAAAGTAGCGAAGAAAGTCCTGGCGTTGAAGGTCTATCAATTTTTCAGGGGCATATAAGTCGAATGAATTTCAGTAAAAACAAATTAAAAGTACCTCATATGGGATGGAATCAAATCAAGATAAGAAGAAAATCTAAATTATTCAAAGACATTGAAGATGGATCTTGGGTTTACTTTGTTCATTCTTATAAACTTAATCTAGATTTAGATATAATAGACACAACATCTTCCTATGGTGATGAATTCGGCTCCTCTATCAGTTTTGAGAATGTATATGCTACACAATTCCACCCAGAAAAAAGTAGTGATTTAGGATTGAATATATTAAAAAATTTTTGCAAGATTTGATTTAGTATTTACGAATCGAGCGCGTAATAAAAGTAGCTTCTTAAAACTCTCTTGACATATCCATGTGTTTCCTTGAAAGGTATACTCTCGACAAATTCATCGTCTTCAAGGTTATCAAAACGAATTAACCATTTTTTTACATTTTTTGGACCACCGTTATAAGCTGCAAGGGCAAGAAAAATATTATTGTCAAACTCTTTTATGAGACTTGCAAGATAATAAGTACCGATTTGGATATTTAATTCAGGGTCAAAAAAATTTGAATTACTATCTAAATTTAGATCTCTCTTTATTTTCTCTCCAGTATAATCCATAAGTTGCATTAAGCCCTTTGCGCCAACACGGGATACAGCATGTGGATCAAATAAGCTTTCTTCACGGATTAGTGCTAATAAAAGATTTGCATCAAGATTATAATTCTTTGAATGGATTTTTATATTATCTGTAAATCCCTTTGGGTATTTGTAATAATCTTCTGATGGGTACTTATAAGATAATTTAATCAACATATTAAATTCCTGTGCTGACTCGAGAGCTCTAAAATAATCTTTGTAGTTTGTTGAATTAATTCTATTTTCGATATAGCTTTCTACTTCTTGTTTTGATTCTTTTAAATCTTTTGAGAGAAAAAGCAATCTCATTTCTTGTTTTAAATTATGTTTTTTTTCAGAACGAGCTCTTTTAACCTTGTTTGCCCCTGGTCGTAATTTTGGGCTAATTTTAATTGATGCCAAGTACGAATAGTAACCAATTTTGTGGTTTTCTAGTATTTTCATATAGCTATCCATCGCTTTTTTTGGATGGCCTAACTTTTCTAAGGACCTTCCTTTCCAGTAAAGTCCTTTCGATTGATAATAAGGTTTGTTTGAATGTTCAAGTGAAGAAAAATGATTTAGAGCATTTTCGTAATTTTTAAGCATATATTCAGACCAACCCAACCCCCAGAGAGAATCATTTAAATAATCTTTTGATTTTGTTTTGATTAGCCAATTGTAAACTTCTTTTGACTCTAAATAATTCTCATCTAAAGTAAATAATCTAGCGGAAAGATATGCTACGTTATCGTTTTTGCTATAATTTGGATATTTTTCAAGAATTGATTTTAGATTTCTGGCAATTTTAGAATTATTATCGGAAGTTTTTAGATCATCAATAGATAATTGATATAAAGATTCAGCAATTATTTCAAAATCTCTGGAACTCGAACCTGTAGAATTAAAACCACCCTCTGAAATATCTTTAAGGATGCCTCTTCCCTCATTTCTTTTTTGACTTTTAATTTTTATCAAAGCTACCATAATTTTTATACCGGGATCTTTTACGTTCTTTGATTCTTTCATGAATTGTTTGTACACCCCGTTCTTAAAAAGAGAATTTAGCCTCAGTTCTAAATCATTAGAACTAATTTTTTTATTAGATTTCTTAGAAAGAGCATCTACCTTTTTTGATACGAATTGGGTTTTAAATCTGGGATAGTTAATCCATATTTTTTTAAATATCTCTAGTGATTGGCCAAGATTATTAAGCTTTTCCAAATTTCTTGCTTTGATAAAATCAAAATAAAGTCTGTTGCTATTTTCTAAATTATATTTTTTATCTATACCTCTCAAATGATTATCAAGAAATTGATATGATTTCTTTGCTAACAACCTCTCCGCTTCAATAATTTCTATTTTTGGTAGCAAAACAGATTTCTTATGAATTAATTTAAATTTATTTATTTCACCTTGTATTTGATTAGATTTAATTTGGTAAGATGATAATAGCTTGATTTTCCTATAGGCAATAAAATCAGCGACATTATCGAAGTTGTCTTTATTTAATTTGGCCAGACTATCGATGGAGAGGTCAAAATCTCCATTCCTTTCATAACAATAGGATAAATATAAGTGATTTTCTTTTTCTAATTTACAATTCGTTGTCGATATTGAACTTACCGTTAGAAAACATATTGTTAAAACGAAGAAGAAAAAAAATACAAATCTCATTACTTAACTTTTAGCTTAAGATAATCTCCAATCTTTAGAAATGTAATTGTCGATACAAAAATTGCTAAACAAGGAAAAATTATCAAATGAGGGTAGCTTCTAATTCCTTGCCAGCCATTGTTTGCCATTAGACCCCAACTTACATCCGGGGGAGATATGCCGAGACCTAAGAAACTTAGAGTTGATTCAGCAAGAATTACTGAAGGAATTGTAAATGTAAAGGTTACAATTAAAGGAGATAACATATTAGGAAGAAGTTCTTTAAATATAATTCTCAAATCGCTGAAGCCCATGACTTTTGCGCTTAGGACAAAAGGTCTATTTTTGAGTTCTAATACCGTTCCTCTAGAAATTCTTGCCACTCTCATCCAGCTCAACAAGGATAAAGCAACTGTTATTCCTATTATCCCTTTGCCAAAAATTAGAACAAAGATAGAAATCAAAAGAAGATCAGGAATCGAATAAAAAACATCTACTATTTTCATTAATATTTCGTCAAAAATACCACCTTTCATTCCTGATATGGATCCATATAGTGTTCCGAATATCAAGGAGATAACTGAGGTAAAAAAAGCAATTGATATAGATATTCTAGTTCCATATATTATCCTGCTTAAAATATCCCGACCAAGTTCATCAGTTCCAAAGAGATGCTTTTCTGAAGGTGATTGAAGAATATTCTCAAAATCTGATTTAAAGGGGGAATATGGTGAGAAAAATTCAGGGAATAATGAAAAAAGGACAAGAGCAAAGATGATTAATAAAGCGACAAGACTACTAAAATTTTCTTGATTTATTCTTTTTTTTATATTCGGCTTCAACAACTGTCTTAATACCTCCTCTAACATTAAAATCTCCCGTGATTGAGGCATATTTAGGGTTGCAGGCTTTAACAAAATCATCTAAAATTTTGTTTGTTACATGTTCGTGGAATTCGCCGATATTTCTATAAGAAAACATATAGAGCTTAAATGATTTTAATTCGATGCATAGTTTATCTGGAATATATGAGATTTTAATTATAGCGAAATCCGGCTGTCCCGTTTTAGGACATATGGATGTAAACTCGGGACAGGTTATATTTATATTGTAATTCCTATTTTTTACTTTGTTAGGAAAAGTTTCAATCTTGCTCATGGAGTTATTTTAAACAACAAATATTTAAGCTCAAGTTAGTAGAATCAAATAGCCCCTACGGGATTTGAACCCGTGTTTCTGCCTTGAGAGGGCAACGTCCTTAACCAACTAGACGAAGGGGCCAAACAAATACAAAATAAGTTTTACTATTATGGAATTTTAAATTCAATAATCAATTGAGAAAATTTGATATTTACAATTTGGAAAGGATTTTTTTGTATTCTGTAATCATTTTCTTGACATTTGTTCTGGAAGTACCACCGTAGGAATTTCTTGAGGATACCGAACTATCAATTGAAATAAATTTGTACACGTCCTTATTTATCAATTTCGAGAATTTTTTAAATTCTTCGATTTTGATCTCATCGAGATTTCTATTGTTTTTTTCGCAATATGCAATTATTTTCCCAGTGATATGGTGAGCGTCTCTAAAAGCAAGCCCTTTTCTGGTTAAATAATCCCCTAAGTCGGTAGCTGTAAGAAAACCTAGATTCAAACTTCTTTGAATTGACACGTTGTCAAATTTTATTGAATCTAAAAGATCTTTAAATATATCGACACATTCATTGGCTATCTTTAAAGATGAAAAAAGTGGGAATTTATCTTCTTGTAGGTCCCTATTGTAGCTCAGAGGTAGACCTTTGAGGTTTGTTAGAATATTTATTAAATTTCCGTATACTGTTCCACATTTCCCTCTGATTAATTCCAATATATCGGGATTCTTTTTTTGAGGCATAATACTCGATCCCGTTGTGTACCCATCGGCTATCTTAATAAAGCCAAATTCTGAACTATTCCAGATTATTAAATCTTCACAAAATCTCGAAAGATGCATCATAATCATTGAGCAACAATATATTGAATCGACTATAAAATCCCTATCGCTTACCGAGTCAAGACTATTTCTTGTAGGGATTCTAAAATTAAGTTTTTTTGTCGTACTAAATCTGTCGATATTAAAAGAGGTCCCAGCTCCAGCACACGATCCCAAAGGATTTTCATCTAGTCTGTACATCGCACCATCAATTCTATTGATATCTCTTAAGAACATTTCGAAGAAGGCCAATAAATAATGAGAAAGGAGAATAGGCTGAGCACTTTGCAAATGAGTATAAAAAGGAATTATTAATTCGAGATTTTTTTCGGAGTTCTTAATAATATTTTTTTGAAGGGCTACAAGATTTTTCCTAAGGTTACCTGCAATTTCCTTTATATAAAGTTTTACATCGGTTACCACTTGGTCGTTTCTGCTTCTCGCAGTATGAATCTTTTTACCGAAATTGCCGATTTTTTTTGTTATTGCATGTTCGATATTCATGTGAATATCTTCAAGTTCTGTAGCAAAATTAAATGTTCCCTTTTCTATTTCTTTTTTTGCTTGATTAAGAGCTTTAGTAATTTTTTGTTTGTCAGATATTGAAATGATTTTCTGCTTAGAAAGCATCTCTACATGCGCAATTGATCCTCGAATGTCAAAAGAATAAAGACTTTTATCAATATCCAAGGAAGAAGAAAACTTTTCTACTTTGCTATTACTAACATTCTTAAATCTTCCATTCCAAATTTTCTTAATCACCTGGAGAATATAAGATATATACACTTTTAAAACAAATTATAATTTTTTGGATATCCTTAAAATTAATCCCACAAAGAATTTCTAATTTAATTTAATATTTATTGAATCTTATCGTATTTTTTGTCCCAATTGGAGGTGAAGATACGGTGAAAAAATTCCAAAATGATTCAATCTTTCCATTTTTATTGTTTAATGAATATAAGTAATACTATTTTAAAAAAATCATTTTCTATGAACATTAAGTATCTTTAACTATGTGTATGGTTCTAGTTGGGAAAGCGAATTGAAGATCTTCTTTGCTAAAGGTTTCAAAGATTTTTAACCGAACCTGATGATTTATTTCAATGTATTGAGGATAGTCAGGACTGAGAACATCATAAACAAGTTCGAAATTTAACGAAAAATCGGCGAACTCAATAAAACTCGCTCTAACAAATTCTGTACTTTTAGATGCGTTCACTATCTCTTCTAATATACTTTGAATTCTATTAAGTTTTTCATAACTTGTTTCATAGACAACACCTAATCCAATTGTAGTCCTTCGTTTCTGCATTCTAGTTTTTTGGTAGTTTCTTAATCTGCTGTTAAGTAAATCTGAGTTCGAAATGATAATCTCTTCACCAGTTACGCTCTCAATTTTTGTGCTTTTTATGCCAATGGATTTAACGCTGCCCGAGAAATCACCAACCACGATATAATCTCCAAGCGCTATCGGTTTATCAATCATTATTGTAAGAGATGCGAAAAGATCACCAAGTATGCTCTGAGCTGCTAATGCAATGGCAAGACCTCCAATACCTAGCCCGGCAACAAGTGCTGTGATATCGACACCCAAATTATCTAATGCTAGCATTAAGAAAATAAACCAAATTGTAAACTTAACAATGGCATTAAGGCCATTAATTGCGGTTACCCCATGCATGTCACGGTGCTTGGCTTTTATATCCTTGTATCTGGTAAATATCGTGTTTGCTATTAGCACTGCCCATTTAGTCAGTTGCCAAAAAAGAACCAATATAAAAATTTGACCAACAATTTCATCAACATTTTGATCCAAATAAATTATTTTAGTTGCCGTGTATAGAGAAACACCTAATACAAAAATGGGAGATATTGTTGAGAGTATTTCAAATAGATAATCATCAACATTAGTTTTCGTTTTTTTTGCTAATGCATATAGATTTTTTTCAGCAAAACGCTTACAAAAACCTGCAACTACGAAGAAGATAAAAGTCATTAAAAGCGCAAGTCCCCATTTCCAGGCAGGATTTCCAAATATCATTAGATTGAAAAGCTGATTATCTAACAAAGACATATAAACTATATTATATTAAAAAATTGCCTATTTAAAACAATTCATTAATCAGCCTGTCTATAATTGATATTTGGCATTGACTTTAGATAATTGCGCCTTAAAGCTTTCGATATCCCATTAGTTTTTCAAGCAAAAACTCTGATCAATTAGTCTAATTATCTTATATTATTAGCATTTTATTTATTTTATATTTCCCAAAATTTTACTTGACTCCTACTATATATAGTGGTTTAATGAGTACGTAATCACAATATGTTGTTAAATTGTCCTTTAGATGTACTAGTGGAAAGTGGTTATACCTTGGGGCAAGGAGAGGTCGAAAATATCCCCTTTTGCACCCCGTTAAGGCCTTTCCTTGCCTCTGAAGTTTTTTAAAAGGAGCGAGGGAAGGTTTTGAGATAATCTTATGGATCAGATTGAGAAGGTATTAGTTGTTAAAAGATCGGGTGAAGTAGTAGGATTTGATTATACAAGAATTTTCAATGCTATTGGTGCAGCTATCAAGGCTGGAGATGAAGAGTATAGTGATATTCAGGTTTCTGAACTAACTAGTGAAATAGAAGAAGAGATTCTGATAAGATTTACGGAATTTTATCCAAACGTGGAGAACATACAAGATATTGTTGAAAAACATTTAATAAGAGCGGATATGTTTGCAGTCGCTCGTAGATACATAATTTATAGAGCAGAAAGATCTAAAGAAAGAGAACAACAGAGAGAAAAGGTTGCACAAAAAGCAGAACTAGGAAAACTTAAGATTAGAAAAAAAGATGGGCGCACAGTTCTTTTTAACCCACAAAAAATTAGGCAGACGATATCTAAAGCTTGTGAAGGATATTCTACCACTACTTCGCCTGATCTTATCATTAAGGAATTAACAAGAAATATTTTTGATGGAGCATCAACTTCCGATATAGAGAGAGCTCTTATTCTCTCAGCAACAGCCTTTATCGAAAGAGACCCAGACTACAGTAAGTTGTCGGCAAAACTCTTTCTCCAAAGGTTGTACAAGGAAGCAATGGAAGTTTCTGTTAACGAAGATACAATTGATGCGGAATATAGGAGGACTTTTATAGATGGTATAAAATTTGGAACTGAAAACAATTACTTAGATAAGAGACTCCTGGAGTTTGATTTAGAAAAATTGAGTAATTCACTTAGCTTGGAAAAAGACGACCTTTTTCAGTTTATTGGTATTCAAACCTTGTATGAAAGATATTTCCTCAAAGACAATGAGAGAAGATTCGAACTCCCACAGGCATTCTGGATGAGAATCGCTATGGGTATGGCGATGAATGAAAAGGACAAAGAGGCAAGGGCGCTAGAATTTTACAATACACTTTCGTCTATGAAATTTGTTTCCTCGACCCCAACACTTTTTCATTCAGGCACACCTCATCCACAACTTAGTTCGTGTTATTTGACTACAATAAGTGATGATTTATCCCACATTTTTAAATGTGTGGGGGATAATGCTCAACTTTCAAAGTGGTCTGGTGGTCTAGGCAATGATTGGACCAATATTAGAGCAACAGGATCAAGAATTAATAGTACAAATGTGGATAGCCAAGGTGTAATACCTTTCTTAAAAATTGCAAATGATGTTACGGTTGCAATAAATAGAAGCGGTAAGAGAAGAGGCGCAACATGTGCATATCTAGAAACTTGGCATCTTGATATTGAGGATTTCTTAGATTTAAGACGAAATACCGGTGATGATAGAAGAAGAACTCACGATATGAATACTGCTAATTGGATTCCGGATTTGTTTATGAAGAGGGTTGTCGAAGAAAAAGAATGGACCCTTTTTTCCCCTGAAGAAGTCCCAAATCTCCATGAGTCATATGGAAGCAAATTCGAAGAGGTTTACACTAATTATGAAAACCAAATTGAATCCGGAAAGATTAAAAAATTCAAAAAAATTCAGGCCCCTGATCTTTGGAAAAAAATGCTTACAAGAATATTTGAAACTGGACATCCATGGATTACATTCAAAGATCCTTGCAATATAAGATCTCCTCAAGATCATGTTGGCGTTGTCCATAGTTCAAATCTTTGTACTGAAATAACTTTAAATACATCGCCTGAAGAGACTGCCGTATGCAATCTAGGTTCGATAAATCTCGAGAAACATATCACTCTAGATGGGAAATTAGATCGTGAATTGCTACAGAAAACCGTTAAAACAGCGATAAGAATGTTGGATAATGTAATTGATTTGAATTTCTATCCAACTATTGAAGCTAGAAATTCGAATCTCAAGCATAGACCAATAGGACTGGGAATTATGGGCCTTCAAGATGTGTTTTTCAAACTTAATTTACCTTTTGAATCACCTAAAGCTCTTAATTTCTCTGATCAACTGCTTGAATTTATATCTTACAATGCCATTCTCACATCCTCTGAACTTGCTAAGGAACGAGGATCATACGAATCATTTAATGGTTCCAAATGGGACAGAGGCATATTTCCTCTTGATACTCTTTCTTTATTGGAAAAAGAAAGAAAGGCAAATATAGAAATTAATAAGATTACATCTTTAAAATGGGAAGAAGTAAGAGCCAAAGTAAAAAAATATGGTATGAGAAATTCGAATACTATGGCTATTGCGCCAACCGCTACGATATCCAATATAGCGGGATGCTTTCCTTGTATAGAACCTATTTATAAAAATATATATGTAAAATCAAATATCAGTGGAGAATTTACTGTTGTTAATTCATACTTAGTTAGCGATTTGAAAAAACTAAATCTTTGGTCCAAAGATATGCTTGATAAAATTAAATATTTAGATGGCAATCTAGACAAAATTGATGAAATTCCTGAACAACTGAAGAACAAATACAAAGAGGCTTTTTCAATTGATCCTTTTATGTTGTTGAAACATAGTGCAGTAAGGGGCAAATGGATTGACCAAAGTCAATCTACTAACATCTTTATGCAAGGGGGATCCGGTAAACTCTTAAGTGAAATTTATATAACCGCATGGAAACTGGGCTTAAAAACTACCTATTACTTAAGGACTTTAGCGGCCAGTCAAATTGAAAAATCTACTCTTGATGCAGGCCAATTTGGTTATACACAAAAAAGAGAACATAAGAAACTAGAGGTGGATAACGATGAAGGGTTTTTACAAAATGAAAAGGCTGGTGATGATAGGCCTGCAACCGAAGTTACGAGCAGCTGTAGTATAATAACAGACCCTGACTGTGAGGCTTGTCAGTAATAGTCAAAGGAGAAATAGCATGTCAATTCTAAGTAATAATTCAACTGATCCAAACAAAATACTGCCAATGACGTATATGTGGGCCAGGGACCATTATAAAGATGGAGTTGCGAATAACTGGACTCCGGAAGAAATTTCAATGCAGAAAGATGTCGAACAATGGAAATCCAACAATGTTTTATCAGAAGTTGAAAGGAGAATGATTCTCTGGAATTTAGGTTTTTTCTCTACCGCGGAATCTCTTACTGCGAACAATATAGTGTTGACAGTTTATAAGCATGTGACTAATCCTGAAGCAAGACAATACCTTCTTAGACAAGCATATGAAGAGGCCGTACATACAGACACATTTATTTATTGTTGTGACACCTTAGGCTTAGACCCAGACTATATATACAATATGTATGAAACGATACCTTCTATTAAACAAAAAGATGATTTTGTAGTTGACCTCACTAAGTCAATTATGGATCCAAATTTTGCAATTAATTCGACTGAAGATATAAAAAAATTCTTGCACGACGTAGTGGGGTATTACGTAATAATGGAAGGCGTGTTTTTCTATGCCGGATTCGCAATGATGTTAGCACTAAAAAGGCAGAATAAAATGATTGGTATTGGTGAGCAGTTTGAATACATTATGAGAGACGAAAGTATTCATCTTGCATTTGGTTGTGATTTAATTAACACAATAAAAGAAGAGAATCCTACTGTCTGGACAGAAGATTTCAAGTCCGATATTACAAATCTGATAATCAAAGCAGTAGACTTTGAGAAAGAGTATGCATATGATGCTTGTCCGAATGGCCTTCTTGGTATCAACCCAGAACAATTCTGCGAGTACGTTGAATATATTGCAGATAGAAGACTTGAAAGGATAAATCTTGGTAAACATTACGGAAGTGAGAATCCGTTTCCATGGATGTCTCAATCTGTTGATTTGTCCAAAGAAAAGAACTTCTTCGAAACGAGGGTTACGGAATATCAAACCGCTGGCTCTCTAGATTGGGATTAGCCTAGTCTTCCAAGTGAATTGTCTTGGCTATTAAATCGTGCAGTCCTTGTTTTCTCTTAGTGAAGATTACCATTATATCCCCTATGAATAAGATTGTTGTTGACAAAGGAGCAGAATAAAATCGTCCGGTTGCTCTCCAGAAATTTAATCTTTGATGTTGATTATCATAAATTCTAATTTTCATTACTTTCATCCCTAGTGTTGCTTGTTGATTTGAAGTATGGAATAAAACAAAATAAAGCCAATACAAAAACAAGCTCCCGATAACCAAAAGCACGGAAGCTGCGATTCCAAATGTACCAAAAAAAAGAAGGAGAAGGCCTATTAAAAATACTATAGCTTTCTGTAATACCCAGAGAATTCCAATATCTATTATATAGGCTACAACACGTTTCCAGGCTGGTGCATATCTTTGGTTTGGCTGTAAATCAGAATATGCTCTTTCTCCAACACAGAAATATGTAAGAATCGGGGCGACAATCATAACTGCCAAAAAGAACACAGAATACCCAACAATAATTTGCTCCATTAATCCTGGCTGTTGTTCATACATCGTAAAATTAATTATAGTTCCAATATATTTACTAGTCACTTATTGAACGGATTGATAATACCAGGATGCCATAATTCAAAGTGATTTTTATGATTGTCTGTATAAGCGCCTTCTGGATAAAACTTATCGTAGAAATCAAGATCTAGATGGTGTGATTGGACCATCATTCTGCAATACATTGCATCTGAAAATGCAGGGAATCTTCCATATGTGTCATACAGATAATTGCAAATATCTTTAACTATTTGAATTTCTTCTTTACTTGGCCTAGGAGTAGCATTTAGTACTCCTGAGGGATCCTTGTAAGGCATAAACTTCTCTTCCCAGTTGCTCCACTTCATATCATTGAATGCATCAACCGCTTCGTTCATATTTTTGTAGTAGGGGGGACAAAAAGCCTCAAAATGACCATCTAGGCCAACTGGTGCTTTTGATACTGCTGCACCCCAATCACTTCCTTGATCTTTAGCTTCCACACATGTAAAACCCAGGCCTTTGAACTGGTCATCTGCTCCAAGGATATATCTGCTTTGAAAGCCACTGAACATCCAACCTCCTAATCCTAGGATTTGTTGAGTTAGTGCAACATTCTGACAAAAAAGAGGCTGTTCTGCTATGTAGCCGTTAGCAAATCTAACTTCAGCTTCAATTAAAGGAACAACTTTTTTTTCGTCGATATACCCATTTTCAACCCATTTTTTAGTCCCGGCAGGCTTCATTTTGTTTAACTCGTCAACAAAATTAAATCTATGCCCTTCTCGCATGTAGAAAAATAAAATATTAATTAAGCCAGCTGACAAATCCGTCACAGGAATCATTAGAGTAGTTCCGGGCATATTTACACTCCAGGTGTTATGTATTGCAAGCCCAGGAGGTGTAGTAGGAAGATTTGCTCTACCATCATGTATTTTTATTTTGGATTCTTCGAAAAGTTCTAATATTTTTGTAATCTTTTCTTCTTTATTTAGGGCTTCAATACCTTTAAGATCAGATGGTGATTTATCGTGTTGCTTTACCAAATATAATCCAGAATCATTTGTATAGAATAATTCGGTCCGGTGAATATCACCTAAAGATGGTATGGTCTTGCTCGTAAATTTTACTTCTAAATCCAACCCTTTGTTCGGAGGAAAATCGGAAAGATTTATGCTTTTAATCCCAAGGCCATTCCAAACCAGTATTGCTTCTTCAATCTCACTTAATGACGTTGGTGGATGATTAGACTTATATTGCAATGGGCCTTCCTCAATCTTACCACCAATTGGGAAACGCCTGGATCTCCTTTCATATAAAGCATCAAAAAAAGAATAATTTATAGCCCTGTCGACGCCCGGTGGAAATTTTGACATATGATTATTTTAACTCAAAATAACTATGACTTATAATTAAGATTTCATGAAAGATTTATTACTTAATTCTCTAAAAAAAGATTCTATACTAAAGGGAGATTTTGTCCTATCGTCTGGCGAGACAAGTAATTATTACATAGATGCTAGAATCAACACCCTTTCATCTAATTCGCTGGGCTACGTTGCCGATATTTTCTATAAACAAATAACTGAGGCTAATTTAGATATAGTGGGTGGCCCCTCAATAGGCGCAGATCCTATTGTAGGGGCGATTTTATATAGGGCTTATATGGATAAATTTGTTTTTAAAGCTTTTATAATGAGATCAAACGAGAAAGAACATGGAACACAAAAGAGAATAGAAGGTCCTGATATATCAAATAGTTCTATTGCCATTGTTGAGGATGTGGTTTCAACTGGTAGTTCGATTACGAAAACAGTTAAGGAGCTCAAAAATCGGGGATGTTCAATAAAATTAATATTATCTATAGTCGACAGAGAGATGGGAGCTATTGAAAGATTTCTTAAAGAAGGTTTGGAATATAGGCCAATATTTAAAATCAGTGAGTTATTATAGGTTAAAAATTTCCCTTTCGTTGAAAAACTGATTTAATAAAATGCATAAATTTTATTAGATAAACCTTGCATTTTTACTATTAAAAAACTATTATAAGGGAATAAGGCAAATAGTATTATCAGGAGGCTAATAATATGGGAGCACTTACAAAATCACAGATAACAGCAGCGTTAGCTGGAAGATTGGAAATATCGAAAGTTGAGGCAAGTCGTTTTCTGGATACTTTTGCAAGCCTTGCTTGTGATGAAGCTAAAGCCAATGGGAGCTTCACTCTTCCAGGACTAGGGAAGTTAGTACTTGTTGATCGAAAGGCTAGACAAGGAAGAAATCCTCAAACCGGTGCAACTATCCAAATTCCCGCGAAAAAAGTTGTTAAATTTAGAGTTTCGAAATCTTGTAAAGATGCGGTTCTAGTAGCACCAGTTGCACCCTCAGATGGTGGCTCGTTTGGTAGCTCGTTTGGTAGCTCGTCTACTACTTAGTAGTTTTAGTCCGGTAGAAAGGATTGAAACGGGTACATTTTCTATTATCTAGGATAGGTCCTGTCTAAATTCGCTTACCTTGTTGGCTATTTCTTTTGACAGGGTTTCTTTGGGAATTAAACCTAGTTCTTCTGTGTTTCCGTTTCTAGATATTAGAAAAGAAAAGCTCTTGTCGCTTCCAAAACCAGCACCTTTCTTTGATATGTCATTTGCAACAATAAAATCTAAATTCTTTTTTTTGATTTTCATCTTTGCATTATTGATTATATTGTCGGTTTCCGCACAAAAGCCGATTAAAATTTGATTTTTATTTTTCTTTGCCCCTATTTGGTGCAAAATATCTATCGTAGGTTCCATGTCAAAACTAATTTCCTGATCTTCTTTCTTCATTTTATTCTTTAAAACTTTCTTGAATTTGTAATCACCAACAGCAGCAGATTTTATAATTACACTATAATTTTTTAAATCTTTGATAATATGTTTAGCCATATCGTTGGAAGACTCACACTTGAGATAATTTGGAAAGAAATCGAAACTCTCTTCGACATACCCAGATATTATTTTTATATCGGCACCTCTATAGAAAAATTCATTAGCTAAACAAAGTCCCATTTTTCCCGATGAGGGATTTGATATAAATCTTATAGGGTCTAGATATTCCCTCGTTGCCCCACAAGTGATTAAAACTTTTTCTTCTTTAAGGTCGTTACTTGAAACTTTTTTTTTTATTGACATCGATATTCTGTCCAAACTCGCCAGCCTTCCTTTGCCTTCCCAACCACATGCCAAATCACCAGAATCAGGCTCTATAAAATCAACTCCTAATTTAGACAGTTTCTTAATATTTTCTTGAATCAGGGGGTTGTTAAACATATTTACATTCATTGCAGGGCAAATTGTGACATTTGATTTTGTTGCAATCAAAATATTGAGAAGTAAATCATCTGCTATTCCGTTCGCATATTTAGAAATAAAATTTGCAGTTGCTGGACAAATTATAATTAAATCGGAGCTATCAGCAAGATTTATGTGAGTAATGCTTGACTCATCAGTATCATACATGTTTGTAAAAACTTTTTTTCCTGAGAGAGATTGAAACGTCATACTGCTTACAAATTTTTCTGCGTTTGAAGTCATTACAACATTAACATTAGCTTCCTCCTTGATTAACATTCTTATGAGCTCACAAGATTTATATATGGAAATACTTCCGGTAACTCCTACTAATATGTTTTTATTTTTAAGGCTACTCATATTATTTATCTAACTTGACCATCAGTTATCGCTCCATCGGAAGCGGAGCTAACTAGCAGAGAATATTTATACATTGCTCCATTAAGATGTTTTTGCGAAGGCTGTTTCCATTTTTTTCTTCTTAAGTTGATTTCTTTATTTGAGACTTCGAGTTGAATAGTTCTTTTGGAAGAATTAATTCTTATGGTATCCCCATTTTGAATCAATGCAATAAGACCACCATCAAAAGCTTCAGGGGTTATATGACCCACAACAAATCCGTGGGTACCACCAGAAAATCTCCCATCAGTAATTAATGCGACATCGGAACCTAAGCCTTGGCCTGTGATAGCGGATGTTGGAGCCAGCATCTCTCTCATTCCAGGACCACCCTTAGGTCCTTCATACCTAATTACGATGACATTTCCTTTTTTGATTTTTTTCTTCAGAATGGCATCCATACATTGTTCTTCAGAATCAAAAACGATTGCTTTTCCGTGAAAAGAATAACCTTCTTTTCCAGAAATTTTTGCAACGGATCCTTCAGGGGAAATATTCCCCTTTAATATAACAATATGACTATTTTTTTTAATTGGACTCTTAACTTTTTTTATAACATCTGCTCCTAAATTATCTTTTACCCCACTTAAATTTTCTTTAATTGATTTTCCAGTTACTGTTAAACATTCTCCATGGATTAATCCCGCATTTAAAAGCCTTTTTAGCAGAGGGGGTAATCCTCCTATTTCACAAAATTTTGCCATCATATAAGTTCCACTTGGTTTTAAATCGGCTAATACCGGAACTTTTTTCCCAATTTTTGTGAAATCATCTATTTTTAGATTAACTCCCGCAGCACTTGCCATTGCTAAAAGATGAAGAACAGCATTTGTAGATCCACCTAATGCAATAGTTACAGTAATTGCATTTTCAAAAGCCTTTTTTGTCATAATATCTCTTGGTTTGATATCTTTTTTAATCAAGTTTAAAAGAGCTTTGCCCGATTCGATACAATCGAGTTCTTTGTTTTTTGAAATAGCAATTTGAGTAGAACTTCCGGGTAGACTCATGCCTAGTGCTTCTATTGCAGAAGCCATTGTATTTGCTGTATACATGCCCCCACAAGATCCAGGTCCAGGAATTGCACATTTTTCAATTTTTATTAGTTCAGATTTTGAGATTGATTTATTTGAATATTCTCCCACAGCTTCAAATACTGATACTATATCAACAGGTTTTTTATTGTAAGTTCCTGGCATTATGGATCCACCATAGATAAAAATAGAAGGTCTATTAAGTCTTGCCATTGCCATGAGACAGCCAGGCATGTTTTTGTCACATCCTCCGATGGCAACGATGCCATCAAATCCCTCGGCTCCCGTAACTGTTTCGATTGAATCTGCAATTACCTCTCTTGATATAAGTGAATATTTCATACCAGGGGTACCCATCGATATACCATCTGAAACAGTAATTGTATTAAATATAACTGATTTACCTCCACTTGTATTAACACCTTTGGCAGCAAAATCGGCCAATTTATTGATATGCATATTGCATGGAGTAACCATTGCCCAAGTTGAAGCGACACCAATCATTGGTTTATCAAAGTCCGGATTCTTGAAACCTACAGCTCTAAGCATCGCCCTATTCGGAGCTTTATCTAGGCCTTCCGTTACGACAGCTGAAAATTTTTTATTCTTCATTTTTTTATTTCAAATTATTTTCAACAGCTTGCCAGTTAATAATCTCCCAGAAAGCTTTTATATAATCGGGCCTTCTGTTCTGATATGTTAGATAATATGCATGTTCCCAAACATCTATTCCTAACAATGGTGTTAGCCCAGAAGATAGTGGACTATCCTGATTAGGTGTTGAAATACAAACAAGCTTTCCACTCTTGTCTTGAGAAAGCCATCCCCAGCCACTACCAAACTGTTTGGTTGCTTTTTCTGTAAAATCTTTTTGGAAATTTTCGAAGCTACCAAAGTCTGAATCAATGGCATTGGCAAGTTTTTCTTCAGGATTCTTAGAGTTGTTTGGAGATATTATTTTCCAAAAAAGAGAATGGTTAGAATGGCCACCACCACCATTTCTTACGGCTACCCTAATAGATTCAGGGATGTCCTCTAAATTTATTAATAAATCTTCAACACTTTTTTCAAAAAGCTCAGGGTATTTTTCCAGAGCCGCGTTTAAATTGGTAATATAAGTTTGATGATGCTTCGAATGATGTATTTCCATCGTCTTAGCATCGATATGTGGCTCTAACGCATCATACGCATAGCCTAATTCAGGTAATGAATGTGCCATTATGTTCCCCCTTCCAAAATTAATTTATAACAGATATAAATATACACTATCTTCTTTTCTTTTCTCAGCATACAAAGTTATTCATGGCTTTGGTTCCTCTGCCTATCTTACTCGTTCCCTCAAAGGAAAGCGATGAAACCTGTATGAAATTATTTTATAACACAATTTTGCTGCAAGAAAATTATATGAATGAAAGCCTTTTATTGGTGCGAGTTCATTAATATCAACTCCAAAAACCTCCGAGTTTCGTATTACGGCTTTTATTATGTCTATAGTCTCGTTCCAAAATAATCCTCCAGGCTCTGGAGTTCCAGTAGCTGCCATCAAACTAGGGTCAAAAACATCAAGGTCGAAACTTATGTACACATTTTTACCTTTTATCTGTTTTACAATTTCTTTTAGCCGAGAACTAATTTTATCTTTTGCCCAGAAGATTTTAACTCTTTTCCCATTCTCTTTTGCAAACCCGAATTCTTCACGTGATATATTTCTTATGCCAATAGAAACTATATCGACATTTTTGTAATCGAGACACCTCCTGATAGCGCATGCGTGAGAAAGCTTTCTTCCTTCGTAGCTATTTCTTAAATCAGCATGTGCATCAAAGTGAACAATAGTTAATTTCTCAAGATTATTAACAAACGGTCTAATTGATCCAGATGTAATTGTATGTTCTCCTCCCAAGACGAAAGGGAATTTGCCCAGTTTCCAAATTTCGTCAACTGTTTGCTCTAGAAGCTTTAAGGCCGCAGGATTATTTTTTGGCATTTTCTTTGGCTTCATTGTTCTTATTCCTATTTCGTTGTGAGGTTCGTAGCCGAGTTCCTCATCGTAAAGCTCAACTTGGTGAGATGCTCTGATTATCTCCTTTGGCCCATTGCTGGTACCCTTGCCGTAGCTCACAGTATTTTCTAGTCCATAAGGGACTATTATTACTCTAGTATCTTTAATGCTGGGATTTTTTATCCCCAAAAATCCTTTATTAGAAGCTATGTATTGCATCCGGCTTGCTTTTTAATCAAAACGACCGTTTTGCATGCAATGGCCATGCTCATACCAATTGGTCCCAGACCTTCGGAAGTAGTTGCCTTAACAGATATATATTCTTTAGGAGTCTTTAATTTTTTCTCAAGAGATTTTGTTATTTTATTTTTATATCTATTCAACTTTGGTTTCTCGCAAATTAGGGTTGAATCTATATTGATGATCCTATATCCTTCTTTCCTCATAATTTTTAGTACTTCGACTAAGAAATAATTGCTTCTTTTGTTTTTATATTTTGGATTTTTATTGCTGAAATGTGTTCCAATATCTCCTTTTGCCAGTGCTCCAAGTATGGAATCACATATGCTATGAATTAATAGGTCAGCATCAGAATGACCATCTAAACCAAAACTTGAAGGAATAGGTATTCCCCCTATAAAGAGCTTTCTATTTTTAACTAATCTATGAATATCGTAACCTAAGCCTATTCTATACATTCTTAAATAATAATTTATAGATCTCCAAATCTTTCTTTGTTGTTATTTTATTGTTGTATTGATTGTTCTCAAAGATTCTAACTCTAAAACCATTATTCTCAAGAAGCTCTGATTCATCCGTGTATCTAAAAAATTTCAAATCCATCTCATAACACTTTTTTAATATGCTATACCTAAAAATTTGTGGAGTCTCAGAAATCCACAAATTGTCTCTACCGATTGTATTTTTGACTAAATTGTTATTTTTTATTTTTTTAACTGTATCTTGAATTTTAGATGCCAAAATTATTCCGGAATAATTATTAATCGATTTAATCATTTGATTCATTTTTTTTAAATCAAAATAAGGCCTAACGGAGTCATGAATGACCACATATCCATTTTGTCTTTTTATTTTTTTAAAACCATTAAAAACACTCCTTGCTCTAGTTGGACCACCATAGCAAACCATGACATTTTTATCTAAAGAATATTTCTTTAATAATTTTTCAATATATGCAGTTCTTATTGATTTATCAATTGTTAGGATTATTTCCGTTTGATTTTTTATTTTCGATATTGCCTTTAGCGGATAAATAAAAATTGGTACTCCATTTACTAGTTCGAACTGTTTACCCTTTCTTGTTTTGCCAAATCTTAATCCTTTTCCACCTGATGTTATTATAAAAGATAAGTTTTTTTGAGACATTCCTAATTAGATATGGCGCTGTCTCTATCTCGGATATCTCCCAACTTGGAGAATATCATACGACCAGTAGGGGTTTGTATTACGCTGGTTATTATAATGTTTATATCTGCATTAATGTGCTTTCTTGCATTATCTATTACTACCATTGTTCCATCCTCGAGATATCCTACTCCTTGCTTTTCATCTTTGCCTTCTTTTATAACTTTAATCCTCATATGTTCACCAGGAAGGACGACGGGTCTCAAAGAATTTGCTAGTTGATTGACATTGAGAACTTTGACATTTTGGAGATTGGCTACTTTAGTTAAATTGAAGTCGTTTGTAACAAGATGAGCTCTTAGTTCCTTGGCAAGTCTTACTAATTTTAGATCAACTTCTTTTATATTGGTAAAATCTCTATCAAGGATTTTGACTTGCACATTCTTTTGATCCTGCATTTTTTTTAATATTTCGAGCCCCCTTCTCCCTCGCACCTTCTTTAAATTATCATTTGAATCTGCAATCCATTGCAATTCTCTGATAACGAATTGTGGCACTACAATTGAACCCTCAACAAAACCAACTTCAGAAATATCGGAGATTCTTCCATCAATTATTGCACTTGTATCAAGAATTTTAGCGTGAAAATACTCATCATTTGCCTTTTTAGCAGGGTCTGGATTACTACCTTTTTTTAAACCAACTGCGATTCCAAGACATATGGTAGATAAGAAAACTATCGGATATGTAAAAGGAGGATACTTGGTGCTTAATCCTACTATCTGTGAGAAGTAGTTAAAAGTTAGAAATAGCAATAAAGCAGCAGCTATACCAACTGTTGCACCAACAAGTGCTTTGGCACTTAAATTGGTGAATACTTTCTCGGAATAATAAACTAAAGCAAATGTTATGATACCGCAAAACAGACCTATGCCAACTGAGTATGGAAGCAATAGGTCTCCTCCAGGTTTTAGCCCAGTAAATGTGATCCAAAAACAGGCAATTGCACTAATTATCGAAAAAATCGTTTTTAACGGATTCATCATAAAAATTATAATGAATCAAGTCTAATTAACAAGTTTGGGAAAGAGTTTATAACAATGTTATGTTAATATCCTCTAAGGAATTCTATGATTAAAAGATATAGTTTGGATCAAATGGAGTTTGTTTGGTCAGAACAAAATAGATACCAAAAGTGGCTTGACGTAGAGATTGCCGTTTGTGAAGCTTGGTCATTTTATGGTTTTATTCCTAAAGTTTCAGTAAAAAATATCAAAAGAAAAGCAAAATTTTCTGTAAAAAGAATTGAATCGATAGAAAAAGTAGTAAAGCATGATGTTGTAGCATTTACTACAAACCTAGCTGAATCAATAGGTAAGGATTCAAGATTTATCCATTTGGGTTTAACTTCATCCGATATTTTGGATACTTCACTCTCACTATTAATTGTGGAATCAGGAAATCTTATACAATTAGAGATTGATAAACTAATAAAAACTTTAATAAAAATGTCCAAAAAATATATTAAAACACCAATAATAGGGAGATCCCATGGTGTACACGCAGAAGTTACTACTTTTGGACTTGTAATAGGAAATTGGCTTGATGAAATAAAAAGAGCGAAGAAAAGGCTTGAAGCATCTATCAAGCTCTGTAGTGTTGGTAAAATTTCTGGTGCCGTTGGAACCTACTCGAATGTTTCACCTAAGATTGAGACTAAAGCATGCTTCATTTTAAAATTAAAACCTGCAAATATAAGCAGTCAAATCATCAATAGAGACTTCCATGCTGACTATTTTTCTTCACTATCTTTTATTGCATCGGCTATAGAAAGAATCGCCGTACAGATTAGACATATGCAAAGAACTGAAGTTCTGGAAGTAGAAGAACCTTTTTTAAAAAATCAAAAAGGCTCATCTGCGATGCCTCATAAAAGAAATCCGATTTTATCAGAGAATTTAACCGGTCTTTCAAGAATTGTTAGAGCTAATACTGTCGCTGCATTCGAAAATATCCCACTATGGCATGAGCGAGACATTAGTCACTCCTCAGTAGAAAGAGTAATTTGTCCTGATTCCTCAATACTAACTCATTTTATGCTATACAGACTAAATTATATGTTAAAAAATTTAAATATTTACGAAGAAAACATGTTGTCAAATATATGGAAATCAAACGGTGTGATTTTTTCTCAAAACGTACTAGTAAAATTGATAGAAAAGGGTTTGAGCAGAGAGAAGTCTTACAAAATGGTTCAGGATAATGCTCTTGTTGCATGGGAGCGTAAGAGAGATTTTAAAGATTTATTGTTAAACGATTCTAAAATTACTAAATATTTAACTAAAAAAGAAATTGAAAAATGTTTTAGCTTCAAAAATTTATTCAATAACGCTGAATTTATATTAAAAAGGGTTATCAAATCCAAATGAGAAAATTCTTAAGCTTTAGTTTTTTTCTAATCTTTTTTCTAATTGGCTGTGATTATATAAATAATTCTATCCCGAGTTCATCAAATATATCAAAAGAAGAGGTCTTAAAAAAATTTAAGAAAGGTTTTAGCGATGCCATACCTGACGATGCATTGGTATCAATTACCGCTCTTAGGGATTCACCCATTCAAGGGCTCAAAGAAGGCGCAATACTTTTCAAGAAACTGGATAAGACACAACAACTGTCTTTTTTAATCTCAAACGATGGTACCTATATCATTCTTAATCCGAACATATATGATTTTTCTCGGCCATCAAGAAATGAAGAAATAATGAAAAATATAAATCTATCAAATGCACCCAGCCGTGGACCAAAAGATTCCAAACAAATCGAAATAGTTGAATACTCAGATTTTCAATGTCCTGCGTGTAAATTTGGAGCCATCGAGATTATTCCAGAGCTCAAGAAAAGATACGGTGAAAAAATTACATTCTACTATAAGCATTTACCTCTGACTTTTCACAGATGGGCTGATGATGCTGCTTATTATACGGCCTGCATTCATAGTACATTTGGGAATGAACAATTTTGGTTGGCACATGATTTAATTTTTAACTCCCAAAGTGGAATTAAAGAAGAATCTTTTAAAGAAGATATTATGAGAATCTTTACTGAATCAAGCGTAGAATTCCCATACGACAAATGTCTCCGCTCATATAGTGACAAAAAATACGTCTCTATTGTGGATTCCGATTTGGCTGAAAGCAGACTTCTTGGTATTAATTCAACACC
Organism: Candidatus Dadabacteria bacterium UBA1144; assembly: GCA_002311855.1. Lineage (GTDB taxonomy): Bacteria > Desulfobacterota_D > UBA1144 > UBA1144 > UBA1144 > UBA1144. The sequence goes on along the minus strand of DCAB01000012.1, from coordinate 54,342 downwards.
AACTTTTGTAATCAATGGTTACATTGTATCCGGGACTGACTTCATGAAAATCGTAGAAGCAATTGAAAAGTTTTCTCAGTAGTTGCTTTTCAGTTAGTATCTGGTAATAAAATAGTGATTGTTGACATAATAACAATATCTTATGATTAAATAAAAAAATGGAATTTTTAGAACAGGCCAATAAAATTATGCTTGATAATCAAGAGAAAATAAATTCTTGGATCCAGCAAAAGAGATTAAAAATAAAAGTACCTTTTTATACATCTGTTGATCTAAGAGTTTCTAAGAATAAAATTGCGGCAGTTGATACGAACATCTTCCCAGCAGGATTTAATAATCTATGTGAAACTTTCTTAATTAGAGCTGCCATGTTGACCAAAAACCATATAAAGCTAACTTATGGATCAAAAATTAAAAAAGTGTTAATTGTTCCAGAGCTCCATACCAGGAATCCTTTTTACTGGGATAATGTACTTGCTATTTTAAATATTTTAGAGAAAGCAAATCTCGAAACTAGAGTGGGGCTAATTTCGGATAACAAATCGGTTGTAAAATTTGAATTTGAATCATCATCAAAAACTAAGGTTTTTGCAGAAAATATATTGAGGGAAAAGAATAGAGTATTCCTTTCTGGTTTTGATCCAGATCTCGTCTTAATTAACAATGACTTTTCAGACTCGTCACCCCCAATTCTAACTGGACTAGAACAGTTAGTCGTTCCCCCTGCAGAAGTAGGGTGGCATTCGAGGAAGAAAAATATACATTTCGAATTTTATAATAAATTAATTAGCGAATTTGCTGAATTAATTAAGATGGACTCCTCTTGTTTTTCTTTAAAAACCAAATTAGTTGAAGACATAAATTTCGAAACAGTTGAGGATAGAAAAAGACTCGCTAATTTATCGAATGAAATGCTTTATGAGTTATCAAGTCACTACAAAGTCGAAAATCCTTTTTTATTCATTAAAAGTAATACTGGAACTTATGGAATGTCTGTCATGCAGCTTAATCAGGGTGAAGAAATAATAAATTTGAATAGAGATGGGAGAAAAAGAATGAAAGTTTCAAAAGGTGGTAATTTATTAAGGGACATTATTATTCAAGAGGGAATAGAAACTATTTATTCAAACAAAGAACCTGTTTATTATTTAATTAATTGTGAACTGGCTGGGGGTTTTTATCGCGTAAACAATCTTAAAAGCTCTGTTGAAAATTTAAATACAAGGGGTATGTATTTTCAATGCTTATGTCTTAACGAGACTCATAATGATTGTGCGAGTTTTATCAACCCTGCTTTAGAAATTATTTCAAAAATTGGTTCACTAGCAACAGGTTTTGAAATAAATTATTTATTGAAAAAAAATTAATTTTCTGAGGATTCTTCATTAAGTGCTTTATTGTAAGCTATTAATGCATCCCTTCTTGATAAAAATCCTATAATTTTCTTTGATCCAGGTCTAGAAACAACTGGTAAAATATCTCCTTTGTCCCAATGCCTAAGGACTTCCAACATTGACTCCTCTGGAGTAACGGTGTTCACATTCGTGGAAGCTAAATCTTTCATGATTACTACATCTCTTAATTCTTCATCAAGAACCCACCCTCTATAATCTTGAACAGATATTATTCCCGATAAATTATCGTCCTCGTCAATCAATGGGAAAGTTGTTAGCTGAGTGGTTGGGAGAAATTCAATAAATTTACCAAGAGGCATTTTCTCCGGTATGGTAACCACGTCTCTTCTCATAATTTCACTGACTTTCATATTGCTAAGTATATGAGACTCTTCATTCTGAGCTAACTCGATATTCTCGTTTTTCAGATAACATGCTTCAAAAGATCTTCCTATTATTAATTTGTAAATGGATGTTCCAATTACGGAACTTACCATTATTGGTAAAACAGATTGATAAGTTTCTGTTAATTCAAAAATAAAAAAAATGGATGTTAAAGGTGCTTGAGTCATTGCGGCAAGAAATGTTCCCATTCCTACAATTGCATAGGAGATCGATAGATCTCCTGGATTAACAAAATCAGAATAAAAAATAGTTTCTACTCCAAACCCAAACAAATATCCACATAGGGCACCTAAGAAGATTGCTGGTGCGAATATACCACCAGGCCACCCGCTACTTAGAGTTATAGATGTTGCGATAGGTTTTACAAGAAGTATCGCAAGGACAATCCATAAACCATATTCATGAGAAAAAGCTTTTCTTATCGTTTCGTGGCCATTTCCTAAAACATCTAGTCCAATTCCAAAAGGTATAAAAGCAATCAAACCTAGAAGTATTCCTCCGACTAAGGGCCTTATCTTCTGGTCAGTAAATGTATTTTCAAATTTTTTCTCAATTGAAAAATGTAACTTCGTAAAAAAGGATGAACTCAGACCTATTGCAACTCCCATTAAGGCGTATATGAATAACTCATTGTAACTAAATAAGAGAAAATCAACATTATAAAAAATATTATCCTCGGAACTATAGAATCCTGCGACTACTGTAGCAGTTGCAGCAGAAATGACGACAGGCAAGAAGCTTCTGATTTTTATGTTTCTAAGTAGTGTAACTTCTTCAACAAAAAGAACTCCAGTAATTGGAGCATTGAATGTGGCTGCTATTGCACCTGCAATACCGCACGCAATAAATATTTTTAAATCAGTTTTTTTTATTCTTATTCTCTGTCCTAAAATGCTTCCAATCGATCCGCCTAATTGAGCCATCGGACCTTCTTGTCCAACTGAACCACCAAAACCTAAGGATATAACCTGAGAAAAACTCTTAACTATTGTCTCTTTGATGCTTATTAGTCCACTGCCTTGTGAAACGTTATGGATGAATCTATGAAATTTATATCCTAGGATATCATCTCTTTTTGAAATATGTTGTACAAAGAATAAAATTACTCCACCGATGATTGTTCCAAAAATAACTATATTTTTCTCTGCAAGCGGGACAATCAATGATGAAGAAATTGTGTTGTACAAGAAATGGAAAATTAGATTCGAGAAACCCGCACAAATTCCAACTATAAAACCAATCAATATGAAGTATGTATATTGGTTGGTCCACAAATTATATATGGCAAGACGTATATTTCTGGTTGGCATTTGTATCTCTTTAAAGTCTTTTACTTAGTAAACTTTAAATTATTTTAAGCACAAAAAATAGTAAATATTAAGTTTGACTATAGGTTTGTTTCATGAGAAAATTTAGTCGTTTTAGGTTCTGTACATGTCTATAGAAGACCCGAATACTTATTCAGTTGGAAGCTTTTTTCTAACCTTAGCAATTATTTTTATTGCTGGAAAGAAAATTGGCTCATTATTTATAAGATTCAAACAACCAGAAGTTCTAGGGGAATTAATTGCCGGTGTTCTTTTAGGAGCCCTAGGCCTTATCCCTCTTTATGGAGCAATGGGATACGATGTCTTTCATCTTTTAGCGGAAGTGGGTGTGGCAATTCTACTTTTTGAGATTGGTTTAGAAACTGACCTCAATGAATTACTAAATGTTGGCCCTTCGTCCTTAATCGTTGCTGTTATTGGCGTTGTTTTACCATTTCTTCTAGGATTTTATTGCGTTTTCTTGTTAGCTGACCTCAATTTTCTCAGTTTTACTTCGGAATCCAGGTTATTTTTGGTTGCATTGACAATTGGTGCTACTCTGACGGCTACTAGCGTGGGTATTACTGCAAGAGTTTTATCAGAATTAAATAAACTTAAAACAATCGAAGCAAGGGTTATTCTTAGTGCTGCTGTAATTGATGATGTGATAGGACTTATTATTCTTGCTGTCATCAGCGGGGTTATAGCAACAACAGCTTCTGAAGGATCAAGCTCTTTTGAAATTTTTGATATCGGAATAATAACAGTAAAAGCTGTGGGATTCTTGTTTTTGGCAATTGTGATTGGCAATTTATTCACATCAAGACTTTTTCTGTTTGTTCATAATCTAAAAGCGAGAGGTAGTTTGCTTCTTGGAGCGCTTGCTTATACGTTTGTATTTGCTTATTTGGGACATCTCGCTGGATTGGCACCAATTATAGGTGCCTTTGCTGCGGGGTTATTGTTAGCTAAGACACATCAAAAAACCTTAATAGAGGAGAGATTAAAGCCGGTTGCTGATGTGTTTATTCCTATTTTCTTTATAATGGTAGGGTCTGCAGTTGATCTCTCTGTCTTTAATCCCTTTATAAAGGAAAACATTGCTGTTATACTCTTAGCTTTAGTTTTATTTGTAATTGCGGTAATCGGTAAATTGGCTAGTGGCTTGGGAGCTTTTTCTTTAAAAGCTAACAAGTTGGTGATTGGAATTGGGATGATACCCAGAGGTGAGGTTGGGCTGATATTTGCATCAATGGGGCTTGTTTCTGGTGTTCTTCAAAAAGGCGAGTATTCGGCACTATTGGTTATGGTTATGCTTACAACTTTTGTTGCACCACCTCTTCTTTACCGGTTTTTTAGGGACTAATTAATGAGACTATTTCCTGTTTTTTTATTGTTGTTCAGTTCTAAAGCTTTTTCTGCTGATACGTCCAATGTTCTGATGGTCGACGGTACTTTTTTTATTGAACTTTCAATTTTTATTTTCATAATTTTATTTCTTAATAAGTTTATGTTTCAACCTTTACTTAATCTTAAAGAAGATAGAGATATCGAAACCTCCGTCAGAATTGAAAGAGCAAAAAGCATGAGGGAGCAATCCCTAGATTTAGCATTAGAATACAAAAAAAGATTGTCAGAGTTCAGATTAGAAATAGAAAAATCTTCAAATGAAAAAATAAATGAAGCAAAAAAACAAGCTGATAAAATAATTAAAGAAGCTAAGGACCAATCGATTAGTGCTATTGATCAAGCGAGAAAGAATTTGAATTATGAGCTAATAAGCTCAGTAAAAAATATGAGTATAGACGAAATCAAGGTAAGCGATGATGAAATCTCATTGCAGATAAGAGAATTATCAAACATCATAAAAAACAAAGTTAATTAATATGGCAAACGAATTAGATATTGTTGGACAAATTAAATTTGCATTTTATCATTTGCTTAATTTAATTTTATTTTTTGGAGTTTTGTATTATTTACTCAAAAAGCCAATATCTGAATTCTTTTCTTCAAGAAGTTTAAAAATCAAAAATGAGATTGATAAAGCTACTGAAATTATTGACGATGCTCAAAAAACATATGACGAGAATTCGCAAAAAATAGATCTTATCGAATCCGAACTAACTGAACTAAGAAATTCAATTGATTCTGTTACTAATAAAAAAATCTCTAAAATTATAGAGAATGCTCATCTTATGATCGATAAAATAAAAAATGATACGACTGATATTATTAAATTGGAATCAATCAAATTAACAAACGATATTCACATTGAAGTATTAAACAAATCCATTGAGTTCACTCGGTACGAACTTATGAGCGACATCGATGAAACAAAAGATACAATGTTAATATCTTCATTTTTTGAGGAGGTTAAGCAAAATGTCATCAGCAACAATTAATGATTTGTTCCATGCTCTCACAATAGGAACACTTTCGAAACATGAGCTTGAAAGACTATACGCAGGTTTGTCTAACTTCATTGATACATTTAACTCAGACAGAAGTATTAAGTCATGCTTAATTAACGATATCTATCCATCGTCCTTAAAAATTGATATAATTTCAGAAATTGTTTCAGATTGCAAACACACTAGAAATTTTCTAGAAGCACTAATTGAATTTAATCTTTTGAAAACATTTGTCGATTCCAGAGAATTTTTCTTAAAAAAATTAAGAATGATATTAGGAAAAATCAAGATTGAAGTTACTACCGTCAACACCGCACAAATTGAAAAATTACAACTTGTTAGAGAAAATCTGGAAAATATTTGGGGTGAAAATCTTGAAATCACCTTTAAAGAAGATTCTAATATTATTGGTGGATTAATTTTACAGGTGGAAGATAAATTTTTTGATGGTTCATTAAACGGAAAAATTAACGAATTAAAAAATTTAAATCTTGAAGGAGAACTTTAATGTCCGAAATTAATTTACAAGATGTAACTGAACAATTAAAACAGAAAATCCAAGGCTTCGAAACAGACTTTAAATCTTCTGAGATTGGAACTGTTACTTCGGTTGGTGATGGAATTGCTAAAGTTTATGGTCTAGATAAAGCCATGGCAGGCGAACTGGTCACCTTTGAAGGTGGAGTTTTAGGATTGGTATTAAACCTCGAAGAAGACAGCGTTGGTATAGCGATTTTTGGAGCTGAGGATACAGTTTCGGAAGGAAACAGAGTAAAAAGAACAGGAGAAGTCGCAAAAGTAGGAGTAGGAGATGTACTTCTTGGAAGAGTCGTAGATGGTCTTGGGAAATCGATAGATGGAAAAGGAGATATCCAAACTAAAGATTTTAGAACTGTTGAGGTTAAAGCTCCTGGAGTAATAGCTAGGAAATCTGTTCATGAACCATTACAGACTGGTATAAAAGCAATTGATTCCATGATACCCATAGGACGAGGCCAAAGGGAATTAATATTAGGTGATAGACAAACCGGAAAGACCGCGATTGCGGTTGATACTATAATTAATCAAAAAGGAAAGGGAGTTTATTGTATCTACGTTGCAATCGGTCAAAAGCAATCCACAGTAGCTCGAGTTGTAGACAAATTGAAAGAATACGGAGCATTTGAATATACTACTGTGGTAGCTGCAAATGCTAGTGACCCTGCTCCATACCAATTTCTTGCTCCTTTTACAGGGTGCGCTATAGGTGAATTTTTTAGAGATAGCGGAAGACATGCGTTAATAATTTATGATGATTTAACCAAACATGCTTATGCATATAGGCAAATATCATTACTTTTGAGGCGACCTCCTGGTAGAGAAGCCTATCCAGGAGATGTCTTCTATCTTCATTCAAGACTCCTTGAAAGAGCCGCCAAAATGAATGACAAAGAAGGAGGAGGCTCATTAACCGCCCTACCTATAATTGAAACTCAAGCAGGTGATGTTTCAGCCTATATCCCAACTAATGTAATCTCAATTACGGATGGACAGATTTATCTTGAAACAGATTTGTTCTATTCCGGTGTCAGACCAGCTATCAATGTCGGACTTTCAGTCTCACGGGTTGGTGGTGCTGCGCAAGTTAAAAGTATGAAAAAAATTGCTGGAACTTTAAGGCTTGACCTTGCTCAGTACAGAGAAGTTGAAGCTTTTTCTCAGTTTGCATCTGATCTTGATGATATAACCAAATCTCAATTAGAACGAGGGTCAAGATTAGTTGAAGCTCTAAAGCAAGGACAGTATGTTCCATTGCCGGTAGAGAAACAAGCCCTGCTTACATTTGCTGTAACTAATGGTTTCGCAGACGACGTTGAAGTCTCGAAAATAAACGACTTTGAACAGAAACTTTATGACTATTTTGATACTAATCATCAAGATGTTTTAGAAGAGCTTAAGTCGGAATATTCTGACGAAATTGCCGCATCTTTGAAAACAAGTTTAGAAAAATTTAAAGGAACATATTCTTCTTAAAATGCCTAGTTTGAAAGATATAAGAACAAAAATTGCTAGTGTTAAGAGCACTAAAAGAATTATGCAGGCTATGAAAATGATTGCCACAGTTAAGTACGCAAAAACTCAGGTTATGCTCAACTCATTTAGATCCTATTTTATGTCATACAAAGAAATTATATCATTTGTGTCGAAATCCACTAAAGATTCCCCAAGTAGGTTTTTTAATGATTTAGAAGGAAATAAAAAATCTCTTTTAGTTATTATATCCTCCGATAGAGGCTTATGTGGATCATATAATTCAAACTTATTTAGATTGATAGATAGATATGAGTTTTCAGAAAAAATTATAGAAAAGTTTTTTATAGGTAAAAAAGGTCAAGATTATTTCAAAGAAAATAGCTTTGGAGATCAAACTTTCTCCTTAGATGAAAAAAATTACAAAATTTTATCAGAGAATATTTCCAATAAAATTTTACCATATTTCTTAAATGGAGACTTTGATCAAATATATGTTGCTTATAATAAATTTGTGAGCTCTATATCTCAATTGCCAACAATAACTAAAGTCTTACCAATTGAATTGGAAGATCACGAAGATGCTAAAAAGGATTTGAATATTTTAATTGAACCAGATATAAATTCATTTATCGAGATTGTCGTCCCTAAGTTTTTCGAGCTTACAATATCAAGCTTACTTTTGGAAGCTATCACAAGTGAACATGCCGCAAGAACGGCTGCAATGGATAATGCAACAAGGAATGCTGACGATATAATAAAAGAGACTACGATGTTATTTAACAAAACAAGACAGGCAGACATCACGAAAGAATTGATGGATATCGTGAATGGTTCTGAGGCTATGAAATAAAGGAGAAATAAATTATGAGTAGTGATAATTTTGGACAAGTTGTTCAGGTTCTAGGGCCAGTTATTGATGTTGAGTTTTTCTCAGAAATTCTTCCCCCAATAAACACTGCACTAAAATTATCTAATCCACTGATTAATGATCAAGATTGGAATCTGGTAATCGAAGTTGCCCAACAAATTGGAAGCAAAAGAGTGAGATGTATAGCAATGGATACAACAGATGGAATTCAAAGAGGAGAACAGGTTCTTGATACTGGTAAACCTATAAGTATTCCTGTTGGCAAAGCAGCGCTTGGGAGAATGATGAATGTAGTTGGAGAATCTATTGATGGAGGAGGTCCTATAGAAGCAGATAAATTTGATTCAATACATAAACCTCCACCTTCTTTTCAAGAACAGAGCACAGAAACAGAAGTCTTTGAAACAGGAATTAAAGTCATAGATCTTTTGGCACCCTTTTTAAAGGGGGGAAAAATTGGATTGTTTGGTGGGGCAGGAGTCGGAAAGACGGTTCTTCTCATGGAGCTTATAAATAATGTTGCTAAGGAATATGGTGGCTATTCTTTTTTTGCAGGAGTTGGAGAAAGAACTCGAGAAGGTAACGATTTATATATGGAAATGAAAGAATCCGGGGTCCTAGGAAATACGGGTCTTGTTTTTGGTCAAATGAACGAGCCCCCGGGGGCGCGGTCAAGAGTTGCTTTGTCGGGTCTTACTCTAGCTGAGCATTTTAGAGATGAAGAAGGACAGGATGTATTATTATTTATTGACAATATATTTAGATTTACACAAGCTGGTTCTGAGGTGTCTGCCCTGCTTGGTAGAATACCATCTGCGGTTGGTTATCAACCTACGCTTGCGACTGATTTGGGCGAATTACAAGAAAGAATCACTTCTACCGTTAAAGGATCTATTACCTCAGTTCAGGCAATTTATGTTCCCGCGGATGACTTAACTGACCCAGCCCCAGCTACAACTTTTGCTCATTTAGATGGAACGATTGTCTTATCGAGACAATTAGCGGAGCTTGGCATCTATCCTGCCGTTGATCCTCTAGACTCCACATCTCGAATGCTTGACGTAAGAATAGTTGGTGACGAACATTACAGAGTCGCAAGAGAAGTACAAAGAATATTACAGAGATATAAACAATTACAAGAAATTATAGCCATTCTTGGTATGGACGAATTGTCAGAGCAAGACAAGATAGATGTATCAAAAGCAAGAAAGATGCAAAGATTTTTATCTCAGCCATTCTTTGTTGCTTCACAATTTACTGGATTGGAAGGGAAATATGTACCAATTCAAGATACGGTTAAATCTTTTGATGAAATCTTAAGTGGAGAACTCGATAGCTTACCTGAGCAAGCATTTTATCTTGTTGGGAGCATCGAAGAAGCTAAAGAAAAAGCTAAAAAACTAGACTAGCTATGAGTGATTTTTTTAATCTGAAAATATATACACCTGAAGAAATTTTATTTGATGGAACGGTGGAATACTTGTCTGCTACTAATTCATCTGGAGAATTTGGTATTTTACCAGGACATACATTGTTTTCCTCTGATATAACTGCAGGAGATTTCAAAATTAAATCTAAAGACGGAACTGAGAAGAAGTTCAACAATGGTACAGGTGCTATAAGTGTTAAGTCAGATCAAGTCACTCTTACTTTAGAGTCCGGAAATCTTATTGCATGATTACTCGTAATAATAATCTAATCCAAATGATCGATGGTCTTTTCACCAGCAAGAAACCTTAGTGTGTTTTTTAGTTTGATGGATTGGATGAATATGTCATGTTCCGGGTAAACTGTTTCGTCATGCATTGGGCTCTTAAAATAAAAAGACATCCACTCCTGAATCCCTTTCATCCCAGCTCTTTGAGCAAGATCCATAAAAATGATTAGATCTAAAACGATAGGTGCTGCCAAGATACTGTCCCTACATAAAAAATTAACTTTTATTTGCATTGTGTAGCCGAGCCAGCCAAATATGTCTATATTGTCCCAAGATTCTTTTTGGTCTCCTCTAGGAGGGTAGTAATTTATGCGAACTTTATGATAAAAGTCCCCATAGAGATCTGGATGAAGTTCAGGTTGGAAGATATGTTGCAAGGCATTTAGCTTGCTTTCTTCTTTAGTTTTAAAGTTTTTTGGATTATCTAAAACTTCTCCATCTCTATTACCAAGTATATTTGTTGAGAACCACCCATTTAATCCGAGAAGTCTACTTTTAATCCCTGGAGCGAGAATTGTTTTCATAAGTGTCTGCCCAGTTTTAAAATCTTTTCCTGCGATAGGAATATTATTTCGAAGACTTAATTCTGTCAATGCAGGAATATCTACCGATAAATTCGGAGCACCATTAGCATATGCAGCCCCACATTTTATTGCGGCATATGCATAAATCATACTAGGGGATATATTCTTGTCATTACTTTTAAGTCCTTGTTCAAATGATTTGATATTTTTATGAACCTTAGTTTGTGTCATGAAAATCTCTGTGCTTCCACACCATATCATGACCAATCTATCGATATTCTTCTTATTCTTAAAATTCTTTATATCTTTTATTAATTCTTGGGCAAGCTTAAAATAATTTTTTTCTTTTTTTATGTTTTTACCTTTTAAATTTGTGGCATACCTTTTATTAAATACAGCTTTTTCAGGAGTTATAGATTCCAATTCATCTCTTAATCTTTCAATTAATGATTCCTCAAGAACACCGGCTTTAAGAGCCGCTTTGTAACAATTTTCGGGATAGACGTCCCATCCAAAGAATTCTAAATCTTCGATGTCGGCTAAAGGCATCAAATCTTTGATCAAAGGAGACTTCTTGCTAGTCCTCTTTTCCAATCTTATAGTGCCCATTTGAGATAATGAACCGAATGGTTTGCCAAGATTTTTTTTAAAAGCTTCAACTCCAGCTATAAAGGTTGTACTAACCGCGCCTCCAATACCAGGAATTAAAACTCCAAGTTTACCTTTAGGATTGGCAATTTTAAATTTTTTTTTCATTAAACGATTCTCATCTTTTTGAATATTGCTGACCTCTTCTCGCTTTTTTCAAACCATATTTTTTACTTTCAACCATTCTTGAATCTCTTGTTAGAAGACCTTTGGGTTTTAGTTTGGAACGTAAAACATTATTGTAAAGGACAAGTGCTTTTGATATTCCTAATCTAATAGCTCCCGATTGACCGGTCAATCCACCCCCCAAAACGGATATTTGAAAATCAAACTCATTAACTGTATCGGTTAGACCAAGAGCCTCGGTTGCATGACTAATCCACACTTCGCGGGGAAAATATTCCTTTATATCTCTTTTGTTAATCTTGATTTGACCAGTACCTTTTGAAAGCCATACTTTAGCTATCGCATTTTTTCTTCTTCCCGTGGCATAATATTTTTCGGACATTCTAAATCTCTGCTGCCTCAGGATTTTGTGCTCTATGTGGATGGGATGAATTAGTGTAAATTTTCAATCTTCTCATTAGTAGGGCTTGCCGTTTATTTTTAGGCAACATTCCTTTAACAGCTTTTTTTAGTACCTCAGTTGAGTCTTTTTTCATTAATTCTGCGGCATTTATACTTCTTAGACCACCTGGATAGCCGGTATTCTTATAGTAAAATTTATGATTTAATTTTCTTCCAGTAAATTTTGCTTCATCACTATTAATAATTATCACGAAATCCCCATTATCGCCACCAGGCTGATAATCTGTTTTACTTTTTCCAATTAATATATTTGCGACGTTAGATGCTAGTCTCCCAATAATCTTATCTGTCGCATCTATCAAAAGCCATCTTTTTTTGTCCATGTTGTTCCTGAAGTATATAAATTAAGCTAATATATTACTGTAATGCGTTTGCATGTCAAGATGGCCTTTTAAGTGAAACAAGCTATTTTTTAGGTTATATTAAAGGTGTTGACGTTAATAAGTGAAGATTTGTAATGCAGATAAGTAGAACATTAGATTATGCCGTTAGATCCCTGACCCATTTGGCGAGTAATAAGATAGTTGTGTCTACAATCAAAGATATTTCGGCTGAACAGCATATTCCGGAAAATTATCTAGCAAAGGTAATGCGGAAATTGGTACAAAGGGGAATATTGCGCTCTTCACCTGGACCTGACGGAGGCTATTCCTTAAAAAAGCAGGCCAAAGATATTTCTCTTAAGGAAATCTATGAAGCCATCGAAGGGGATATGCAACTTATAGATTGCATGGACAAAGGCGAAATCTGTGAATTATTTGATGGATGTAATCAAAGGTCGGTTTGGGACCATCTCCAATTAAATACCCTAAGATTTTTAAGTAAAGTTACTTTAAGTGATATAGCACAAAACGATTTTAAAAATTTGGAGGAAAGATAGATAGATGAATCAAGAATTAAAAATTGATAACAATCAAGCTACAAAGGAAATGCTTGAGAAAGAAGAATATAAATATGGTTTTATTACCGATGTAGAGCAGGACATACTTCCTAAAGGTCTTAATGAAGGAGTAATAAAATATATTTCAGAGAGGAAGAAGGAACCAGAATGGTTGTTTGAGTTTAGGATAAAAGCCTACAGGAGATGGCTAAAAATGAAAGACCCTCTTTGGGCAAAGTTAAAAATTAAACCAATCGACTATAACAATATAAGTTATTTTGCTGGACCTAAAATTAAACCAGAATCATTAGATGAGATAGACCCAGAGATATTAGAAACATACGAAAAGTTAGGTATTCCATTAGAAGAACAAAAAATGCTTGAAGGAGTTGCAGTGGATGCAGTTTTTGATAGCGTATCTTTAATCACTACTTTTAAGGAGAAATTAGCTGATTTAGGAATAATTTTCTGCTCATTCTCTGAAGCGGTTGTGGAACACGAAGAACTTGTCAAAAAATATTTGGGTTCAGTAATACCGAAAGGAGATAATTTTTATGCTGCTCTAAATGCGGCAGTTTTTACCGATGGTTCATTTGTCTATGTCCCTAAAGGTGTTAGATGTCCTATGGAGCTATCGACTTATTTCAGAATCAATGCCGAAAATACTGGCCAATTTGAAAGAACTCTTATAATTGCGGATGAAGGTAGTTATGTAAGTTATCTAGAAGGATGTACAGCGCCAAAAAGAGATGAGAATCAACTACATGCGGCATGTGTCGAATTAATCGCCCATGATGATGCAACGATTAAATATTCAACAATTCAGAATTGGTATCCGGGTGACAAAGAAGGAAAAGGAGGCATCTATAATTTTGTTACGAAAAGAGGTCATTGTCTAGGGAGGGGTTCAAGAATTTCTTGGACGCAAGTTGAAACTGGGTCCGCCATAACTTGGAAATATCCCAGTTGTATACTAACAGGTGATGATTCAGTCGGTGAATTCTATTCAGTTGCTCTGACTAATAATAGACAACAAGCTGATACGGGAACCAAGATGCTTCACATAGGAAAAAATACAAGAAGCACAATAATTTCGAAAGGTATCTCAGCCGGTTATGGTCAAAATACATACAGAGGCCTAGTTGAAGTATCAAAAAATGCAGAAAATGCGAGAAATTATACTCAATGTGATTCAATACTAATTGGTGACAAATGTGGAGCTCATACTTTTCCGTATATAAAAATAAAAAATTCTACTGCTCAACTTGAACATGAAGCTTCAACTTCTAAAGTTGGGGAAGATCAAATCTTCTATTGTCAACAAAGAGGGATGTCCCAAGAAGATGCATTGTCACTAATTGTGAACGGTTTTTGCAAAGAAGTCTTTAAAGAACTGCCTTTCGAATTTGCTGTTGAGGCCCAAAGATTGTTAAGTGTTAGTCTAGAAGGAAGTGTTGGCTAAACTCAGCCATAATATTCATTTACAGGGAGCCATTTATGTTAGAGATAAGAAATCTTTGCGCGGAGATCAAAGGACAAAAGATATTAAAAGGTGTAAATCTTAATATTGGCAAGGGCGAGGTTCATTCAATAATGGGTCCTAATGGATCTGGAAAAAGTACTCTTGCATCCATTCTTGCCGGTAAAGAAGATTATACAATTACTCACGGTGATATTTTTTATAACGGTGAGAGTATAATGGGGATGGTACCAGACGAAAGAGCACAAAAAGGAATTTTTTTAGCCTTTCAGTACCCTATTGAGATACCCGGGGTTTCAAATAGTTATTTTTTGAGAGAGGCTCTTAATTCAATTAAAAAAGCTAAAGGCCAAGCTGTTCTCAAGCCAGTTGAATTTACTAAAATTGCTAAAGAGAAAATAAAATTATTAAAAATGGACGAATCTTTATTGAGTAGATCGTTAAATGAAGGTTTTTCCGGCGGCGAGAAAAAGAGAAATGAGATTTTTCAGATGGCTATCCTCAATCCAAATTTATGTATTCTCGATGAAACTGACTCTGGATTGGATATTGATGCTCTTCAAATTGTTGCAAATGGGGTTAACTCGTTAAGAGACGAACAAAGATCTTTTCTTATTATTACTCATTATCAGAGACTCCTAAATTTTATTGTCCCTGATTTTGTTCATGTCCTTATTGATGGAAAAATTGTTAAATCCGGAGATAAAAATTTGGCGCTAGAATTAGAATCAAAAGGATATTCGTGGATAAAAGAATAAATTATGAATAATTTTGAAGATAGATACACGAGTTATTTTAATAATGATAAATTTAATAAAGTCGTACCTGATTGGTTCAATAATTTTAGATTAAATGGATTAAATTCTTTTCAAAATATTGGTATTCCAAAAATAACAGATGAAGATTGGAGATTTACCAATTTAAAGGATTTTCTCGGTAACGATTTCTTGCCACTCGATAAATCAACTAACAAATTTGACATCTCAGAGATTCCAAGTTGTTTATCAGATCTAGATGCGCATTTTATCTTTTTTGTCAACGGGTCCCTGGTCCATTCTGCTGATTTGGAATTTAAAGCCTTAAATATGAAAGATGCTATTGTCAGTGAAGATCAAAATCTAAAAAAAATAATTTTGGACCAGTTTTCATTGAGAAACAAAGATTTTTTTTACGAGCTTAATTCCGCCTTCCTTGAAAATGGTGTATATATCGAAATAGAAAAATCTCATAAAATTTCAAAACCCATCGTCTTGGTTAATAAATTTGATTCTAGTTCGTCTGATGCATTTATTAATTCAAGAAATATTCTACATTTCGGAGAATCAAGTAGTGGTGAAATAATCGAGTACTCTTTCTCGGATTCCAACAAGAAATACTTCTCAAATAGGACTACAATGCTATATATGGATAAAAATTCTAGCGTCGAACACTTACTAATTGAAGATGGAAGTAAATCTTCATTTGTATTTTCCAACTTAAAAATAAAGCAGGATAGAGATTCAAATTTCACTACAAATTCAATTCTAATGGGAGGCAATCTCATTAGAAATAATGTACATCCTTTATTGAATGGTGATGGGTCCTATTCTTCAATTCTTGGCCTTTATCTTTCTCAAGATAACCAATTAATGGATAATTATATGTTCGTAGAGCATGCAAAACCAAATTGTAGCAGTAGACAACTATATAAAGGATTGCTAAAAGATTCTTCGAAGGGAATCTTCCACGGAAGAATCGTAGTTCACAAAGGAGCACAAAAAACAGATGCAAAACAGACTAATAGAAATCTGCTGCTTTCAGATCATGCTCAAGTTGATACGAAGCCCCAATTAGAAATATATGCTGACGATGTAAAATGTACCCATGGAGCAACAACTGGACAATTAAATAAGGATGCAATCCACTATATGCGAACAAGAGGGATTAGCAAAGATAAGGTGGTATCTATGCTTGTAAGAGCTTTTGCTGATGAAGTATGTGAGCCATTAAAAAGTAAAAAATTAATTAATTTATATCACAGAGTAGTGGAACAATGGTTTATTTCGTCCAAGCTAATCGAAAAAGATGAGTAATTTATTAAAAGTTTGCAATATAAGTGAAATTCCGGTCGATACTTTGTTAAAGAAAGATATAGAAGGTAATTCCGTAATCTTAATCAAGAAAAACGATTCCATATACGCAATTGAAAATCAATGTAGCCATATGAATTATCCTCTAGATGACGGTGAATTAAACCAATATGAGATTGAGTGTATACATCATGGAGCAAAATTTGATATAAGAAATGGAAAACCAACCTCTTTACCTGCAACTGAAAATATAAAAACTTATGAAGTTGTAATAAAAAAAGAAGAAGTTTTTATTTATATTGACAAATAAATTTTCTTGACAATCATTTTTAAAAAAATTAGAGTAGAGAAAAATGTATTAATTTCATTTTTTTAATTTTAAATGGAGGTTTATTGTTTATGGCAGTTAAGAAAAAGAAAAAAACCGTGGCTAA